>CAYMFU010000289.1:0-49475 GCA_964389805.1 uncultured Roseivirgaceae bacterium | reverse complement strand
ACTTCAGCAACATCTTCTTTTACACCTTCTATGGTTGAGAACTCGTGCAATACACTTGGTATCTTTATACCAGTTACGGCATATCCCTCAAGAGAGGATAGAAGAATTCTTCTTAATGCATTCCCTATAGTAACACCATATCCTTTTTCTAGTGGTTTAAAAGTAAATAATCCGTGTAAATCATCGGCTTTTTCCATGACCACCTTTTCAGGCATTTGAAACGCTAAAATTGACATATTTGAATTCTTTTTATTAAAATTAAGATTATTACTTTGAGTATAATTCGACGATCAATTGTTCCTGAATATTTTCGGGGATCTCGTCGCGTTGTGGAAGGCTTATATATTTTCCAAACATTTCCGCTTCATCCCATTCCATCCAGGGGTATTTCTTGCTGCTTCTTCTGGCAAGACTTTCACTGATCACCAGGAGTGATTTTGATTTTTCTCTTACTCCGATTAGATCGCCAACCTTAACGCTAAAGGAAGGGATATTCACTACAACATCGTTTACAATGATGTGCTTGTGAAGGATCAATTGGCGTGCAGCCCTTCGTGTAGGAGCAATGCCCAGCCGGAAAACAATGTTATCCAGTCTTGATTCAAGGAGTTGCAATAATATTTCACCTGTGATTCCACTTCTTCTTGAAGCTTTATCGAATAGGTTCAAGAATTGTCGCTCAAGAACACCATACAGGTATTTTGCCTTTTGTTTCTCCTGTAACTGTATAGCATATTCAGATTGTTTCCTCCGCCTGTTCCTACCATGGTGTCCTGGAGGGTAACTCTTCTTCTGAAGTGCCTTACTCGGACCAAAAATTGGCTCACCGAATTTTCTTGAAATTTTTGATTTAGGGCCTCTGTACCTAGCCATTACCTTTAATTATTTTTATGTTCTTAAACTCTTCTTCTTTTCGGAGGTCTGCATCCATTATGAGGCATAGGCGTTACATCTTTGATTGCAATAACCTCTATGCCAACATTTTGAATGGTTCTCATTGCTGATTCGCGACCTGCTCCTGTTCCTTTAACAAATATCTCCACCTTTCTTAATCCCAGGTCGTAGGCTTTCTGAGCACAATCCTGTGCAGCCATTTGAGCGGCGTAAGGAGTGTTCTTTTTGGAACCTTTAAAACCCATTTTCCCCGCAGAAGCCCAGGATACAACCTGTCCCTGACCATTGGTCATTGAAATGATAATGTTATTGAATGTGGCCTTAATATGTGCCTGTCCAACCGGATCTACTACGACAACCCGTTTTTTAGCCTTATCTTTTCTCTTTTGTGCCATCTATTAATGATTATTTAACTGCTTTCTTCTTGTTTGCAACTGTCTTACGCTTACCTTTCCTTGTCCTGGAATTGTTTTTTGTTTTTTGCCCTCTAACCGGCAAACCTTTACGATGACGCAGGCCGCGATAACATCCAATATCGAGTAATCGTTTGATACTTAGTTGAATCTCAGATTTCAGTACTCCTTCTACTTTAAATTCCTCGTTAATAACCGACCGGATCTTATTGGATTCTTCATCTGTCCAATCCGATACATTTCTGTTCCAATCGATTCCGGCTTTGGTAAGGATTCTTTTTGCAGAACTTCGGCCAATGCCAAAAATGTAGGTAAGTGCAACCTCACCTCTTTTGTTATCTGGAATATCTACTCCTTGAAATCTAGCCATAATTATCCTTGTCTTTGTTTGAACCTGGGATTCTTTTTGTTAATCACGTATACTTTTCCTTTTCGTCGAATGATCTTACATTCGCTACTCCTTTTCTTTACAGAAGCTTTTACTTTCATTCGAAATAAATTTAAATTCTTTCTTTTCTCATTTCAATGCCTGCCTCACTTTATGAACCGCATTGTGGTTTAGTTTCAACCCCGCCTGGAAGTCTTAACCTATTCCATCAACTCTTAACGATTTCATTGGCAACGACGGCAGAGTACATGATTATTTATTTATATCGATAAACAATTCTACCCTTTGTTAAATCGTAAGGTGACATTTCAAGTTTCACCTTATCACCCGGCAATATCTTAATGTAATGCATTCTCATCTTACCGGAAATATGGGCCGTTACAATATGTCCGTTTTGCAGCTCGACTCTGAACATTGCATTAGATAATGCTTCAGTAATCGTTCCGTCTTGTTCTATGGATGCCTGCTTAGCCATATATAAATATTTAAATCAATTTTTCTTTTTCAAACATCCGCTACGCAACAGCAACATTTGCAGACCTACCCTTTAACTTTCCTGATTTCATCAGACCTTCATAGTGCCTCATCAGCAAGTAACTCTCAATCTGCTGTAATGTATCCAATATTACCCCAACCATGATAAGTAATGACGTTCCACCATAAAACTGTGCAAATTGCCTGGACACACCTGCTATTCCAGCAAATGCTGGCATAATAGCTACAATTGCAAGGAAGAACGAACCAGGAAGGGTAATCTTAGTCAATATATTATCTATATATTCAGAGGTTTGCTTCCCGGGCTTAATACCAGGAATAAAACCGCCGTTTCTTTTCATGTCATCCGCTATTTGTGTCGGATTTATTGTAATGGCAGTATAGAAAAAGGTAAACAATACTATCAATGTACCAAATACAAGATTATATTGCCATGATTGATAATTCGAGAATGTACTGCCGATATACGCAGCCAGGTCACTTGAACTCGACCAGAAACCAGCTATCAGAGCTGGAAGGAACATCAGGGATTGTGCGAATATGATGGGCATTACACCAGCTGCATTTACTTTTAAAGGAATATATTGCCGTTGTCCACCGTATACTCTATTTCCTACCACCTGCTTTGCATACTGTACTGGGATTCGGCGTATGGCCTGCGTTAACGCAACCACGCCCATAACCACAAAGAATAAAGCCACTAGTTCTATAATAAATAATAAAGCTCCGCTCATTCCTTTTGTGGTAGCTTCAGCGATCAAAGCCCCTGGAAATCTGGAAATAATTCCAATCATGATCAACATTGAAATACCATTTCCAATGCCCTTTTCTGTAATTCTCTCACCAAGCCACATGGCAAATACAGTACCTGCAGTCAGAATAATCAATGATGAAAAGTAAAACAGGGATGGATCAACCATAACCGCGTCATCAGGAATTGTCCCGGCTATGTATGCAGAGGACTGGAATAAACATATAAATATTGTTAGTACCCGTGTGATCTGATTGATCTTTTTTCTACCGGATTCACCTTCTTTTTGCATTTTCAGAAAATAAGGCACTGCCACTGTCAGCAATTGCAAAACGATCGATGCTGATATATATGGCATGATGCCTAATCCTAGGATTGCAGCATTACTGAATGCGCCACCAAGGAAGGTATCAAGCAAACCCAAAATACCAGTTTGCGAACCAGAGAGTTTTGATGGATCAACCCCGGGAAGAACCACAAATGATCCGAGGCGAAAAATAATGATATAACCCAGCGTGCTTAAAATTCTATCACGCAGTTCCTCAATAGTAAAAATATTCCGTATGGTTCTAATAAATTTCTTCATAGACTACAGTGTAGTTACCTTACCACCCAATTTTTCAATAGCCTCAACAGCTGAAGTGGAAAACTTATGGGCTGTAACATCTACTTTTGTTTTCAATTCTCCTCTACCTAATACTTTAACTACATCTCTTTTACCAATAATACCATTACTGGTCAACAGTTCGATATCCACTTTCTTCGCCTTGGTCTTCTCAACCAATTGCTGAAGAATATCGAGGTTCACTGGCTTAAAAACTACCCTTTGTGGTCTTTTAAAACCGAATTTAGGTACCCGGCGCTGCAAAGGCATCTGCCCTCCTTCAAAACCGAACTTTCTCGAATACCCGGACCGGGATTGTGCGCCTTTATGTCCTTTCGTAGAGGTTCCTCCACGACCAGAACCCTGGCCTCTTCCCAATCGCTTATTGCTTTTTACTGAACCCTTTGCAGGTTTTAATGTATTCAGTCTCATCTTTAATAATTTATAATTCAGTAACAGATACCAAGTGATTCACCTTTCGTATCATTCCCTTTATCTGTGGTGTTGCCTCTACTTCAACACTTTTATTTATCCGACCAAGACCCAGTGCTTTTATTGTAAGCTTCTGATTCTTAGGCCTGTTTATAACACTTCGTCTTTGTGTGATTTTAACCTTTGCCATAATATTAACCATTAAAGACCTTTGACAGTGATACTCCTCTATGCTGTGCAATTGTATATGGGTCTCTCATATTGGCAAGCGCATGAAATGTAGCCTTAACCACGTTATGAGGATTTGAGCTCCCTTTAGATTTTGCTAACACGTCTTTTACGCCAGCACTTTCCAGAACGGCCCTCATAGCTCCACCGGCTATTACGCCTGTTCCAGGAGAAGCAGGTTTTAAAAGAACGAATCCTCCACCGTATTTCCCAATAGCTTCATGGGGAACAGTCCCTTTTAAGATCGGAACCTTTACAAGGTTTTTCTTAGCATCATCAATACCTTTAGTAATGGCATCGGTAACTTCATTTGCTTTACCTAAACCAAAACCAACAACACCGTTTCCATCACCTACTACCACAATGGCCGAGAAGCTGAACCTTCTACCCCCTTTTACTACTTTAGCTACCCTCTTAATGGCAACAACCTTTTCTTTTAGTTCAATTTCACTCGCCTTAACAGATTTAACACTTTTCTGTTGCATATATTTAGAATTTTAAGCCTCCTTCCCTGGCGCCATCCGCCAAGGCTTTTACTCGACCATGATACAAATAACCACTTCTATCGAAAATTACAGTATCTATACCACTAGCTACTGCCTTTTCAGCTAATTTTTTACCAACATCTTTGGATATGGGAACCGTGACGCCAGCTTTACCAAGCTCTTTTGAAGATGCAAAAGCCAATGTATGCCCTGAATCGTCATCGATCAATTGAGCATATATCCCTTTATTGCTCTTATAGACAGATAATCTTGGCCTTCCCTTGGTACCAGAAATTCTTTGTCTGATGCCTCTTCTAATTCTCAGTCTTCTTTTTTCTTTATTAAAAGCCATAATTAAATTTATTTAGCAGCAGCTTTACCAGCTTTTCTTCTGATTTGTTCACCAACAAACTTGATCCCTTTACCTTTATAAGGTTCAATTTTTCTGAGAGACCTGATCTTGGCAGCTACCTGTCCAATCAGTTGCTTATCGTGACTCTCCAAAATAATAACAGGATTTTTTCCCTTTGCGGTTTCCGTTTTTACTGATATCTCAGGTGGAACCTGGAAATAATCGTGATGTGAATATCCCAGCGTAAGGTCAAGATAATTTTCCCTTGCTTCAACCTTGTAACCAACACCTATCAGTTCTAATTCTATCTTGTATCCGGTACTCACGCCAATCACCATATTATTGATCAGAGACCTGTACAATCCATGCATCGCCTTATGTCTTTTCTGCTCCGTAGGCCGCTTCACCTTTACTTCACCTTCAGATATATCTACCATTATATCCGGATCAACAAGCTGGTTCAATTCTCCCTTAGGTCCTTTCACTTGAACATTGTTGTTATCAATGTTAATTGAAACTCCTTCAGGGATTTGAATCGGTTTATTTCCTATTCTTGACATCTTCTGATCTTTTAATAAATATAACAAAGTACCTCTCCGCCAACATTTTCACTTCGTGCTTCTTTATCCGTCATCACACCCTTGTTGGTAGATAATATTGCTATCCCCAATCCATTCAAAACTCTTGGAAGTTCTCTTGCATTGGCATAATACCTAAGACCAGGTTTACTCACCCGCTCTATATGCTGAATGGCAGAAATTTTAGTTTCAGGATTATACTTTAAGGCTATTTTGATGGTCCCTGGTGAGGCTTCATCTTCAAACTTGTAATTTTGAATATAACCTTTGTCGTGAAGTACCTTAGTAATCTCCTTTTTTATTTTAGAAGAAGGTATTTCTAATATCCTGTGATTCGCTTTTATTGCGTTCCTTATTCTTGTTAAGAAATCAGCTATTGGATCCATATTTTAAAACTTAAGCCCAAAAGGGCTGCAAAATTACTAAATGTTTTTATAATTAACTAATCAAAATTACCAGCTTGCCTTAGTTATCCCTGGTATTTTTCCTTCACCTGCCATCTCCCTGAAAGTTACCCTGGAAATACCGAATTTTCGCATATATCCCTTAGGCCTTCCTGTAAGTTTACACCTGTTGTGCAAGCGAACACGAGATGAACTTCTAGGTAATTTATCAAGTCCCACCCAGTCGCCGGCTTCTTTTAAAGCCTTGCGTTTCTCAGCGTACTTTGCTACAAGCTTTTCTTTTTTTCGGTCTCTAGCTTTTATTGATTCTCTGGCCATAATATTATTTTCTAAATGGCATTCCAATTGCCTTTAATAGTTCATAACTTTCTTCATCGGTCTGTGCCGTCGTGACAAAGGTGATATCCATTCCAGAGATCCTATTAATTTTATCGATACTGATTTCCGGAAAGATGATCTGTTCTTTAATCCCAAGGGTATAGTTTCCACGTCCGTCAAATCCTTTTTCATTTATCCCTCTAAAGTCTCTTACACGGGGTAAAGCCACCGCAATTAGCCTGTCGATAAATTCATACATTTTATCACCTCTCAGGGTTACCCGAGCGCCAATAGGCATGCCTTCACGTAATTTAAAATTAGAAACTGACTTTTTTGCTATGGTCGGAACTGCCTTTTGCCCTGATATGATCGTAAGTTCTTCAACTCCAACATCAACCAGTTTTTTATCAGCCGTCGCCGCGCCAATACCTTTATTGATGGCTACCTTGACTATTTTTGGCACCTGCATATTGGATTTGTATTGAAATTTTTCCATCAAGGCAGGCACTACCTCATTCAAATATCTTTCTTTTATCCTTGGATTACTCATTTTTTATAAATTCTCCGCTTTTTTTAGAAAATCTTTGAAGTTTACCTTCTTTGTTTAATTTTCTGCCTATCCTGGTGCCTTCTCCGGTTCCCGGATCGACCACCATGAGATTACTGAGATGAATAGGCGCTTCCTGCTTCTCAATACCTCCATTAGGATTGGCTGCTGATGGTTTAAGGTGTTTGGTTACCATATTGACACCTTCAACAATCGCTCTGTTCTTTTTTACGTATACTTCAAGTACTCTTCCTTTTTTCCCTTTGGAGTTTCCGGAAAGCACTTTCACTGTATCACCTCGACGTATATGTAACTTATTTGGCATTATAATATTATTTAAATAACCTCTGGTGCAAGAGAAACAATTTTCATGAATTGCTTTTCACGTAATTCCCTGGCCACCGGGCCGAAAATCCTGGTACCCCTTGGTTCATCGGTAGCGCTTAACAAAACAGCTGCATTATCTTCAAACCTGATATATGAACCATCTTTCCTTCTCACTTCCTTCTTGGTACGTACGATAACTGCTCTGGAGACTGTTCCTTTTTTCAAAGTACTGGAAGACAATGCAGTCTTTACTGTAACAACTACCTTATCACCCACAGATGCATATCTTTTCTTTGTGCCCCCCAATACACGAATAACCAGGACTTCCTTAGCCCCACTATTATCCGCAACATTTAAACGTGACTCTTGCTGTATCATGATTATTTTGCTCTTTCAATAATTTCCAATAATCGCCATCTTTTGTTTTTGCTCAATGGCCTTGTTTCCATGATCTTCACGGTATCGCCCATCCCACATTCATTTTTTTCATCATGAACCGAGAACTTAGACGTTTTGCCGATGAACTTGCCATACTTTGGATGTTTGAATTTCCGATATACAGAAACTGTGGCAGTTTTGTCCATTTTATTACTGACAACTGTACCAATTCGTTCTTTCCTGAGATTCCTTTCCATCTATTACTCGATTAATTTTGTGTTTCCTTCAGTTTTAGAATGGTTCTAATCCTGGCAATTAATTTTTTTGTCTCTTTAATCTTCATCGGATTTTCAATGGGAGAAATGGCATGAGCGAATTTCAGCTTCGTTAAGCTTTCTTTTTCAGCCTCCAGTTTTTGCGTCAACTCCTCCAATGTCAATGAATTCAATTCAGAATTTTTCATCTGCTAATTTTTTATATTTTTTTGGTCAGAGGCCCGTTCATTCATACGGACTTAGAATTTTTATTCCACATAATCTTTTCTAACCACAAACTTTGTTTTTACCGGCAATTTCTGAGCTGCCAGTCTTAAGGCTTCTTTCGCCAGTTCTGTATTAACACCATCCGATTCAAATAATATTGTTCCTGGCTTAATTACAGCAACCCAATATTCCGGGGCTCCTTTACCTTTCCCCATTCGAACTTCAGCAGGCTTTTTGGTAATTGGTTTATCCGGGAATATTCTGATCCAAACCTGACCTTCCCTTTTCATTGCTCGAGTCATGGCGATACGGGCAGCCTCAATCTGTCGACTTGTGATCCAACCAGGCTCCAATGACTTAATACCGAAAGTGCCAAAGGAAATCTCATGCCCACGTGTAGCAATACCTTTTACTCTACCTTTCTGTTTTTTTCTATATTTAGTTCTTTTCGGCTGTAACATTGCGTAAAATCTTTAAATATTATCTTCTTCTTCTTCTTGGGTTGTCTCCGCCTCTTTTTCTTCGTCCGCCACCATTGCCAGTTCCGGTTCCGCTCATCCCTACATTAGGGGATAAATCTCTTTTACCATATACTTCACCTTTAAAAATCCAAACCTTAATGCCTATTTTACCATAAACAGTATTGGATTCAGAAACAGCATAATCAATATTTGCCCTTAAAGTATGAAGTGGAATTCTTCCTTCCTTATATTGTTCAGTCCGCGCCATTTCAGCACCTCCTAATCGTCCGGAAACTTTAATTTTTATACCTTGAGCTCCAACACGCATGGCAGATGCAATGGCCTGCTTCATAGCTCTTCTATATGAAATCCTTGCCCGGATCTGCTGGGCTATACTTTCACCTACCAATTTTGCATCAAGTTCAGGACGTTTGATCTCATAAATATTAATCTGTACATCCTTACCGGTGATCTTTTTCAATTCCTCCTTAATCTTATCAACTTCAGCACCACCTTTTCCGATCACAACACCTGGCCTGGCGGTATGAACCGTAAGCGTAATTCTTTTAAGAGTTCGCTCAATCACAATTTTTGAGATGCCCCCTTTTGGTATTCTGGCTTCAACATATTTTCGAATATTCTGATCTTCTATCAGCTTTGCAGAAAAAGTCTTGCCGCCAAACCAGTTGGAATCCCAACCTTTGATAATGCCTAACCTAAGACCTACCGGATTTACTTTTTGTCCCATTCTTGACTATTTTTTTTCAGTATTGGTTTCTTCTTCAATCTCATCATGAACATAAGAGCTAGCAACCACCATTGTAACATGATTAGAACGTTTTCTAATTCGATGTGCTCTCCCCTGAGGTGCCGGCCTGAGTCTTTTAAGGATCCGTCCACCATCTACCTGAATCTCTTTAACAAACAGATCGGCTTCTTCCAACTTCACATCTTCGAACTTATTTTGCCAGTTTGATATGGCTGAAAGCAATAACTTCTCAAGTTTTGCCGCATTGTGATTTGGCTCAAACTTAAGGATATTCAATGCTTTTGTAACTTTCTTCCCTCTAATCAGATCTGCAACAAGCCTCATTTTTCGAGGAGAAGTAGGCACATTTTTTAATTTAGCAACGGCTTCCATTTATTTTATCTTTTACCTTTATCCTTTTTTGAAATATGACCCCTAAAAGTCCTGGTTGGAGCAAATTCGCCCAGTTTATGCCCTACCATATTTTCAGTAACATAAACGGGTATAAATTTATTCCCATTATGAACTGCAAAGGTATGACCAACAAAATCAGGAGATATCATTGATCGTCTTGACCAGGTTTTAATGACTGATTTCTTTCCCGAATCGTTTATTTTATCAATTTTCCTTTCCAGCCGGAAATCAATATAAGGTCCCTTTTTTAATGATCTTGCCATTATTTCCTTTTACTTATTATCAATTTATCTGAATACTTATGCTTCGCTCTCGTTTTCTTACCTTTGGCATACAAACCAGTTCGTGATCTAGGATGTCCTCCGGATGCACGTCCTTCTCCACCTCCCATTGGGTGATCAACAGGGTTCATAGCAACACCTCTAACCCTAGGCCTTCTTCCCATCCAGCGCTTTCGGCCAGCTTTCCCCAAGGTAACGTTCATATGATCAGAATTAGAAACGGTGCCAATAGTAGCTGTACAGGTTGTCAACACCATTCTCATTTCACCGGAAGGCAATTTCAATGTTGCATATTTGCCTTCTCTGGCCACAAGCTGAGCATATGATCCAGCACTTCTTGCTATGGAAGCTCCTTTACCAGGTCTCAGTTCAATGTTATGAACTATGGTACCTAAAGGAATATTTCCTAAAGGAAGGTTATTGCCCACTTCAGGGGCTATTTTATCACCTGCCACCACCGTATTTCCAACATGCAATCCTTCAGGTGCTATTATATAAGTCTTCTCTCCATCCACGTAGTGCAACAAAGCAATTCTGGCTGATCTGTTAGGATCATATTCTATGGCTGCTACTTTCGCAGGCACATTCTTTTTGCTTCTCTTGAAATCTATAATTCTGTACTTTCTTTTATGACCCCCACCAGAGTACCGGATGGTCATTCTTCCAGCGCTATTCCGTCCACCAGATTTCTTATTTGGTGTGACCAAAGATTTCTCAGGCTCCGTTTTTGTAATATTCTCAAAAACAGGGGCCGTCCTGTATCTTTGTCCGGGTGTCATAGGTCTTAATTTCCTTACAGCCATTTTAAACTATTTTATATTCCGCTATAAAAATCAATCACTTCACCTTCAGCTACCGTGACGATTGCTTTTTTAAATGATGCGGTTCTTCCCGAAATAATTTTTGTTTTGGTATACCTAGTTTTTTCTTTTCCCTGATATCGCATCGTATTGACGCTTTCCACATTTACTCCGTACATCTTTTCCACGGCTTTCCTGATCTCTACTTTATTTGCCCTGCGGTCAACAATAAAGCCATACTGTCCCTTTTCATTCAGATCAGAGACTTTTTCAGTAACCAGGGGTTTGATTAATACTTCCATCGATAAACTAATTCAGTATTTCTTCTATTTTTTGGAGAGATCCTTCAAAGACCAAAAGTTGGTCGGCATGAAGTACCTCATAGGTATTTATATTATTCGCTAAAACAACTTTAGCATTTCTTACATTCCTTGAAGAAAGTGCCAGGTTCTGGCTTTTTTCAGGAATGATCATCAATGTCTTCTTTGTATCCACAGAAAGATCTTTCAATACTTTGATATAATCTTTTGTCTTTACTGCCCCGAGTGCAAAGTCCTCAAGTATAGAGATCTCGTCTGCTTTCGCTTTGTAAGTTAAGGCAGACCGCTTAGCCAGGTTCTTTACCTTTTTATTCAGTTTGAAACTATAATCCCTTGGTCTTGGACCGAAAGTTCGTCCTCCACCTCTGAATAAAGGTGATTTTATACTACCAGCCCTTGCAGTACCTGTTCCTTTTTGTCTTTTTATTTTCCTTGTTGAGCCTACGATCTCACTTCTCTCCTTAGTTTTATGTGTCCCTTGTCTCTGATTTGCCAGATATTGTTTCACATCCAGGTAGATGGCGTGATCGTTTGGTTCAATATTAAAAATATTGTCAGCCAGCGTTACCTTCCTGCCAGCATCTTCTCCATTATTTTTTAGTACCTTAACTTTCATGTTCAATTACTTCTCAAGCACTACATATGAATTTTTAGAACCAGGTACAGATCCGCTTACCAGTACCAGGTTTTTCTCAGGAATAATTTTTACGATTCTTAAATTAAGAACCTTAACTCTATTTCCTCCTTGTTGTCCGGCCATTCGAATGCCTTTGAATACCCTTGAAGGATAGGAACTTGCACCAATAGAACCAGGTGCTCTCAAACGATTGTGCTGTCCGTGGGTAGCATCACCTACACCTCTAAATCCATGACGTTTAACAACCCCCTGAAATCCCTTACCTTTTGAATTACTTATGGCATCAACATATTCCCCTTCCTGGAACACATCTCCAACATTCACAATCTGTCCTAATTCAACTGTGCCAGTAAACTCATCCCTGAATTTTCTGAACTCAACTACTTTTTTCTTAGGAGTGGTATTTGACCTATCAAAATGGCCCTTCAAAGCCTTAGGTGTCCTTTTCTCTTTCCTCTCATCATAACTTAGCTGAATGGCCCTATACCCGTCTTTTTCGACATCTTTCACCTGCGTTACCACACATGGCCCAGCTTCGATAAGCGTACATGAAACGCTACGACCCTCTTCATCGTAAACGTTAGTCATTCCTATTTTTTTTCCTATTATTCCTGACATCTCTTTTTATAAAATTAACTACCCGAAATGGGCAGTGGTCGACAAAAGGACTGCAAAGGTATTAAATAAATTTCAATGTTCAAAAGCATTCAAATTTATTTGACGCATTTGCAGGTTCAAAAAAAGTCCCGCCGGGGCGGGATTTTATATATTGTATTTATCCATTCAGACTTTGATTTCTACATCAACGCCACTTGGCAACTCCAGTTTCATCAAGGCATCTACAGTCTTGGTGCTATTTGAGTAAATATCAACAAGTCGCTTATAGGTGCAAAGCTGAAATTGTTCCCTGGATTTTTTGTTTACGTGCGGCGACCTTAATACCGTGAATATCTCCTTTTCAGTTGGCAAAGGAATAGGTCCGCTTACAACGGCGCCAGTAGTTTTTACGGCCCTAACGATCTTTTCTGACGATTTATCGACCAGATTATGATCATAGGATTTCAATTTAATTCTGATTTTCTGTGTCATATTAATAACTATTCACCTTTTACTTTTGCAATAATTTTCTGGGCCAGATTTTCAGGCACTAAATCATAATGAGAAAATGTTAAAGTGGCCGATGCCCTACCTGATGAAATTGTCCTGAGGTCTGTGACGTAACCGAACAATTCGGATAATGGCACATCGCACTTAATTACCTGGGCTCCACCTTTAGTGTCCATCCCTTTCATTATGCCCCGTCTTTTATTCAGGTCACCAGTTACAGGTCCGGTATACTCATCAGGGGTTACTACCTCTACTGACATGACCGGCTCCATAAGTTTCGGCTTGGCTTTTACAGATGCTTCTTTGAATCCTATTCTTGCCGCCAATTCAAACGATAAAGAATCGGAATCTACATCATGATATGATCCATGGAAAAGACGAACCTTCATCTTTTCAAGAGGATATCCTGCCAAAGGTCCATTTTTCATTGCTTCTGCAAATCCTTTTTCAACAGAAGGAATGTATTCCCTGGGGATTACCCCACCTACAATTTCGTTTACAAATTGCAGACCTGGTTTATCATATTCTTCATCCTGAGGTCCGATCTCGAACACTATATCCGCAAATTTACCCCGTCCACCAGATTGTTTCTTATATAATTCACGGAACTCCACTTTTCCAAATATGGCTTCCTTATAGGCAACCTGTGGGGCACCCTCGTTTATCTCAACATTAAATTCACGCTTTAGCCTGTCAATTATAATTTCCAGGTGTAACTCACCCATACCCCGCAAAACAGTCTGACCTGTTTCCTCATTGGTCATTACACGAAGCGTTGGATCTTCTTCAATCAGCTTTGATATCGCTACGCCCAACTTGTCCTGATCGATTTGCTTCTTAGGCTCGATCGCATAACCAATAACAGGATCGGGGAAGGTAATGGATTCTAATACTATCTTATGCTTTTCATCAGTCAGCGTATCCCCGGTTTTGATATTCTTAAATCCAATCGCAGCTGCAATATCTCCAGCCTCAACAAAATCTATTGGATTCTGCTTGTTGGAATGCATCTGCATCAACCTGGATATCCTTTCCTTTTTACCAGTTCTTGTATTGAATGTATATGAACCCGCATTTAATTTTCCGGAATATGTTCTGAAAAAGCAAAGTCTTCCCACAAACGGATCCGTTGCAATTTTAAAAGCCAATGCAGAAAATGGTTTGCTGGCATCCGGCTCCCTCGTTTCTTCCTTGTCATTATCAGGATTGACCCCGGCAACTGGCGGAAGGTCAAGCGGAGAAGGTAGATATCTACAAACTGCATCCAGAAGTGCCTGGATCCCCTTATTCTTGAAAGCTGATCCAACAAGTACCGGTGAGAAAGACAAATCGATTACAGCTTTCCTAATAGCTGTCATCATTTCATCTTCAGTAATCGAATCAGGATCTTCAAAAAACTTCTCAAGGATCTCATCATCATATTCTGCGACACTTTCTACGAGTTTCTGTCTCCATTCAACTACGGTTTCTACAAGATCGTCAGGAATATCCTCGATCATATAAGTCATTCCCTTGTCTTCTTCATTCCAGATAATGGCCTTATTTTGAATAAGATCAACCACACCACGGAAGGAATCTTCAGCGCCAATCGGCACCTGAAGTGGAATAGGATTAGCGCCCAGCTTTTCCTTGATTTCATCTACAACGTTAAAGAAATCCGCTCCGGCCCTGTCCATCTTGTTTACAAAACAGATCCTGGGAACCTGGTACTTATCAGCTTGTCTCCAAACCGTTTCAGATTGAGGTTCTACACCAGAAACCGCACAGAATAAAGCAACCGACCCATCAAGAACCCTGAGTGATCTTTCAACCTCCACGGTAAAGTCAACGTGGCCAGGGGTATCTATGATGTTGATCTTATATTCTCTAGAATCGCTGGTCTGTCGTCCTTGAAGTGTAGGATATTTCCAGAATGTTGTCGTGGCAGCAGAAGTAATGGTAATTCCTCGCTCCTGCTCCTGTTCCATCCAATCCATTACGGCTCCACCTTCATGCACTTCTCCCAGCTTATGTGTCAAGCCAGTATAATATAGAATTCTTTCAGTGGCAGTTGTCTTTCCAGCATCAATGTGAGCCATGATGCCAATATTTCTTAAATATTTTAAGTCTTTCGTTGCCATTTCAAGTTTTAGAATCTGAAGTGGGAGAAAGCCTTATTGGCATCAGCCATTCTATGTGTATCATCTTTCTTCTTCACAGCAGCACCTTCACCTTTCGAAGCAGCTATTATCTCTCCGGCCAGTCTCTCCACCATAGTTTTCTCGTTCCTCATCTTCGCATACCTGATCATCCATTTTATCCCTAATGAAACCTTACGATCAGGCCTCACTTCAGTCGGCACCTGGAAGGTAGCACCACCCACCCTTCTACTTTTTACCTCAACAGCAGGTATAATATTATTCAAAGCCTTTTTCCAGGTCTCCAGGCCATTTTCACCAACCCTGTTCTCAACAATTTCGATGGCATCATAAAAAGTCCTGTAGGACAGGTTCTTTTTACCCATGAGCATCAGATTATTAACAAACCTGGTAACTAGTGTATCCTTAAATTTAGGGTCCGGCAATAAATATCTCTTCTTTGGTTTTGTCTTCCTCATCTTAAATAAATTTATTTAGTCTTAGGCCTTTTAGCACCATATTTTGATCTGGCCTGAAGCCGGCCTTCAACTCCTGCTGTATCGAGGGCACCTCTGATAATGTGATAACGCACGCCTGGAAGGTCCTTCACTCGGCCACCCCTGATCAGAACAAGAGAGTGTTCCTGTAAATTATGGCCCTCTCCCATGATATAGGCGTTCACTTCATTACCATTGGTGAGCCTTACCCTGGCCACCTTTCTCATGGCAGAATTAGGCTTCTTCGGGGTTGTTGTATATACCCGGGTACATACTCCCCTCCTCTGTGGACATGAATCCAAAGCAGGTGACTTTGATTTTGACGATTTCGTTTTTCGTCCCTTTCTAACTAACTGTTGAATTGTTGGCATACAATTATATCGTTATTTTTCTATTCTCCTTGAAAATTTCGGACTGCAAAGGTAGGTAATTCCTTTTATTATGCAAAAAAAAGTACCCCCAAAAATTCAATCCATTAAGCCTCTCCTACAGTACCCCCAAAATTGATTGGGAATTTAGGTGCATCTTCTGTTTTCTTAATGTCACCGAAAGTATCCTCGTATTTACGGATATTGTCGATCAAGGCATTAGATAACCTTTTGGCATGTTCAGGTGTAATCACTATTCTGGATTTTACCTTAGCCTTCGGAACACCAGGCATTAACCGGATAAAATCGATCACAAATTCACTATTTGAATGTGCGATCATCGCCAGATTTGAATATATGCCTTCGGCAATATCCTCTGTCAATTCGATATTGATCTGGTTTGGTGCTGCAGGATTTTTAGCTTTATTGTCGTCTTCCATAATTTATTAATACTGTGGTTCTCTATGTTTTGTGAACTCCTCTTTGGATTCAATCAATTGCTCGTATTCCTCTTTAGAAGATACAATCAACTTGCTATACTCTCTCATTCCTGTCCCAGCAGGTATCTGGTGCCCCACAATTACATTTTCTTTCAATCCTATCAGCCCATCACGCTTTCCTCTGATAGCAGCTTCACTGAGCACTTTTGTCGTTTCCTGGAAGGAAGCAGCCGAAAGTACACTTTGTGTTCCAAGTGAGGCTTGTGTAATACCTTGCAAGGTAGGCATCGAAACTGCTGCCATAGCATCCCGTACCTCTACAGTGGCCATATCCTTTCGTTTCAAACTGGAATTTTCATCCCGTAGCCTTCTCGACGAAATAATCTGACCTGCTTTAAGAGCGGCAGAATCCTTAGAATCAAGGATTACTTTTTTATCTAAAACGGAATCATTCTCTTCTCTGAACATCCACTTGTCAACTACCTGGCCAGGCAAGAAGCTTGTATCTCCAGGTTCAATTATGACAACTTTCTGCATCATTTGCCTAACGATGATCTCAATATGCTTATCATTGATCTTCACACCCTGCAGACGATAAACCTCCTGTATTTCGTTCACGAGGTATTCCTGCACAGCCGTAGGGCCTTTTATCGCTAATATATCAGCTGGTGTAATAGCTCCATCAGACAGAGGTATACCCGCTTTCACAAAGTCATTATCCTGTACAAGGATATGCTTGGAGAGAGGAACCAGATATCTTTTCTTAATACCATCTTTGGATTCAATGAAAATTTCCCTGTTACCCCGCTTAATGGCTCCATAAGATACAATCCCATCAATTTCACTTACTACAGCAGGATTAGAAGGATTCCTTGCCTCGAACAATTCAGTTACCCGTGGTAAACCCCCAGTTATATCCCTTGTTTTACCAATTTGTCTAGGTATCTTACACAAGATCTGACCGGACACGATTTTATCCCCTATGTTAACTGCCAGGTGAGCGCCAACTGGTATGTTGTATGATTTACCTTCATCTTTCGCCCCCTGAACAATAATCGCGGGGTTTTTGGTCTTATCCTTGCTATCGATAATCACCTTTTCTTTATGCCCTGTCTGCTCGTCAGACTCATCTTTATAAGTAATTCCATCTTCTATGAATTCATAATCGGCTTTCCCTTCGATGTCTGACAATATTACGGCATTATATGGATCCCAGAAACATAACTGATCACCTTTCTTCACTTTAGTACCGTTTTTAACGCTTAAGAAAGCTCCATATGGCACGTGGTTACTGATCAGTTGCTTTCCGGTTTTCTCCTCTACGATCTTAATCTCACCGGTCCGTCCCATAACAACTTCTACATTTTCACCTTCAGCATTCTTCGTGGTCAGATGTCGCAACTCTTCATATTCGACCTTTCCATCAAACTTTGCATTGATTCTAGCTTCAACAGCAATATTCGATGCTGTACCTCCTACGTGGAAAGTTCGAAGGGTCAGCTGTGTACCTGGTTCACCAATGGATTGTGCTGCTATAACTCCAACGGCCTCTCCACGTTGAACCATCAATCCGGATGACAGGTTCCTTCCATAGCATTTGGCACAAATTCCTTGTTTCGTTTCACAAGTAAGTACCGATCTTATCTCCACTTCCTCAATACCGCCATCTTCGATTCTTTGTGCAATCTCTTCTGTAATCTCTTCTCCTGACCTCATTACAATTTCATCATTTAAAGGAAGGTATACATCGTGCACAACAACCCGGCCTAATATTCTTTCTGAAAGAGGTTCAACGATATCCTCATTATCTTTCAATGCTGTAACCACGAGACCCCGAAGTGTACCACAATCTTCCTCATTCACAACTACATCCTGAGCTACGTCTACCAACCTTCTGGTAAGGTATCCAGCATCAGCTGTTTTCAGGGCTGTATCGGCCAATCCTTTTCGGGCACCGTGTGTCGATATGAAATACTCAATTACGTCAAGACCCTCTTTAAAGTTCGACAAGATCGGGTTTTCGATAATAGAACCGACTGAACCCAGTAAACTCTTCTGTGGTTTGGCCATCAATCCCCTCATTCCTCCAAGCTGCCTGATCTGCTCCCTGGAACCCCTGGCTCCGGAGTGCATCATCATATAAATGCTATTAAATCCATTTTCATCTTCCTGAAGTTCAGTCATCAGGGTGTGGGTCAATTGAGAGTTTATCCTTGTCCAGATATCAATTACCTGGTTGTACCTCTCATTGTCTGTAATCAGACCCATGAAGTAATTGTTCCAAACTGCATCAACCTCTTCCTTGGCCTCAGCGATAAGATCGTTTTTGGTGGTTGGGATCTTCACATCATCCAATCCAATGGATAGACCTCCCTTGTAAGCCATCTGGAATCCAAGTTCTTTGATATCGTCGAGGAACTTGGCGGCTTTTGCTCCACCGCAAATTTTATGTACATCAGAGATGATCTTCTGAAGCTTTTTCTTAGTCAATAACTCATCAACATAACCAACTTCCTCTGGAACATATTGATTAAATATAACCCTTCCTGCTACTGTATCTATAATCTTATTTTCTAATTCACCATCCTCATTCCGGACATTTACCTTAACCTTAACAGGAGCGTGAATAGAAACTACTTGCTCATTGATGGCAATAATAACTTCCTCCGGACTATAGAATATCCCGCCTTCACCTTTAACTGGATGATCTTTGGTGCTTTGTCTGCCTTTGGTCACATAATACAATCCAAGTACCATATCCTGAGAAGGAACTGCTATTGGTGCTCCATTGGCCGGATTCAGAATATTATGTGTGGATATCATCAGTAAAGAAGCTTCCAGGATAGCTTCTTGTCCAAGGGGTACATGAACAGCCATCTGGTCACCATCAAAGTCAGCATTGAAAGCTGTACATGTTAAAGGATGCAACTGAATGGCCTTACCCTCTATAAGCTTTGGCTGGAAGGCCTGAATACCTAGTCTGTGAAGTGTAGGAGCCCTGTTAAGCATAACAGGATGTCCTTTAAGTACGTTTTCCAGGATATCCCAGACAACTGGATCTTTACGGTCAACAATCTTTTTGGCTGATTTAACCGTTTTTACTATACCTCTTTCAATAAGCTTTCTAATGATGAAAGGCTTGAATAGTTCAGCTGCCATATGCTTTGGCAAGCCACACTCATGCATTTTAAGCTCAGGGCCAACTACGATAACAGATCGTCCTGAATAATCCACCCTTTTACCGAGCAAATTCTGACGGAACCTGCCTTGCTTTCCTTTGAGCATATCACTCAGAGATTTCAGGGCACGGTTTCCATCTGATCTTACCGCATTTACTTTTCTTGAATTATCAAATAATGAATCAACGGCTTCCTGAAGCATCCTTTTCTCATTTCTGAGTATTACTTCAGGTGCCTTAATGTCAATTAATCTCTTAAGTCTATTATTCCTGATAATAACCCTTCTATAAAGATCATTCAGGTCAGAGGTAGCAAATCGTCCTCCATCAAGAGGGACAAGTGGTCGCAGTTCCGGTGGAATAACCGGCACCATTCTGATGATCATCCACTCAGGACGATTCTCTATTCGCGTTCTTGCTTCTCTGAAGGCTTCAACAACTTTAAGCCTCTTGAGTGCTTCTGCTTTTCTCTGTTGAGAGGTATCTGTGGCTGCCTGATGTCGCAGGCTATAGGATAATTCGTCCAGATCAATTCGCTTAAGGACCATCTCAAGAGATTCAGCCCCCATTTTTGCGATAAACTTATTTGGATCATCGTCATCCAGCATCTGGTTTTCCCTTGGAAGCTTATCCATAAAATCAAGGTATTCATCCTCTGTCAGGAAGTCCATGGTATTGATCCCATCATCAGCTTTCACTCCGGGTTGTACAACCAGGTATCGCTCGTAATAGATGATCTGATCAAGTTTCTTCGTGGGTAATCCCAGAAGGTAACCTATTTTATTAGGCAGTGATTTAAAATACCAGATATGAGCTACAGGAACCACTAGTTCTATGTGTCCCATTCGCTCTCTTCTAACCTTCTTCTCCGTCACCTCAACGCCGCATCGGTCACAAATTATACCTTTATACCTTATTCTCTTGTATTTTCCACAATGGCATTCCCAATCTTTTACAGGGCCAAAAATCCGCTCGCAAAACAATCCCCCCATTTCTGGTTTATAGGTCCTGTAATTAATGGTTTCCGGTTGAGTGACTTCACCATGTGAACTTTCAAGAATTGATTCCGGGGAAGCAAGACTTATGGTTACATTTTTAAAGTCACTTGTAATTTTTTTGTTTTTTCTAAAAGCCATATTGGATATAGTCTATATTCTAAAGCTTGTTTCAAATTATTATTCCATAGTTACCTCAAGTGCAAGACCCCTGAGTTCATGTACCAATACATTAAAGGATTCAGGCACATTCGCCTTTGTCATGTTCTCACCTTTAACAATGGATTCGTAAACCTTCGCTCTTCCGATCACATCATCAGACTTCACAGTCAGCATTTCCTGAAGAACATTTGCTGCACCAAAAGCCTCTAGTGCCCAAACTTCCATCTCACCAAATCGCTGTCCACCAAACTGAGCCTTACCACCCAGAGGCTGTTGCGTAATCAGGGAGTATGGACCTATGGATCTTGCGTGCATTTTATCATCAACAAGATGACCCAATTTCAGGATATAGATAACACCTACGGTTACCTGTTGATCGAATTTCTCACCGGTTAGTCCGTCATAAAGATCTGTACGTCCATATCTGGGTAATTTCGCATCGTTCAGCTCCTTATCAACATCCTGGATCGTTGCACCGTCAAATATTGGTGTAGCATACTTTTTATCCAGTTTCAAACCTGCCCAACCAAGAACGGTTTCATAGATCTGGCCGAGGTTCATACGCGAGGGTACGCCCAATGGATTCAATACTATATCCACCGGAGTTCCGTCTTCAAGGAATGGCATATCCTCTTCCCTTACTATTTTAGCTACAACACCTTTATTTCCATGACGCCCAGCCATCTTATCCCCAACCTTCAGTTTACGTTTCTTAGCCACGTATACTTTGGCCAGTTGAACAATGCCTGTTGGCAACTCATCGCCCACCTCAAGAGTAAATTTCTCTCTTTTAAAGGTACCGGCAATTTCGTTCCTTGTCTTATTAAAATTCTTAACCAGAATTTCGATCAGTCCATTGGTATGCTCGTCAGCTGTCCAGTTATCTAGTAACAGGTCAGATATCAGATTTACCTCTTCAGGTACATTATAGGTGCTTTCATCCCTGTAAATGTTTTTCTCAGGGAAGAAATTGGCTTCAATATTCTCCTTCTTGAACTTAACTCCGCTTGCCATGATTTCATCTCCAAATTTGTGTTTTACACTCTGGCACACTTTCCCTTCCAGCAAATTGGAGAGTTTCTCAATAAAGATAGACCTTAGCCCAAGTAACTCTTTACTATAGCTATTCTTCAGTATTTCAACTTCCTTTTTCGATTTAGCCCTGAGCTCCTTATCTTTCTTAGGCCTAGCGAACAATTTAGTTTCAATAACCACACCTTCCAGTGACGGTGATGCCCTTAATGAGGCGTCTTTAACATCGCCGGCCTTATCTCCAAATATGGCGCGCAGAAGTTTCTCTTCTGGGGTAGGATCTGTTTCCCCTTTAGGAGTAATTTTTCCCACAAGGATATCCCCCTCCATAACTTCAGCACCAATTCTTATTATGCCATTTTCGTCAAGATTTTTAACGGCTTCCTCACTGACGTTAGGTATTTCAGAAGTCAATTCTTCCTCACCCCGTTTTGTATCCCGTACTTCCAATTCAAATTCTTCTATGTGTATGGAAGTAAATACGTCATTTCTAACCACACGCTCGGAAACAACAATAGCATCTTCAAAATTATATCCCTGCCATGGCATAAAAGCCACCATCAGGTTTCTTCCGAGAGCCAGCTCACCTTTTTCAGTTGCATATCCTTCACAGAGCACCTGTCCTCTTTTGATCTTCTGTCCTTTGAACACGATAGGTCTAAGGTTAATGCAGGTGTCCTGGTTCGTTCTTCTGAATTTTGTAAGATCATATGTTTTTACCTCACTATCAAATGTAGTACCAGCCTCATCATCAGACAGGTTATACTTAATAGTAATATGGTTTGCATCCACAAAAGCAACTTCTCCCTCTCCTTCAGCCTTAATTAATGCCCGTGAATCTTCAGCAACGCGAGCTTCTAAGCCAGTACCCACAATTGGCGATTGAGGATTCATTAGTGGAACAGCCTGGCGCTGCATGTTTGATCCCATAAGTGCCCTGTTCGCATCGTCATGCTCCAGGAATGGAATCAGGGATGCCGCTACGGATACGATCTGATTAGGTGCTATATCCATAAAGGCTACTTTATCACCTTCAATCAAAGGATAATCACCCTCGTATCGCGCTTTTACTTTTTCATTGATGAATTTCCCTGCATTATTCAGCGGTGCATTAGCCTGAGCTATATAGAAAGTATCCTCCTCTTCAGCAGTAAGGTATTCTACATTTTCACTCATGGAAACTTTTCCATCCTTTGACTTACGATATGGGGTCTCTATGAATCCCATTTTGTTCACTTTGGCATGAACACAAAGAGATGAAATCAATCCAATATTCGGTCCTTCAGGAGTCTCAATGGTACAAAGTCGCCCATAATGCGTATAGTGAACGTCCCGGACCTCGAATCCAGCCCGCTCTCTGGAAAGACCGCCTGGTCCCAGAGCTGACATACGACGCTTATGGGTAATCTCAGCCAGTGGATTAGTCTGATCCATGAACTGAGACAACTGGTTTGTGCCAAAGAAGGAATTAATTACAGAAGATAATGTTCTTGCATTGATCAGATCAACAGGCTTAAAGTCTTCATTATCCCTTACATTCATCCTTTCTTTAATTGTCCTGGCCATACGTGCTAACCCGACACCAAACTGTTGATATAACTGTTCTCCAACAGTTCTTACCCTCCTGTTACTTAAATGGTCTATGTCATCAACTACAGCTTTTGAGTTAATCAGTCCGATCAGGTACTTTACAATCAGCTCAATATCTTCTGTAGTCAATACTTTCTTTTCATAGTCAGTATTGACACCAAGCTTCTTATTTATCCTGTACCGGCCTACTTCACCCAGGTCATATCTTTTATCACTGAAAAATAAGCTTTGTATAATATCCCGGGCAGTTTGTTCATCAGGAGCCTCAGTATTTCTCAGCTGCCTGTAAATCTGCTCAACGGCCTCTTTTTCAGAGTTGGAATTATCCTTTTGAAGTGTATTATATATTATAGTATAATCCGCAATGTTTGCTTCATTTTTATGAAGGATAATAGATTTGGAACCGGACTCTATAATGGTTTCTATATCTTCTTCCTGAATAACGGAATCCCTTTCGAGGATAACTTCATTTCTATCTATAGAAACAACTTCTCCGGTATCTTCATCAACAAAATCTTCAATCCATGTTTTCAGCACTCTTGCAGCGAGTTTTCTGCCAACCACTTTCTTGAGGTTTGTTTTTGTTGCTGGTACTTCTTCCGAAAGACCAAAAAGATCAAGAATATCTTTATCAGATCCATACCCTATTGCACGCAACAAAGTTGTGACCGGGAATTTTTTCTTACGGTCAATGTAAGCATACATTACTGCATTCACATCGGTCGCAAATTCGATCCAACTTCCTTTGAATGGAATGATCCTTGCCGAATACAATTTAGTACCATTGGTATGCATACTCTGGGCAAAGAAAACACCCGGAGATCTATGCAACTGGGAAACTATAACCCGCTCAGCCCCATTTATGACAAAAGAGCCCTTCTCCGTCATATAAGGGATATTCCCAAGAAATACTTCCTGTTCAATGGTTTCAAAATCCTCGTTGTCCTCGTCATTGCATGACAACCTCAATTTAGCCTTAAGAGGAACAGAATAGGTTAGGCCCCTGTCAACACATTCACCCACTGAATATTTCGGTGGATCGACCATGTAGTCGACAAATTCCAGTACATAGTTCTCTCTCGAATCAGAAATTGGGAAGTTTTCCGAGAACACCTTATACAGACCTTCCTGAATTCTTTTTTCAGGTGGTGTTTCTAATTGGAAAAAGTCCTGGAATGATTGGAGTTGTACATCAAGGAAATCAGGGTAATCAATAATAGTTTTAATTGAGGAGAAATTTATTCTCTCTGTTTGATTAATTATAGCCAAGGTTATAACTATTTAATGATCGTTAAATAACATTCGATGAAGCCACAAGGCCTCATCTTATAAGAAACTAGAAATGTGCTTTCGTCGGCACATACAGCAAAAGACCTGACTGGAATTGCCAGGCCTAAAAATCATATTACCATTTATTAGCAAAACAAATGGTCAAACTATTGTAGTTCTACTTCAGCCCCAGCTTCTTCTAAAGCTTTTTTGATGCCTTCAGCTTCATCTTTAGCCAATCCCTCTTTTACAGGTTTTGGAGCAGCGTCAACTAAATCTTTAGCTTCTTTTAGGCCTAAGCCTGTCAATTCTTTAACTGTTTTAACTACTTTGAGTTTTTGAGCTCCAGCCGCTTTCAGGATCACGTCAAATTCTGACTTCTCTGCCGCTGCTTCAGCTGCATCACCACCGCCTGCTGCAGCAACTGCAACGGGTGCGGCAGCAGCTGCCGGCTCGATACCATATTCATCCTTTAAAATAGTTGCCAATTCATTAACCTCTTTAACTGAAAGATTAACCAACTGCTCAGCGAATGCTTTTAAATCTGCCATTTTAAAATATTATTTTATTATGTTATACTTTAATCTTCTTTTTCTGATAATGTTTTTACTATACCTGCCAGCTGATGTTCTCCACTTTGTAATGCAGAAATAACATTTTTGGCTGGTGACTGGAGTAATGATATGATTTCACCAATAAGTTCATCCTTTGATTGGAGTTTACTTAATGCGGATAACTGATCATTACCAATATAAAGATCCCTGTCAATGGATGCTCCTTTAAGAACAGGAATTTCTCCTTTATATTTTTTTCTATACTCAGTAATGACTTTTGCGGGGAGGTTCCCATTTTCAGGTGTAAAAAGAATCCCTGAAAATCCTTTTAATACATTGTTCGTCTCAAAATCACTGTAATCAGTTTCAACCTGGTCAAGCGCTTTTTTGATCAGTGTATTCTTAAATACTTTGTATTCAACTCCCTTCTCAAAGCACATTCTTCGAAAGTCGTTTACTTCTGCTACAGTCAAACCTGATGCATCCGTAATGTAGAAAAAATTATACTTGTTAAATCTTTCTACGAGTTCTTCTATTACCTGAGCTTTTTCTTCTCGATTCATGACTATATACCTGGAATGCTGTTTTTATCAATTGGAATACTTGGACTCATAGTACTGGAAAGGTAAATACTCTTCACATATGTCCCTTTAGCTGAAGGTGGTTTCAGTTTTGCTATTGTATTCAGAATCTCTTCAGCGTTATCCAGAATTTTATTTGCTTCAAATGAAACTTTCCCAATACTAGTATGTATTATGCCGAATTTATCGACCTTAAAATCAATTTTTCCTTGTTTAACTTCCTTAACGGTCTTCCCAATATCCATGGTCACCGTTCCGGACTTTGGGTTAGGCATCAAACCTCTAGGGCCCAGAATTCTACCTAATTTCCCAACCTTAGCCATCACACTTGGCATGGTAATGATGACGTCCATATCTGTCCAGCCACCTTCTATTTTTTTAACAAGATCATCGAGGCCGACGAAATCAGCACCTTCATCTTTGGCTTCCTGTTCTTTCTCTGGTGTGCACAGTACGCAAACTTTTACTTCTTTTCCGACACCATGGGGTAAAGACACAACACCTCTTATCATTTGATCTGCTTTCCTTGGATCCACGCCTAATCTCACGTCGATATCAACTGAAGAATCAAATTTGGTCATTGTCATTTCTTTTAAAAGAGAGGAAGCTTCCTCAAGAGAATATTCTTTCCCTTTTTCAATTTTACCTACGGCTTCTTTTTGCTTCTTTGTTAATTTTGCCATTTTATTGAACTTTACTTATCCCAGGGTGCCCTTCCTGATACTTTTAATCCCATGCTTCTTGCGGTTCCAGCTACCATCTTCATAGCGGATTCTACTTTTAAAGCATTTAAATCAGGCATTTTTGTTTCAGCAATTGTGCGAACCTGATCCCAGGTAACTGAACCTACTTTGACTCTGTTTGGTTCTGCAGATCCCTTCTTTAGTTTCGAGGCTTCAAGCAGCAAGACAGAGGCCGGTGGAGTTTTGATAACAAAATCAAATGATTTGTCTGAATATATGGAGATCAGTACTGGCAATACCTGCCCCATTTTATCCTGGGTTCTGGCATTAAACTGTTTACAGAATTCCATTATATTCAAGCCCTTGCTACCAAGAGCTGGCCCAACCGGAGGTGAAGGATTTGCCTTACCTCCTCTAATTTGCAGCTTTAAATATCCACTTATCTCTTTAGCCATTTTGCTAATCTTGTTTTTCTACCTGCATGTAATTCAACTCGACTGGAGTATTTCTGCCGAATATTTTTACCATGACATTTAATTTCTTTCTTTCTTCAAAAACTTCCTCAACCGTTCCTGTAAATCCGCTGAAAGGTCCGTCCATAACCTTTATAGATTCTCCAACAATAAACGGGGTTCCCAACTTTTCTTCCATATTATCGATCTCATCAACCTTGCCAAGGATCCTGTTTATCTCCGATTGTCTCAGCGGCACAGGGGTTTTTGATGATCCGTCTCCTGTATCATTTGATCCAAGGAATCCGATAACACCGGGAACACTTTTTACCACGTGGTATGCTTCACCATGTGATAGATCTGCAGAAACGAGAACATATCCAGGGAAGAAATTCCTCTCTCTCACCCTCTTTTTACCATTTCTCATTTCATACACTTTCTCGGAAGGTATAAGCACCTGAGGAATATAATCCTCAAGTTTATTTCGGGCAATCTCATTCTCAAGGTAAATTTTTATTTTCCTTTCCTGGCCACTGATCACCCTCAATACATACCATTTCTGCTCACCCATCCGGTTAATATTAGAATTTAAAATGCGTTATAATACCAGTTCAATACATTGTCGAAAGCCAAATCGATCAGGCCAATTATAATTGAGAAAATCAATGATGCAACCAAAACAAGGACAGAGCTACTTTGCAAGTCGTTGTATTTTGGCCAACTCACTTTGTGGCGTAACTCCTCGTAGGACTCGATAATATATTGTTTAATTTTTTTCATTGATCACATTCCATTTTTGCACGGGTGGAGAGACTCGAACTCCCAGCCAATGGTTTTGGAGACCACTACTCTACCAATTGAGCTACACCCGTCTATCGCCCAAAAGGGCTGCAAAGGTAGTTACTTTTTTAAAAAGAAGCAAATGCATTTCATGATTTTGAAACGCATTTGCTCTTTATTATCTATTGTTATTCAATAATTTCAGTAACCTGACCTGAGCCAACCGTTCTGCCACCTTCACGAATAGCGAACCTCAAACCTTTTTCCATAGCGATAGAGTTAATCAGGTCAACCTCGATGGTAACATTGTCACCCGGCATAACCATTTCTACACCTTCTGGAAGTTTGATCTCACCAGTAACATCAGTTGTTCTGAAATAAAACTGTGGTCGGTACTTGGTAAAGAAAGGAGTATGTCGCCCACCTTCTTCTTTTGAAAGCACATAAACCTCAGCTTTGAATTTTAGGTGAGGAGTAACAGAACCTGGCTTACAGATAACCATACCCCTTCTTATTTCATCCTTATCAATACCTCTTAAAAGAAGACCAGTATTGTCACCAGCTTCTCCCCTGTCAAGGATCTTACGGAACATCTCAACACCTGTTATAACTGATTTTAAGTTCTCAGCTCCCATACCTAGTATATCTACCGGGTCGCCTGAGTTAATAACACCACGTTCAATTCTTCCTGTTGCAACGGTACCACGACCGGTAATTGAGAAAACGTCTTCAACTGGCATCAAGAAATCCTTGTCAATCAATCTTTCTGGTAATGGGATATACTCGTCAACTGCGACCATCAATTCTTTTACCTTCTCAACCCACTCGGCCTCACCATTTAGAGCACCCAGTGCTGATCCCCTGATAACTGGTATATCATCACCAGGAAATTCATACTCGCTTAAAAGTTCTCTAACCTCCATGTCAACAAGGTCAAGTAATTCCTCGTCGTCTACAAGGTCTACCTTATTCATAAAAATTACCAAGGCTGGAACACCTACCTGACGTGCAAGCAAGATGTGCTCCCTTGTTTGAGGCATAGGGCCATCAGTGGCAGCCACAACAACAATTGCACCATCCATCTGTGCAGCACCAGTTACCATGTTCTTCACATAGTCAGCGTGACCAGGACAATCAACGTGGGCATAATGCCTGTTTGAGGTCTGGTACTCTACGTGTGCTGTGTTAATGGTTATTCCTCTTTCTTTTTCTTCCGGTGCGTTATCAATAGAAGAAAAATCCCGCTCCTCAGCAAGCCCATCTTCTGACAATACTTTCGTTATAGCCGCCGTCAAGGTAGTCTTACCATGGTCAACGTGACCTATCGTACCTATGTTCACGTGCGGTTTGGAACGATCAAAGGTTTCTTTAGCCATGTTTGAAAATTATCTAATTTGGTTACAAAATGATTAAAATAAATTCTTATACAAATCGATGAAAGGTTATTGAATTCTCATATAAAAAGACATCAATTCAAACCTTGTTCATCAGCCAATCTACAAAATTACTAAAAGATTAACTTCATATCAATTTTTAATAGCAATTAGAGCCAATGACGGGAATTGAACCCGTGACCTCTTCCTTACCAAGGAAGCGCTCTACCCCTGAGCTACATCGGCTTGGGGTTATGAGCGGGCGACGAGGCTCGAACCCGCGACCTACAGCTTGGAAGGCTGTCGCTCTACCAACTGAGCTACGCCCGCAAATTACTTGTTCATTTGTCAATTCCGCTAAATCCTTCTTAACTGTACTTCAACCTCGATTAAACTTAGAATTCTGAAAATATCAGATCAATAAATTGCCAAATAACAATGTGGGGGGAGAAGGATTCGAACCTTCGAAGGCGTACGCCAACGGATTTACAGTCCGTCCCAGTTGACCGCTTTGGTATCCCCCCATAATTTTGCTCAATTCAATACTTAAAAAAACGCCCTTTTACAAAATCCAAATTTGGTTTTCGCAAAGGGAATGCAAAATTATACTCTTTTTTCTTTTAATCAAATATTTGGTCTAAATAAATTAATTAAAACAATTACGGCCCAATATTTAAAAATGAACTCCCTTGTTAACAGCATATATTTTTACATAATATACTGGAAATCTGTTGCTTATATAATACTAAAAAAGTGACTGATATAACTGTCTCAGATATTCATCGGGCTCCTGATTCTTGATATCTTCCCTTAAAGTATCTACACCGCTGAGATCACTAAGCAAACCGAGGGCCTGGTAAGCGGCCAGACGAACATATATTTTGTCATGATTCCGGGCAAAGTCTTCCAATATCACAATACCTTTCCGCTGTGTTAGTTCTGGTGCATGCATCATGTATTCTCCAAAATACTGAAGAAGATACCATAACCCATCAGATTGTGCATAATTCATTTTATCAATAAACCATGAATATTTCCCTTTGACAGCTGCATCAATATAAAAACTGGCAAGCGGAATAACGATGTTTATATTACTGGCCTCTTCATATTTAGAGGCTAAATTTTTGAAACCCTCAGGATCCATAGCCGAATATATATATATGGCTGATCCTGTTACCATGTACGAACTATCGTCAAGCGCATTTCGATACACTTCAATATGATCACTCCCGCTTAAAGAGTTTAAAACATGGAGGGCATCTGCCCTGACCAGCGATTTCTTATCTTTAGTGGCCAATTCCAAAACTTTGTTGACCAGGAGATTTTTATCACCCTCTTCCAGTTCTTCAATTTTGTCAACAGCCATTTGTCTGAAATACCAGAATTCATTCTCTATTGCAGCCTTGATTACCAGGCTCTTCAGGCTGTCATGATCACTTTCCAGCAAGGTGTCCAATGCTTTATATTTCAACAGGAATTTATCTGTATTAAAATACTGATATGCATATTCTTCTAAAGTTTTATCATGTTGGATCTCAGCCAGTAGTTTTTGTGAAGCATCAAATACAACCAGTTCAGGATTATTCTTAACCGGTAACTCAAAAGTCTGGTGTATCTCATCTGCTACGACAAAATAAGATTCAATGCCTTCGTTAGTATAAACATCAATAGTTACTGGTAATTTATATACCGGTGCTATATCAAGGTCCTGTAACTGAGATACAGATATCGTTAGGGTAGAGTCATTAAATTGATCTTCAACTAAAAGTACAGGGTGTCCGGCCGACAAATACCACTGGTTAAAAAACCAGTTTAGATCTTCACCAGTTACATCTTCAAAAATCAGACGTAAATCGTGAACCTCTACTGATGAGAATTTATGTTTTTCAAGATACCTTTTCAAAGATTCATAAAACGCCTCATCCCCGATATACTCTCTCAGCATGTTGAGGATCAAGCCTCCCTTAGCATAGGAATGATTGTCAAATACATCTTCTTTATTAGAATAATAAAACCTGATAAGATCCACCTGTTTTTCTAAAGATTCATCCAGATACTGCCGGTACTCATCAAGGGCGTGTTTATCCGCTTCATAGGATCCATATTTATATTCAAACCATAAATATTCAGCATAATTAGCGAATCCCTCATTTAATGTAATATTCGACCAGGATTCACTAGTTACCAGGTCGCCAAACCATTGATGTGCCAGTTCGTGAGCTATAATTCTTTCGAAATGAAAGTCTATAAGTTCCCGGTTGTCTACATTCATGTCATCATAAAAGACTGAAGCAGTTGTGTTTTCCATTGCCCCCGACACATAGTCTCTTACAACTACCTGCGCATACTTGGGCCATACAAAATCGACGCCATATATATCAGAAAAGAAAGACATCATTTCAGGGGTTGCGCCAAATATATCTTTCGAATACATAGCATAATCCTTTTCCATGTAATAACTAACTGGTATGTCATTCCAATGATCTTCATATACGCCAAATTCGCCTACAGCGATCATAAACAGATACGGTGCATGAGGCAGGTCCATTTTCCAGTAATCTGTTCGGGTACTGTCCCCATTGTACTTTGAATAAACCAACTCCCCATTTGATAAGGTGGTAAATTTTTCGTGTACTGTAAGAAATACTTCCTGTGTTGTTCTTTCATTTGGCGAATCAATGGTTGGGAACCAACATGAATTTGCTTCAGTTTCCCCCTGGGTCCATACTTGTGTGGGCTTATACTTATCTGAACCGTCATGATTAATAAAATACAAACCCTGGTCCGATTCTATCGCTATGCTTCCACGTGATTCCTTTTCGGTGGGTTTGGCTGTATATTTAATCTCGAGAAAAATATTCTGATTTCGATGATAGACCGTATCCAGATTTATCATTATCTGAAATCCGTCATAGAAAAAGTCCAAATCATGCTTATCAGTTCCTTTGACGAGTTTGATATGATGTATGTCAAAGTTTTTAGCATCAAGAATTGCCAGATCCTGTGGATTAAAATATGGTTTTAATTGTAAAGTGGCCAGGCCATTTAATCTTTGTTTCTGCCAATCTAATGAGATCTCAAGTTTCGTATGAAGCAAATCCATTAAGCGTGTTCTGCTCGCTCTATATACAGGATATTCAAGGGGTGATTGATCAACTACCTCAATACTTGCTACTGTATCCTCTACTTCACTGACACTATCCTGAACAGGAGCACTGCCTTGTTTAACCTTACATCCGAAAATTAATAACCCTAATGATACTGCAATTACGTAAAATCGCATATGTGTATTTTTAAAAACTGGTGAATTAAATGACTATACGAATAAGACAAAATCATGCAAAGTTAACTTGTAATATTGATTTAGTGGAAAAACTATTAGTAATTTCAATGTATAATATTGAATCCATTTAGAAATTACATTTTTTTAAAGGGACTGCAATGTTATATTTGTATAGATATTGAAATATTATGGTATGAAGTATAAACGTATATTACTAAAAGTGAGTGGTGAAGCTTTAATGGGTGATCAGAAGTTCGGCATTGATTCTCAGAGACTGGAGCAATATTCCCGGGAGATTAAAAAAGTTAAGGATCTTGGCCTTGAAGTAGCCATTGTGATAGGCGGGGGAAACATCTTCAGGGGTATTACTGCTGAGGAAAGCGGCATTGACAGAGTACAGGGAGATTATATGGGTATGCTTGCAACTGTAATAAACGGAATGGCCTTACAAAGTGCACTTGAAAAAGCAGGCATGTTTACCAGGTTGATGTCTGGCTTCAAGATTGAACAGGTTTGTGAGCAATTTATTAGAAGAAGAGCCATCAGACACCTTGAAAAGGGCAGGATCGTAATATTTGGAGCCGGGATTGGCAATCCTTATTTTACCACCGATACAACAGCAAGTTTAAGAGCTGTAGAAATTATTGCAGACGTGGTTTTAAAGGGCACAAGGGTAGATGGCTTATACACAGCTGATCCTGAGAAAGATCCAACAGCTACACGGTTTTCTAATATTTCCTTCCAGGAGGTATTTGAGAATGGGTATAAGGTCATGGATATGACTGCTTTTGCACTATGCCAGGAAAATAACTTGCCAATTATTATATTTGACATGAATAAGCCGGGCAATCTTTTGAAAATTATTGAAGGTGAAAAAGTTGGAACACTGGTTCACTGATTTGTTAAATAAAGAACAATAAAAATGGAAGAAATTGAACTTATCCTTGAAGAGGCAAAAGAATTAATGGAAAAATCCATTCATCATGTGAATTTTGCCTTTGGAAAAATAAGAGCTGGCAAGGCAACTCCTGGAATGCTGGACGGCCTCATGGTCGAATATTATGGCAACCCAACCCCCTTAAATCAGGTGTCTTCTATTAACACACCTGATGCGAGATCAATAATTATAAAGCCTTGGGAAAAGACAATTATACCTGAAATAGAAAAATCAATTATAAACAGTGACCTTGGCTTAAATCCTCAGAGTGATGGTGAAATAATCAGATTAAATGTTCCACCATTATCCGAGGAAAGAAGACTTCAATTGGCCAGGCAGGCAAAACATGAGGCGGAACTGGGAAGAGTAAGTGTAAGAAATGTAAGGAAAGACTCCAATGACCACTTAAGAAAACTATTGAAAGAACATGTTTCTGAAGATGCTGTTAAAAATGCCGAAATTGATGTCCAGGAACTCACAAATAATTATATTGAAAAAATAGAGGAGATGCTCGGCAACAAAGAAAAGGACATCATGACAGTATAATACTTAAGTTTCCCCTGATAATTATTCATAAAGTTTTCTGTCTCTAATAAATTCAGCCACTTTATCGGGAACCAAATATTTAATTGATTTTCCCAATTTCACATTCTTTCGTATAAATGAAGCTGATATATCTATTTGGGGAGCAACGACAAATGTCACATTTTGATGTTCCTTGAGGTCCGAATCATTCGTATTAGGCCTGGGATATACGATTAATCCATAATTCTCAAGAATTACTTCATAGTTTTTCCATTTTTTAAAACTCACCAGGTTATCCTCTCCAATGATAATCCTGAATTCGTGATCAGGAAATTTTTCTTCCAGATAGACAAGCGTGTTGACTGTATAATTAGGTTTTGGAAGATGGAATTCAATGTCAATGGCCTTAAAATTATGCTGATCTTCAATGGCCCTTTCAACCATATCTATACGATCAAACTCATGGATCAAGGATCTGCTCTGCCTTTTGTGAGGGTTGAGAGGAGATACCACAAACCAAATTTCATCAACATCGGTGTAATCATACACTGTATTGGAAACAATTAAATGCCCTATGTGTATGGGATTAAATGAACCAAAAAAAAGCCCGACTTTCAATATACTTACTGCTTTATGAAATCTCTTACGATCTCTTCTGTTTCTTGATTTGCTATTTCAAGGATGTCATTGGTAACTACCTCATCAAACTTAGAATGATATGCCATCTCTAACTCTACCTTTTCAATTCTTTTCTTCAGGCTTTCATTATCCTCTGTTCCTCTTTCCTTCAATCTCTTCTCAAGGTCTGCGATGTCTTTTACCCTTATAAATATGGATAATCCTTGATTCTTAAAATATTTTTTCAAATTTATAGCTCCTATCACATCTACATCAAATATTATAGTATCCCCATCAGACCATATCCTTTCAACCTCAGACTTTAAAGTCCCGTATAATGATCCGGCATAAACTTCTTCCCATTCTACAAAATCTCCATTCCTTATCCTTTCAGTCATTTCATCTTTCGTCAGAAAATAATAATCCAATTTATCTGTTTCTCCTGCTCTTTTACTTCTTGATGTAGCGGAGATGGAAAATTTTAACTGAGGGATCCTTTTCAGCAAATGTTTTACTATTGTAGTTTTCCCAGAACCTGATGGGGCTGCAACAATTATGGCTTTCTTATTTAACATCATCAGAGGATTTTAAAAAAGAGTCCTTCACCCTTCTTCGCAATTCAACTATTAATTCTTCAGGTGCTGCTTTTACCTCCAGTTTTTTTCGAATGGCTTCCCGGATAGATTGCTCAAGTTTATAATATTGTGCACAATGCAGACAATCTTTCACGTGTTTATAAAAATAAGCTTCTTCCTCCTTTGTAGCTTCTCCATCAATGACCAGGTTAATCACATGAACGCACTTTTCATGATCAGGACAGGTTCGTTCAACATTTTTCATTTTTTCTCTTCTTGCCATGATAAGTTCTTTATTTATAACCCATTGATCCAGCATATTTCTTTAACTTCTCTCTTAGCAGATTCCTGGCCCTATGTAATCGGGATCTGATCGTTCCTATAGGGACATCTAATATTAATGCCATCTCTTCATAAGAAAATCCCTCAATGTCACATAAGATTATAACAGTTCTGAAATCCACATCAAGAGAATTTAAGGCAATGGAAACCTCATCACCAATCATCTCCTTAATAGCTTCTACCTGGAGATTGGAAGTGATCATATGATTCACTTCATCAGAATTATAAAAAGCCTCTACTTCCTGATAATCGATTTTTATCGGCTCCTTATTCTTCTTGCGAAAATCATTAATAAAACTGTTCTTTAAAATTCTGAACAACCAAGCTTTGGCATTAGTTCCCCTTTCAAAAGAATTAATAAATCTAAATGATTTTAAATAGGTTTCCTGGACCAGATCTTTGGCATCATCTTCATTAAAAGTAATCCTGTATGCAAAATTATAAATAGAATGTATATGAGGAAGAAATTCCTTTTCGAACATTTCTACCATCTCCAGGCGAGAATATTGCTGTGGAGTCTTCTTTCTCATGATAACCAAAGTTACATAATTATTTAAACGATGCCATACACAAATAAGCTGGAAAAAGCATATAAATTACTTTCATACCATATAGGTTAAGCATTTTGTATAATTTTGTAATTGCAATACGATAATCTTACACAATTTGATGATACTTTTTAAATTGGTCAGCCGTTTGCCATTCTGGTTACTCTATTTAATCTCAGACTTGATGGCCTTTTTTGCTGAGCATATTTTCCAATATCGAAAGGCGGTGATCCTAAAAAATCTGCATAAATCGTTTCCGGATAAATCAAAAGAGGATATAAGGAAAATCAAGTCCCGATACTATAGAAATTTAACTGATGTTGCGCTTGAAACTTTTAAGCTACTGAGTATTTCAAAAGAAGAATTCACAAAGAGGATGAAAATCCTTAATGTAGAAAAAGTCAATGACTTATATGATAAGAATATATCAGTGGTAGCTACAACATCGCATCTCTGCAATTGGGAATGGATGCTGGCTATATGTGCTGTTCATTTCAAGCCTTCAATAGACGCCGTATATCAGGAAATTCAAAATACATTTTTTGAAAATTTAATGATCAGGATACGAAGCAGGTTCGGTTCCATCCCGGTTGAAAAGAAAGAAGTATTTCGCGAAAGCATAAAAAAAAGAAATGTGCCTCATGTAATCGCTCTGGTTGCAGATCAGTCACCACCAATCTCTGATGAGCAGGTAATCTGGGCACCATTTATGAATCAAGAAACCGTATTTTATGCAGGCATGGCCAGATTATCGAAATCATTTAGATGGCCTATCGTGTTTGGTGAAATGAGACGATTAAAACGCGGCTATTATGAAATGGAGTTTATAGATATCTGCAATTCTCCGGAGGAATACAGTGATGAGCAAATCATAAAAAAGTACGCTGACATGGTCGAAGCATCTATCCGGAAGCACCCCGAAACTTGGCTCTGGTCGCATAACAGATGGAAAAGGGCTAAGCCTGAAGATGAATCTTAGCCAAATATTTTGAGCCAGGCAGTTTTTTAATTCAAGTTCCTTTTAATACTTCGCTGGATCTTTTTAACGATATGACTGAGTTTTTCTGTATAATTCATTGGAAGTGTCTGGCTTTTCAGTCTTTCCACCATATTAAAGAATTCTTTGTATCCGGGGTATATAGAAGATCTATTAATCATATATAGAAACCGATAATACAAGGATTTAATATGGGTTGTTCTAAAGAATACGGCTTTCTGATATCCTGTAAGATACATATAACTTAATATCAGCCGATTGCGTTTAGAAATTTTATCTATAAATTCTGAACTATAGTATTTCTTTATAGTAGCGGAATGTTTATGATAACACTTAGCCTTTGGATTAAAATATAATTTCCATCCTGTGATCCATGCCCGGACTGACAAGTCAACATCTTCCTGATAGAAAGGATGATATATATCGAGAAAACCTTTAAGTTTTATCATTTTTTCTCTATTCACAATTGCACTTCCTCCACATACATATAAGGTAAATACCTGATCCGTGCATGCTTCAATTCCTGGCCATCGGATGTCTTTATATTTTAAGCCTGACGCAGATATTAGTGGCCTTTTTATTCCCTCAAGAATTTCTCCGGTCAATTCGTCTTTGATTAGCCCCATTACACCAAACGTTTTCGGATCATCAAAATATTTAAAAGATGTGGCAATGTAGTTTTTATCGGGTTTAGTATCATTATTAAGAAGGAATACAAGCTCATGTTGTGCCGCGTTTAAGCCGGCATTTACCGAAGGCCCGAATCCAATATTTTTATTATTTTCTATTATTTTAATATCTGGATAATTGTTCTTCAGGAATGTAATGGAATTATCCGTAGAGGCATCATCAACAATGATTATTTCAGAAAGAGATACTCCTTCAAGTGATTCCATTACAAAAGAAAGGTTTTCGGCAAGCAATTTTTTACCATTGAAGTTTGGAATGATAACTGAAATGCTTCTTGCCATTAAAATGCTGGTTGAGGTTAATCCTTTGCCGACTTTTTGAAATTGATCAGTCCGCTATATCTTAGCCCTAAGAGTCCACCAAAATTATTAATAATCTGTCCGAAATCATAGCTAACAGCAGCTTGAAGGCTAAGCCCTTTAACTTTGGCAAATCTGTAGTCTATTTCAAAAAGACTGTACCATTGAGTTTTTGATCCTTGATAATACCATTCAAAATCGGGATCTAAAGTGATCCCGCCCCATGCATATCTTCCTTCATATTCTTGCCAGGATCCATAATTCTGAGTAAATGTGAATTTAGCCCAGTAGCTAAGTCTAGGATTAATTGCACCTTCGAAACCAAAATGATGAGCTTTGACCCGGTTATTTACTACATACTCTCCACTAATATTCAAACCAGTGTACTTTAGCATTTGCGGCTTGGTGTGAAAGATTGACATTCCCATAATTCTACCCTGATAGATATTGCGGTAATTATTGTTATTATAATAATCAACCCTTCCTCCAAATCTGTGTCCATAGTTTACTTCATCTTCCAGAAACTCATACCAGTCTATGACATCAAATTCCGAAACTTCATATCCTAGATTTGTATAATATTCTTCAAGCCAGAGTCTGTCATCATCTCTAAAGGGAAACAAAATCTTATCATCGACTACTGGATCTGGAGTTCCTTCTCCTACCTGGTTGGTTGTGGAGACATATTCATACAGGGCTTTCCTGATAAACGGAACCTTTGTCTCCACTATGGCTCCAATGTAATTATCCTTATTGTATTTAAACCATTTGTGAAATCCACCACTGTCATTAATTGGTTTTTGCTGATATAACTGAAATTTTAACCCTTTGATTCTGAAGTTGAGTCCCCAATCAAATATTCCCATATGTTCCCCAAAGGCATTCGCAGCCTCTCCCTTCTGACCGGCTACATTGGATCCCCTGGCAAAGAAAGCCGACCAGAAATCATAGGGGATTTCTGTTCCGTCACTCCTGCTTCCACCATAAATCCCGAGATGAGCAATACCCAGGTGCAGGTTTACCGGCAATTTATTTGACCGTATATATGCATATTTCTCCTGAACATATGAATCGCTAATTAAACTATGTTCAAATCTGTCTTCCTCAAGCCACCCATGATTTATAGCACCCATTACCTGTACATATCCTTTTGTAAAGGGTACATCTACATATTCATAGAAACCTATACCCACCCTGGGATATGGTAGTGCGTTGTTGCTGACAATAAAAGAACCTACAGACAGTCTCTCACTGTACTGTCCGATTGTATATTCCTGTCTGCCTGCAATTATCTTTAGTTTTCCATACCTTAAATTAAGATAACCCTGGTAAATAAGATTCCTCTTTACATTCAATGTGAAAGCTGCATCAAATCCAATTTCTATCCCAAATTTCTTTCCGAATGACATGGGCATACTAAACCCGGGAACCAGCATCAGGTTGTTGGTGGTATCGCTGAACAATCCGTATCGGTTACTAACTATCCAGTGTGGCGCGTAGCCTTGTGTCCCCATGGCCGCATATCCCTGAACATGATATTCCAGGGAATCTATCCTTGAATAGGACAAATGAGCGATTAGAATGAAAAAGAAAGTCAGAAATTTCTTCAAGATCATTCAGGATTTTTGTTAAAAATACGAATTATAAACTATTGAAACTTTCCTAGTAAGGCAGAAATATGGTTTTGGCAGTGCAAAGTTAGCTAATTTGTACGACTTACTTAATTTGGTATTTAAAAGATGGATCAAAAGTATTTTTATATATTCACAGAAATATAACTTATAGATCTGTCAAATATTATAAATGTTCAATGTGCTTTTAGATATGGGTAAGTTGAAAAATCCCAATTCTGGACTGGGTCAGTTCAGCTACTATTATGGGAAGCACATTTCAGAATTAGAAAATGAAGAATTGTACTTTAATTTTCTTATCCCAGAATCAAAAATGGGAATATTCGGGAAGGACTATGTGTATGAAAACACATCATTGCTAAGAAGAATCGCCCCCTATCTTTGCAAAAAATATGATCTTTGGCATGCACTGCATCAGGACTCTTCCTTCTTGCCAGCTAATACAACATCTCCATACATCCTGACAATACATGACCTTAATTTCCTGGAAGAAAAAGGCCCGTTTAAAGCGAGGAGGCGATTAAGAAAATTACAAAAAAAAGTAGATCGTGCCTCTACCATAACATTCATTTCGAATTATACAGCCAAGATCTCAAGGGAAAATCTAAATCTTGAAGGAAAAAGAACATTTGTTATCCATAATGGAGTAGACATTGAGTATGATAAAGTGGTTCCAAAACCAGGTTATCTTCCCTCCGGAAAATATTTGCTGGCCCTGGGCATGGTTTTAAAAAAGAAGAATTTTCATGTATTAATAGATTTCATTGACAAAATATCTGATTATAAGCTGGTTATTGCTGGTGATATCTCATCTCAATACGCCAAAATGATTCTCAAAATTGTTAATGAACAACAGCTTGAGAACAGGGTGATACTACCTGGTATTGTATCTGAAAATGATAAGATTTTCTTATATAAAAACTGCTCGGCCTTTCTTTTTCCTTCCAGAGTGGAAGGATTTGGCTTGCCAGTAATAGAAGCTATGAGATTTGGCAAGCCGGTATTTATATCGAATAAAACCAGTTTACCTGAAATAGGTGGTGACCTTGCATTTTATTGGAACAATTTCAATCCGGATTACATGGCAGACATATTCAAATCAAAAATAAAAGAGTATGAAGAAAATGAAGATGATATGAAAAATAGTATTATTGAGTATTCAAAGAAGTATGATTGGAAGAAAAGTATAAAACAGTATTATGACCTTTATCTGGAGGTTTTAAATAATCAAAATTAAGTGTTTCTAAAGACTGATTTTTAAGATAATATGATTACTGGATGGCTATCCTGAACTAATTAATTTGAAAAATCAGCCTGAATAAAAATTCAACCATTATTTTTGTCAAACATTAAATAAATCAATGAAGATAATCTGGCGACTTCTTTCCTATGCTCGACCCTTAAATTTCTATCTGCCACAGTTTTTCCTCTATACTTTTTTAGGAGTGGTTTTCGGATTATTGAATCTCACATTATTAAAACCACTTTTTGACATAATATTTAACCAGATAGATCCGGAATTACTAAATACCTATTCATCAAAACCGGAATTCAGCCCAAATTTTCAGTATTTAATACATTCTTTTTACTATTACTTTATTCAGGTTACCGAACAATTTGGCAATTACGGATCACTCCTCTTTGTTTGCATCGTCATTATTTCCGCTAATTTGATGGCCAATTTTTTCCGTTATTTTTCTCATGTAATTACAGGTATAATCCGGGCTAAAACCATTAAAAACCTCAGGCAGGATTTTTTTAAGAAAGTCAGCAATCTACATATAGGATTCTTCTCCAGTGAGCGTAAAGGGGATATTATGTCAAGGATCAGTAATGACGTACAGGAGATTGAAAACTCAATTACTCAGGTTCTTGAGGTTGCCTTCAGGGATCCCCTTGCAATTATTTTATCCTTCGCTTACTTATTCTGGAGATCTCCAAGCTTAACATTGTTTACATTATTAATGATCCCGATTGCGGCTACTATTATTACTGTAATCGCCGCCAAATTAAGGAAAACTTCGAAAGCCACTCAGGAGTCGCTGGGGCAGATCGTCAATCAGACTGAAGAAATGATATCAGGGCTCAGAATAATAAAAGCTTTCAATGCACTCGCCTTCATAAATAATCAGTTTAAAAAGGAAACTTATCGATATGCCAGGACTTATGTATCTTTTGTGAAAAAACGAGAGCTTGCATCTCCTTTATCTGAATTTGTTGGTGTAATATTTGTTGCAGGCATTCTTGTTTATGGTGGATTTCTTGTACTGAACCAACAATCCAACCTTGATGCTTCAGGATTCATCACCTATATCATAGTTTTTTCTCAGGTACTTACTCCGGCTAAAAATATTTCAAAAGCGGTTGCAAATATTCAAAGAGGAATAGTATCGGGCGAACGGTTATTCAAAATAATTGATATTGAACCTGCCATTAAAAACCGCCCGAATGCGGTTAATAAAGATACGTTCAATGAAAAGATTGAATTTCAAAATGTATGCTTCTCTTATGTTGAAAATCCTGTACTTAAAGACATTAACCTTGTTATTCCAAAAGGTGGAACTATCGCCCTTGTCGGTCCTTCCGGTGGGGGCAAATCATCCCTGGTTGACTTGATCCCACGGTTTTATGATATAATATCTGGGAAATTAATAATGGACGATACAGAGATAAAAGACATTGATTTGATTTCTTTGAGGAATTTGATGGGTATTGTAACCCAAGAATCAATTCTTTTTAACGATACTATATTTAACAATATAGCATTTGGCCTGAGTAATGTAAGTGAGGAAGATGTCGAACAGGCTGCCAAAGTGGCAAATGCACACGAATTTATTATTCAAACCAAACATGGATATCATACCAATATTGGAGAAAGAGGAAGTAAACTTTCCGGCGGCCAACGTCAACGTATCAGCATAGCAAGAGCTATTTTAAATGATCCTGCAATTCTGATCCTGGATGAGGCTACCTCTGCCCTGGATTCAGAATCAGAAAAACTGGTGCAGGATGCACTTGATAACCTGATGAGGGGGAGAACATCTATTGTCATCGCCCACAGATTTAGTACTATTCAGAAAGCAGATCATATTGTGGTGTTGCGGGATGGAGAAATTGTAGAAGAAGGAAATCACGATTCACTTATTAAAACGAATGGGCTATATAAGAAACTTAGTGAAATGCAATCATTCTAAATATGGAATTCAATAATTTTACAGCATCTGAATTTTTATTGTACCTTATATAATACATGATTTTTTGAGGATAAAATGAAGCTAAATAAATACTCATTTGGAATAGGTGACAGATTCGCCCAGCAAGGTCTTTCACAACTCAGGGCTTTTCAGGAATCACTTAATGAAAATTTGATTATTACACCGGTTTGGAACAAATCGTATCGTGAGCATAAAACAGTCCATTCAACCCCCAGATCAGTTAGAGAAGAAGCGGAAGAAGCCGTAAAAATGTTATCATGGGGATACGATTACCTGGTCGATGCAGATCACATCAACCGCTCAAATGTTGAAGAGTTTCTTGAATTTTCTGACTTTTTTACTATTGATGTGGCTGATTACATAAGTGGCAGAGTTGAAGAGGAAGAAATAGAACAGTTTATAAAGATAAATTCAAAATTCATCGGTCAAATTCAAATTCCATTAATAACTGATCCGTTTTCCATTGACAGGGATTTCTTATGGTATATTGGTGAAAAATTTTTATGTGCCATAAAGGAAGCTGCAAGAATCTATCAGTATATAAAACTGAAAAAAGGACAAGCCTTCATTGCCGAGGTATCCATGGATGAAGTGGAAGAACCGCAATCTCCCATCGAGCTATTCATGATTTTATCTGGATTAGCGCAATATGGCATCGAACTCCAAACAATTGCCCCAAAGTTTACCGGCAGATTTAACAAAGGCGTAGATTATGTGGGCGATGTTAAGACTTTTCAAAAGGAATTTGAAGAAGACTTGCTTGTTATTGATCTTGCAATTAAAGAATTTAATTTACCTGATAACCTGAAGCTGAGCGTTCATTCCGGAAGCGATAAATTTTCTATATACGAATCCATACATAATACAATAAAAAAGTATGATAAGGGAGTTCATGTTAAAACAGCAGGTACCACTTGGCTTGAAGAAATTGCCGGTCTTGCCCTATCCGGGGGGCAAGGGCTCGAATTGGCAAAAGATATTTACCGGAAGGCCCTATCCAGATACGAAGAGTTAACAGAACCCTATTCCACGGTAATTGACATTCATAAAGAAAATTTACCTACTGCTGAAGAAGTAAACAAATGGGATAATAATAGATTTTCTCAAACATTACAGCACAATCAAAACAACCCGAATTATAATCCTGAGTTCCGTCAAATACTTCATGTGGCTTATAAAATAGCAGCCGAATCCGGGAATCAGTTCCTGGGACTGGTTAAAGAAAATGAAGAAATTATTGGCCCACTGGTCACGGAAAATATATTACACAACCATATAGATCCTATATTTTCCGGAAAAAAGATAGTATAATGAAAGAATTTTTATCCGAAGATTTCCTGTTGGAATCCAAAATGTCAAAATCTTTGTATTTTGATCATGCCAGCAAAATGCCTATTATCGATTATCACTGTCATTTGCCTCCGGATGAGATTGCAGAAGATAAAAATTTTGCTAATCTGACAAAGATTTGGCTGAAGGGCGACCATTATAAATGGAGGGCCATGCGAACTAATGGTATTGATGAGAAATACATTACCGGCAAGACGGAAGATTATAAAAAATTTGAAAAATGGGCAGAAACTGTTCCATACACTATGAGAAATCCATTATATCATTGGACACACATGGAGTTAAGAAATCCTTTTGGAATAACCAAATTGTTGAATCAGGGATCCGCCAGAGAAATTTACGACCAATGCACGGAACTTCTAAATACCAAGCCGTTCAGCACCAGAAATCTTTTGAAGAAATTCAAGGTAGAGGTAGTGTGTACCACGGATGATCCAACCGATACATTGGAACATCACCAAAATATCAGGGAGGATGGATTTGAAATAATGGTATTGCCTACATTCCGGCCAGATAAGGCTCTGACAGCTGATGATGTGGATTCATACAATCAATATCTTGATAAGCTTTCAGATAACTCTAACATTGATATTAAAGATCTGCAAACCCTGATAGATGCACTAAAAGTAAGACATGATTATTTTCATTATATGGGCTGCCGCCTTTCAGATCATGGACTTGAAGAAATGTATTCGAACAGTTTCAAAAAATCTGAAATTAAGAAGATATTCAGCAGCATCAGATCGGGTGTATCGGTATCTAGAAAAAAATTGTTGAAATTTAAGTCAGCACTTTTAAAATACCTGGCTGAAATGGATCACGAAAAAGGATGGACTCAACAATTTCATCTGGGAGCTTTAAGAAACAATAATTCCCGGATGGTTTCAGTCCTGGGAGCGGATACCGGATTTGATTCCATCGGAGATAAGGAGATGGCCAGACCAGTATCCAGATTCCTTAATAGCCTGGATAAGACAAACTCACTCTCGAAAACCATACTTTATAATTTGAATCCAAGGGATAATTATTTATTTGCTACCATGATCGGCAACTTCAATGATGGTTCAGTACCCGGCAAGATACAGTTTGGATCAGGTTGGTGGTTTTTAGATCAAAAAGATGGAATGGAGTTGCAATTAAATGCTTTGTCAAATCTTGGATTATTAAGCCGGTTCGTTGGCATGCTTACTGATTCAAGGAGTTTCCTGTCCTATCCAAGACATGACTATTTCAGGAGAATATTATGTAATTTAATTGGAAATGATGTGGAAAATGGTTTATTACCCAGAGATTCTGCCTGGTTAGGACAAATGGTGGAGAATATTTCTTATTATAATGCAAAAAACTTTTTCAACTTTAAATCGAAATAAAATATGGCTCGCTTTAAAAGACTGGAAGTCTATAACAAAATAGTTGATACAGGGATAATTCCTGTATTTTACAACAAAGATGCCAATACCTGTAAAAAGGTCATGAAAGCATGTTATGAAGGCGGAGCAAGAATTTTTGAATTTACAAACCGTGGAGATTTTGCACATGAGGTGTTTTCGGAGATCAGTCATTTCATAGTAGAAAACTTACCCGATATGGTTATTGGAGTAGGATCTGTTGTTGATGGGGCTACTACCTCATTATATATTCAATTGGGGGCAGATTTTATTGTATCTCCCGTTCTAAAAGAAGATATGGCCATTATTTGCAACCGGCGAAAAATACCCTGGATGCCTGGATGCGGTACATTGTCCGAAATTGCTCAAGCCGAAGAACTAGGGGCTGAAATAGTTAAAATATTTCCCGCAAGTCAGATCGGCGGACCTGCATTCATTAAAAATATTAAAGGACCTTGTCCATGGACGAATATTTTGCCAACTGGAGGGGTTAAACCAACAGAGGAGAACCTCACGGAATGGTTTAATGCAGGTGCCTTTTGTGTTGGAATGGGTTCGCAATTATTTGTAAAAACTGCTGATAATGAATTTGACTATGCAAGTATCAGCCAGAAAACGAAGTTATCAATTGATGTCTATAAAAAGATCAGATATAAATAATCAGGCCAGCGGGTGAAGTATTCAACATTTGAAATAAGAAATATAACCTGGAATTTAATTAGGGCAGGAAAATATACTGCATTTATTTTTCTTTTTTTAGCGCTTTTTAGCGGGTGCACTGAATTAAGCGAAAAAAGATATCTGAAACTGGCGCATACTCTCCCTCCTGATCATCCGGTACACAAGGCAATGGTATTCATGGCACAAAGGTGTGCAGAGCTTTCCAATGGGAAGATGGAAATTGAAATTTATCCAAGCGAACAACTTGGTTCTGAACAACAGTGTGTTGAGCTTTTACAAATCGGAAGTCTGGCGATTACTAAAGTTTCGGCAGCGGTAATGGAGAGCTTTACAGAAGATTATAAAGTACTTGGATTACCCTATATCTTCAGGGACAGTTCCCATGCAGTAAATGTACTGGATGGAGAGATTGGTCAGGAATTGTTATTGAGCACTGAAGATCGTTATATTCGAGGCCTTTGCTTTTATGATGCTGGCAGCAGAAGTTTTTACACAATTGAAAAACCCATACTCAAACCTTCCGATCTCGATGGGATGAAGATCCGTGTTATGAAAAGTAAAACTGCTATGGATATGGTTAAAGTCCTTGGTGGGTCACCCACACCAATTTCCTATGGGGAATTATATACAGCCCTTCAAAGCGGAGTTGTTGATGGTGCTGAAAATAATCCACCCAGCTTTTATACTTCCCATCATTACGAAGTTTGCAAATATTATGCACTTGATGAACACACAGCTGTACCTGATGTTCTTATAATCAGCCAGCATATATGGAAAAAATTAAGTGATCAGGAAAAGAAATGGATTCAACAGGCTGCAACAGAATCGGTAGCCGTAGAAAGGAAACTATGGTCTGAATCGGTAAAGAAATCTCTAATGGAAGTCCAAAAAGCAGGTGTTACCATATACTACCCTGACAAATCTCTTTTTGCAGAAAAAGTAAATGAGGTTTATGACTCCTATAAGAATCAGGAAAGACTGTATAAATATATTAAACGAATACAGGCGACCAATTAAAATTTCTCCATATGAAATTACGTGCGTATGTAGATAAGATCCTCGGAAAACTGCTGATTATATTAATGAGCTTCCTGGTTATCGACGTCTTGTGGCAAGTTACAAGTCGCTATATTCTGTCATCCCCAAGTTCATTTACCGATGAACTTGCCGGATTTCTCCTGATATGGGTGAGTCTTTTTGGTGCGGCATATGTTACAGGCAGAAAGGAACACCTGGCTATAGACCTGTTGCTTCAAAAATCCAATCTTAAAAATAAATTAAGGCTTGAGTTGTTTATACATTTCGTGGTTTTCACCTTTTCGTTTTTTGTACTGGTTATCGGGGGGATATGGTTGGTATATACGAGGTTTATTTTATCAGTAAAATCAGCGGCTTTACAGCTCCCACTTGGCTATGTATATATTGTTCTACCTGTAAGCGGACTTATAATTCTATTCTATTCAATAGATAATAGTCTGAAATTGATGAAATCAAATAGCAAGTAAGGTACATATGGAATATATTGGTGTATTAATATTGATTGCAAGTTTTGTTATTCTACTATCAATTGGTGTACCAATAGCTTATTCTATAGGCATTTCCGGAATACTGACCATGTTGGTGAGTATTGATTCATTACCGGCTTTCACCACTTTTGCACAACGAATGGCCACAGGTCTTGACAGCTTCGCTTTACTGGCCATCCCATTTTTCATACTTGCTGGTTATATAATGAACTCAGGTGGGATCGCCCACCGGTTGATTGATTTTGCAAAAGTTCTTGTAGGAGGTCTAACTGGCGGATTGGCATATGTAAACGTAATCGCTAATATGCTTTTCGGTGCGATTTCGGGATCCTCCGCAGCTGCGGCATCTGCAATAGGGAGTATTATGGGGCCGGAAATGGATAAAGAAAAGTACGATAAGAATTTTAGTGCAGCCGTTAATATCAGTTCAGCAACCACGGGCTTATCCATTCCGCCAAGCAATGTATTAATTGTTTACTCCCTGGCAAGTGGAGGGGCCTCCATCACTGCCTTATTTCTTGCCGGCTATATACCTGGAATATTAACAGGAATTGCCATAATGATCACATCCATGTCGATATTAATCTATAAGAAAAAAGGCTTCAGGAGAGTTGCCATATCACATTTAAAAATACTCATTCTTTCCATCCTTATAATTATAGTTGTAAGTGCATTATTCTATGCGCATAATAATCTATCCTCCACCTTATATCGATCGACCTGGATCTTCCTTATAGGAATATTCATTTTCTTTTCTGTATGGAAGATTAGGAAAAACAGAGAAAGAACGCTTATTGGATTAAAGAAATTCTGGGCAGCTTTTCCAAGTCTGATGATGCTTGTTATTGTAATTGGGGGGATTGTTGCAGGATTTTTTACTGCTACTGAAGCCTCTGCAATTGCTGTATTGTATGCTTTGATCCTCGCACTTCTATATAAGGAGATTACCTACAAAGACCTGCCAGATATATTACTTCAATCTGTAAGAACCACATCAATAGTGATGTTATTGGTAGCAACCTGTATGGGACTTTCCTGGATCATGGCTTATGAAAACATCCCGCAAAATGTAAGCGCCGGTTTGTTGAGCGTAAGCGATAATCCATTCATCATACTATTGATTATAAATTTGATTTTACTATTTGTGGGAGTTTTTATGGACATGACCCCTGCAGTTTTAATATTCACACCTATCTTTCTTCCAATTGTTCAGGCTCAATTGGGATTATCTCCTATTCATTTTGGGATTATCATGGTTTTGAACCTTAGTGTTGGCTTATGTACTCCCCCTGTTGGTTCAGTACTATTTATTGGTTGTAGTGTAGCAAAGGTAAAAATTCAGGATGTAATTAAGCCTTTGCTCCCAATGTTCATATCAATGATTGCCGTTCTAATGCTGGTGACTTATATCCCGGATTTGTCTCTATGGCTGCCTGGATTATTCGGGTACTAAAAAAAACCCGCTATGAGCGGGATACTTTAATTTCATTCTACCATGTTGTAATGTACATGGCTTTAACAGCTCTTAAAATATCTCTACGGCTAACCTGCCCCACCAGACGTCCTTTTTCGTCAATAACGGGAAACCTTTTATAGTTTTTCTTCAGAAATTCGCTAGCTACATCAACCACGTCAGCTTCGACACTAACGGTTTTTATATTTGTAGTCATATATTTTGACACCTTACTGGCTGATATTGGCTGGTTATGATAGACACTATCAATAATTACAGTGATACAATCCTTTTCTGAAATCATTCCCACCAGTTCCTTATTTTCATTTAAAACAGGCGCTCCGGAAATTTGATTTTCAATCATGCTATCAATTGCCTTAATAATATCTGTTTCTGGATTGAATGTAATTAGATCGGTTGTCATGTATTTTGTAACAGGCTCATAGTTTGAGACATTACCAACCTTTGCTTCGCTGCCTCCTTTTCTTACTAATTTTGGTTT
>CAYMFU010000288.1:0-6886 GCA_964389805.1 uncultured Roseivirgaceae bacterium | reverse complement strand
ACCAGTGGGATTGGGAACTTGTTATTCATAAAGAAGATAGAAATCTTGATTATTTGAAATTCATTGTAAAAAAGATCTATGAGGCAATTAAAAGGACAGAATTCGTTATACAGGAGTATTACACAGATATAACACCCATGTTGCCGGATGATATTACTTTTATTCATTCTGAAGATCTCCTTGCTGAGTATCCAGATCTATCTCCGAAAGAAAGGGAAAATACTGTAGCTAAAAAATACGGTGCTATTTTCATAATAGGAATTGGAAACACACTTTCCAATGATCAGCCGCATGATGGCAGGGCTCCGGACTATGACGACTGGATTTCTGAAACAAAACCAGGGTATAATGGGCTAAACGGTGACATTATTCTTTGGAATCCTATTTTGGGAAATTCCTTTGAGATTTCTTCCATGGGGATCAGGGTTGACCAGGAATCCCTTAAAAAACAACTGGAAGTTACCGGCACTACCGACAGAAAAGAGCTTGAGTTCCATGCCAGGTTGTTAAACGGAGAGCTGCCTCTTACCATTGGCGGAGGAATCGGCCAGTCCAGGCTATGTATGTATTACCTTCGAAAGGCACATATCGGTGAGATCCAGAGCAGCATCTGGCCAAAATCAATGATTGAAGATTGCATCAAAAACAATATTCAGCTGGTATAATTAACCCATTCTCATAATCCGGGCTCACTCCAATTCGAAAGTGAAGATTTTATCTTGAACTTAGAAAAGATTTTTGTGTTTTGCCTACAATCACAAAAGACATTCAACGATTAAAATCTATCCCGAAATACACACTTTTTATATACAAGGCGCAAGTTTTTTGTCAAATTATCATCTAAGTATATACAGGTCATCAAAATAACTTTCAAATAAATTTCGAGACTCATGAACATTTATGTAACCAATTTGTTATATCCTCGTAATTAGTTGCATATGCAATTATAATTACCCATATCAATCACAGATGGAAAAAGGAAATATCATTAACATCGAAAGATCTATTTTACCCTGGATGGGCAAGGCTATAAAGGCCATTGACTATTTCCTCACTGATAAATTAAAAGAAAATGGCATTGAGTTGACCAAGGTTCAGCTTATCCTTCTTAAAAGGCTGAAAGAAATCGATGGACAGCCACAAAACAATCTGGCGTTCCTCACAAACAGAGATAAAGCGTCTCTGGCACGTCTGATCACAACAATGGAGAAAAAAAACCTGGTAGCGCGCATTCCTTCAAAATCAGATCACCGCATCAACAACATCTATATTACAAAACATGGCCTGTGCATCTTTAAAAAGGCTGCACCTGTTCTGATAGAAGCAATCGAACAAATCCAGAAAGATATTCCTGAAAAAGATATAAACGTCGTTATTGAAACGATGAAAAAAATAGGTATAAACATAAATTCGGAAGAATTAGTTGCACCGTTAACTAAATGAAAACATGAGAAAAATTATTACCATCATCATTGGAATTGCTTTGCTCGCTATTGGCTTATTTATTGCCAGCATCCTATCCAATAATAAAAAAAGCAGGCCTGTTAGCAATAATAAAGTTTTACAAACTGTCTTTACCGAAACAGTGAATAATTCCAATATCCCGGTTAAGGTTACTGAAAGTGGCCGGCTGATAGCAAAAGATCGCATGGAACTTTATGCAGAAGTGCAGGGTGTGATGGAAATGACTGGAAAAGAATTTAAACCCGGAGCAATATATAAGAAGGGGGAAATAATGGTCAAGATCAGGAGTGAAGATTTTTTAGCGAACCTGCAATCACAGAAAAGCAACCTTTTAAACCTGATCACATCGATCCTCCCTGACTTACGCTTGGATTATCCGGAGGCCTTCCCTAAATGGGATGCCTATGTCAGGTATTTTGATATACATAAACCGACACCTAAATTACCTGAACCGAGCTCGGACAAGGAAAAATTCTTTATAACGGGACGAAATATTTATACCACATATTTCAATGTTAAAAACAGTGAGATCACTTATCAGAAATATAATCTCAGGGCGCCTTATAATGGCATTTTAACCAGCTCATTGGTCACTCCGGGAACTTTGGTGAGACCCGGGCAGCAACTTGGTGAATTTATTGATCCTTCAGTTTTTGAGCTGGAAGTATCTGTAAATAAATCCATGATACCAATACTAGCTATAGGACAGAAAGTGCTGATTCAGGATACAGAGTCTACTGACAATCACTGGACAGGGAAGATCATCAGGATCAATGGACGGGTCGATCCAACCACTCAAACAGTAAAAGTATTTGTCATGGTAAGTGGTGAAGGATTGAAAGAAGGGATGTATCTGGAAGCGGTAATTGATGGGAAAGACAAAGAAAATGCCTATGAAATCAACCGGAGTTTACTTGTTGATGAGACCAATGTCTACACAGTTATAGACAGCACCTTACATCTGGTTCAGATACAACCATTACATTTCAGTCAGAAGTCCGTAATCATTGGAGGATTGAATGATGGGGATGTAATCATAACCCGTATGGTCGCCGGGGCATATGATGGCATGGAAGTACAAGTATATAATGGAAACTAGCAGGTAGCATGAAAAAAGTAATAACTCATTTTATAAAATACCCTACCGCAGTAAATGTTGTGATCCTGAGCATAATCTTTCTTGGGATTATGGGGATGCTGAATTTAAGGTCATCTTTCTTCCCACTAAGTGAATCCAGGGTAATCAACATAAGCGTAATGTATCCGGGGGCCTCTCCGCAGGAGATGGAAGAGGGTATTGTATTAAAGATTGAGGACAATTTACGCGGCCTGGTAGGAATTGACCGTTTTACATCAGTATCCCGCGAGAATTCAGCTACTATCACGGTAGAAGTCATCAAAGGCTATGATGTTGATGCTGTATTGCAAGATGTCAAAAATGCTGTGGATAGAGTACCCTCCTATCCTGTAGGAATGGAACCACCAGTTATATCTAAAAGTATTTTCAGAACTGAAGCTGTTTCATTCGTTATCAGTGGTAGCAACATATCATTGAAATCATTAAAAGAAATAGCCCGGGAGATCGAATCAGACCTGAGGATGATGGAAGGAATCTCACAGGTGGCCCTATCCGGATTCCCTGCAGAAGAAATTGAGATAGCTGTTAATGAAGATAAATTGAGAGCCTATGACCTCACTTTCAGGGATGTGGCAAGCGCCGTTTCATCTACCAATATCCTGGTAACAGGAGGATCCATCAAAACGGAATCAGAAGAATACCTGATCAGGGTAAGCAATCGAGCCTATTATGGCAGAGAACTAGATTATATCGTTGTAAAAGCAGATGCCAGTGGGAATAAGGTCAGGCTGGGGGATGTAGCGACAATCACTGACAGATGGAATGAAAATCCTGATCGTTCTTATTATAACAGTCTTCCATCCATTAGAATAGCGGTGAGTACAACAAATTCTGAGGATCTTATAGGCGTAGCTAAATTGACTAAGGACTATATTGAAGAATTTAACCGTACACATAGTAATGTACAGCTGGATATAACAAGAGATGCTTCTCAACTTGTTGAAGAAAGGACCAGGCTGCTTTTAAAGAACGGCACCCAGGGAATATTGCTGGTATTACTTTTTCTTGCCCTGTTCCTGAAACCGAGACTCGCTTTCTGGGTGGCCTTCGGATTGCCGATATCCTTTTTCGGCATGTTCATGTTTGCAGATGCACTGGGTATTACCATCAATGTATTATCCTTATTCGGAATGATCATTGTGATCGGCATCCTGGTTGATGATGGGATCGTAATTGCAGAAAATATATATTATCATTATGAACTGGGAAAGAACAGGGTAAAAGCAGCGATAGATGGAACCATGGAGGTTCTAACTCCAATTACCTCTGCCATAGCTACTACCATCCTTGCTTTTTCCACCTTCTTCTTCCTGGACGGCCGGGTCGGGGAATTTTTTGGAGAAGTATCAATGGTTGTAATCCTTACTTTATCAGTATCTCTTGTGGAAGCGCTTATCATTCTTCCAGCCCACATATCCCATTCAAAGGCCCTTACTAAAAAGCAGAAGACTTATATATTTAACCGGTATGCAGATAAATTTATTTCCTGGATGAGGGATCGGTTATACGGCCCCTATCTCAGGTTCTTCCTGAAACATAAATTTTTCGGGCTGGCGATTCCCATTATGTTGCTGATTATTACTTTTGGTGCAATAAGTGGAGGCTTGATACGTATCACCTTCTTCCCATCTATTGCCAGCGACAGGGTATCCATTACCCTTAGAATGCCGCAAGGTACCAATGAGTTGTTAACAGATTCATTGGCAGCCAGGATAGAAGATGCGGCCTGGGCTGTTAATGAAGATTTCAAACAACGCCAGACTGGAAACCTGGATGTAATTGACAATGTAATTAAACGAATAGGACCAGGCACAGCTAATGCCACAATAACTGTCAACCTATTACCTGGAGAAAAACGTGACTTCCCATCATATGAAATTTCCACTGCAATAAACGATGAGGTAGGATTATTACATGGCGTGGAGACTCTGGAATATGGCTCAGGCAGTAGTTTTGGTGGCAAACCAGTCTCCGTATCACTGATGGGCAATAATATTGAAGAATTAAAAGGGGCTAAGGAAATGTTGAAGAACAATTTCAGGAATAATCCTTTATTGAAAGATATCGCTGATAATGACCCCGCTGGTATCAAGGAAATCGAAATCACACTGAAAGAAAGTGCATACTCCCTTGGATTTACGCTAAACGATGTAATCGGTCAGGTGAGAAGTGGTTTCTTTGGGTTCCAGGCACAACGGTTCCAACGCAGACGAGATGAGATCAGGGTATGGGTTCGATATGACCGGGACGCCAGGTCATCCATCAAGAACCTGGATGATATGCGAATCGTAAGCCCCACTGGCCAAAGAGTCCCCCTTAGCGAAATAGCTGATTATAATATTGCCCGGGGTGAAATTTCCATCAATCATCTTGATGGCCGACGTGAGATCAATGTTAATGCCGATCTGAAAGACCCTAGAAATTCCAGTGCTACAGATATTATGACAGATGTAAGAGATATTATAATGCCGGAAATACAAGCCCAATATCCTACTGTCACTGCTGGATTCGAAGGGCAAAACAGGGAGGCTAGTCGAACGGCAAATTCAGCCACAACAGTCCTCCCTGTTATATTGTTCCTGATGTTTGTTTTGATTGCCTTTACCTTCAGGTCCATTAGTCAACCGTTGTTACTGCTACTAATGGTTCCTTTCAGCTTGATTGGTGTAGCCTGGGGGCATTATATACATAATTATCCCATAAACATGCTATCCTTCCTGGGCATAATCGCACTGATCGGTATTGTAGTAAATGATGGCCTGGTACTTATCGAAAAGTTCAATGGTTTCTTAAGAGAGGGATTAAGTTTTAATGATGCTATTCTAGCTGCCGGAAAATCCAGGTTCAGGGCCATATTCCTGACCTCTCTCACAACAGTAGCTGGTTTATCACCATTAATCATGGAAAAAAGCCGACAAGCTATGTTTCTGATACCTATGGCCATCTCAATTGCTTATGGAATAGCTGTTGCAACGCTTTTAACACTGCTCATGTTGCCTATTCTACTCGCTATCGGCAATAGTACGAAAATGTATTGGAAATGGCTGATCAGTGGTGTAAAGCCTGAACGTGAAGAACTTGAACGAGCAATTAAAGAACAAAAAGTTGGATCTTATGATACTATATAAATCAAAACTCTTAATATTCATTATAGGTATTCTTTTTTCCGGTACCGCCATGGCACAGGATATGCTGGAAAAAAAAGATGCGGTAGAAATAGCACTTGAAAACAACTATAACATAAAAATCGCACGTAACAATGTTGAATTGGCTTCTAATAATGCCAGTGTATTTAATAGTGGATACATCCCTTCTTTTGAGGGTTCAGCTGGAGTTAATTATAGTTCAGGCAGTTCAAGGGCTGAAATGCAGGATGGTAGTGTAAGGGAAACCAATCTGGCGCAGTCCACGGCATATAGTTCATCATTAGGATTGAATTATACTTTATTTGATGGCCTTGGGAGAAAATATAACTTTGCCAGACAGAAAGAGTTTTACTCAATATCAGAATTGCAGATGCGGCAGGTCATTGAATTAAACATTCTCGATATTTTCAGGGTGTATTATGATGTGGCCAGGTTAACAACCAATGAGATCAACCAGAATGAAACCCTGGCCATATCAAGAAGAAGACTGGACAGGGCCCGGTATGGTTACGATTATGGTCAGAATACCCAACTGGATGTTTTGAATGCTGAAGTAGATTATAACAACGACAGTATCACCTACCTGACCATCATACAGGAATTGGAAAATGCCAAAAGGGACCTGAATGTATTGCTCGGAAGGGATGTGAATACTTTATTTATTGCGGATACAACCATTGTATATGAAAAAGACATAACACTCGACCTTCTGATGGAGGAGGCCATGAAAAATAATGTAGGGATATTATTAGTCCAGGGAAATGTCCGGACAGCTGAATATGACATCAATATTAACCGATCCAATATGATCCCCAGGCTCGATGCAAATGCCCAGTATGTCTGGAACCAGAGGAACAATGATGCCACCAATATATTTGCCAACCAAAGAAATTACGGACCGCAAGCAGGCCTGTCACTTTCCTGGAACATATTTGACGGTGGATTAACAAAAACAAGGGTACAGAATGCGAAAATTTCCCGCGATAATGAACTCATTACGCTCGAACAGAATGAACAGATCCTTGAAAGGAATGTGAACAATGCGTGGGCTTTTTATCAGAATGCCCTGTTTGTCCTGAAAGCGGAAAGAAAGAACCTGGAAACAAACAAGAACAATTTTGACAGATCTGTGGAACAA
>CAYMFU010000287.1:0-19924 GCA_964389805.1 uncultured Roseivirgaceae bacterium | reverse complement strand
ACCTTGCAAAGCCTGTTCAAGTCCCATTTCTTCCAGTTTCTTAACTCCTCCTGGCTGAAGCAACTCACCTATGATCTCATCAGGTTCATCCCATTTCCTGTCAATCAGGGCAATATTGAAACCTTTTTTACCCAAAATAGCCGCTAGTGACGCACCGGCAATTCCAGCTCCTACTATACTGATATCATACATGCGCTTTAGATCACTGAGCTTTTAGATTTAACACAGGTTTAATATCGATATTTCTGGCATTTCCTTGGATCCCGACATGCTCTTTAGGATTCCTGTAAACGGTAAATGATTCTTTGACCGATAAGATTTTTTGCAAGTTCCGGACATGGTATTCCACATTGGGATCATATAATGATATTTTATCAAACATAGATTCAGCTATATCATGGTATACATTGAGTGCTGTTCTGAAATCTGTAGTTTTTTCAAATATGGCTGCTGCCAGACCTTTACGGATCTTTACATTTCTTTTAAAAACATCCGGATTGTGGAAGACCTCAGCCAGGGTGGCGATCGCCATGACCTGAGGGATGGCACAGAATTGTAAGATCCCCGGATTATTGATCATTCGCAGGTATTCAAGGCATTGTGGTGCGAGATCAAGAGCATCCGCGACCATATGATTGAGCCCATATATTGATTCATCTGAATTGGAATTTTTATAATCATCTATATTCTCCATGTATTTTCCCCATATCTGACGTGGCCAGAATGTTCGGCTTTCATCAAGATCTTCCTTGATATCCCTGATAATGTTTGTTTTTTGAAGGAACTGACCCATGGCAACCTGTAAGTCCGGGCGATTTAGCAGACGCTCATCTTCCAAACCTGACAGGGCAAATAACTCCGTCAAACCTACCCCGACGAGACCTGCTACATAGTAACAGTATTCATTATACTCACTGGTATTTTCCAATTCCCGGTCAAGGTACAACACCATTCCTTCCCCCATCTCTCTGCAGATCCTGCAAATAATATCCTGATACTTACTATCCAGTCGAAGAAAACTGCTGTTTACTTTCTGGAAATTTTCAAGAAGCATTTTGTAGTCAGCATCCGTGCCGATACCTGATTGATTCCAATTGGGATCGAATATGAACATATGGAAGTTCTGAAGTAATTTAATGCGGACTTCTTTATTAATGCTTGTATCATCCTCGACACTGTCCAGTCCCCTTAACACCAGGTAAAAGAGGCATACAGCATCACGGAGTTCCCCTGGGAGCAGTCGGATAACTACTGAAAATGACCTGGATACTTTGCTCAATGCAGCATAACAAAATTCAATATCGGTTAATTCTGATGATAGATCATCTAGAGATCTGGGATCTGGTTTGTAGACCTTAAATTTCTGTCGGACTTTGTAAATAGACTTCCATTCTTCAGGATGCTGTAATAAAGCAAGCAGTTGATTGTTCATAGAGTCAGGTTTTGAGTTAAGTAATCAAGAAAAATAAGGAATTACAATACAGTAATCGTCCGATCAAAGAAAAATGATTTCCTGAACGTCCGGTTATTTATCCGGACTCTGTAAAGATTGATTTTGCTTGTAAACGGTAGGAGTTACCCCGGTATGTTGTTTAAATAATCCGTTAAAGGTCGATTTGGAGTTAAAACCACAGTCAAAGGCGATGGAAAGTATGGTCAAATGATCGAATTTGGGATCTTCAAGTTTTTGGAGCACAGTCTTAAGGCGGTATTGATTTACGAATGAAAAGAAATTCATACCCATATAATTATTCAAAAGATATGTCAATTCGGATTTTGAAATATCAAGCGTCGAAGCGAGGTCTCCAAGAGAAAGTTCTGCTTGGAGATATGGTTTCTCATTCTCCATATATGATTTTAGACTATTTGAAAGTTTTTCAGATTCAATTTTGGATTGTTTTGGTTTGATGTGTGTGCCATTTTCCCTTTGGGTAATATTTTCCGGATTTCTAACGTATACGTTTTCTAATATAGACGGTTGCCTTATTCCAAAATAACTGACAGCATATACCAGTATGATCAATCCAATATTAGAGATTAGATCAAGATCAAATTTTGCGGTGAATGTAAGTGCATTGATTCCTCCGAATACAATATAAGTGACAATTAATGCACTGAATAGAAACGAGACAAAATTTAACCAGAATAAATTCTTATCGATATCAGGATGGCTTATCTGAAGAGATATGCTTTTCCTGTAATCAGATAGATGAATGTACGTAAAAATCATATATACCAGTACACTGGTGATAAATATCAGTCCGAAAATGACTCGAATCCAGAGAAATCGATCGTTAGTAAAGAAATTTACTTCATAAAAAGAGATCTGGCCTCCAAAAAAAACAAAGCATACGATAAGAAAAATGGCAAATGGAATAAAATGCAACCAGTCACGACGATCAAAAGGGGGATCTCCCTTAGTGAGATATTTTGTATATAGAAAGAGGAAAGGACCAAATGTTAAGGGTATGATTCCAGCTGAAATATCCGTAATTGGATAATCAGGAGAATAACTGATCAGAATCTTAGTTAGGAATCTCAAAGTGATAGCCAGTAAGCAACCAATTAATATCATATCAGAAACAGTCACTTTCTTTCGAGTGCCAAGTACCAATGCGGCAAAAAGTGATTGCGCAATGCCGATATATACAATCGATTCTTTCATTATGTAGTTTTACAACATGTTCGAATTTTGCTGATTTGATTATCCGAAAATGAAATATAGATAATTGAGAAGAATCGCCAAAGTAATTAAATAAATTAAAGCGTCCAAATTTAATTCGCACGACCAAATCAATTGTTGGATTGGAATTTATTTTTCTTGTACTAATTATATTTTTTATAGTCATACATTTAAAGGATGTATGCATTGCAAAAACAACAGAAACTTAATGCTTTAAAGCAAACTCCCAATCAAACATGGCGATTCTGGACTTTAATCTCAGAAGCAGGCAGGCAACGTTGGATTTTCAATGCACCCGAAGAGGTTGCTCAACTGGATAAGTCTTCTCCGGATTATTCTGCTTTTCTTGAATCCATGGCTTCTGATTTTCGGATAGATTCTTTTAATAAACCGAATTCTTCTGACAGGGTATATGCAGATTCTGTATTTTCTATGAATGGATCCAGGAAATTTTCTTCTCATCTCGATAATCCATTGAATGGGCCCAGAAAAATCCCTTCTCACCTCGATAATCCGTTACGATATCCGGATTCTCTTTCCATGCGGGCAGCCAGATCGGCCTTTGCTGGTACAGAACATTTAAATAAACTTCAACAGGATGACGGCCACTGGCCTGGAGATTATGGAGGTCCTTTGTTTTTGCTTCCTGCCTTAGTGATTGCATCATATATCACATCTGCTCCATTTTCAGATGAGAAAAAGACACTCATGAAACAGTATATGCTAAATCACCAGAATGCTGATGGCGGTTGGGGACTTCATATCGAAAATGAATCCACCATGTTCGGAACAGCCATGCAATATTGTGCCTTGCGTATTTTAGGACTGGATGAAGATTATAAAGAATTGCAGAGAGCCCGTTATTGGATTATTCAGAATGGGGGCCTGACTAACATCCCATCATGGGGCAAGTTTTTTATGGCATTATTGGGAGTTTTCGATTGGGAAGGCTGCAATAGTCTGTTGCCTGAATTATGGTTGATCCCTCGCTGGGTGCCATTTCATCCAGGCAGTTACTGGTGCCATGCGCGAATGGTTTATCTGCCCATGTCCTATTGTTACGGGAACAGGATCCAGGCTAGTACTGATCCACTCATTATGGAATTAAGGCAAGAACTTTACATCGAAGAATATAAACAGATACACTGGAGAAAATACCGGAACAAAGTATCTGAAAAAGATCTGTACAGGCCTATAAAGTATGGATTGAGAACACTATTTAACATCATAAGCTTCTATGAAAAAGTACCGGTAAAACGATGGCGAAAAAAAGCACTTTCATTTATAATGGAGTATATAGAAGCAGAAGATAAGCATACCAATTACATTGATATCGGTCCCGTAAATCAGATCATAAACTCAATATGTATCTGGCATGCATATGGAGCCGACTCTGAAGCCTTCCAGAAGCATGTAAGCAGATGGGATGATTATCTGTGGGTGGCAGAGGATGGGATGAAAATGAATGGGTATAATGGATCACAACTATGGGATACTGCCTTCACGGTTCAGGCAATGCTTGAAAACCATGACTCCAGCACATCCTCAGAAGTATTATCCAAAGCTTATGATTTCATTGAGAAAACCCAGATCAGGGATGAGGTTCATGATAGGGAAAAATTCTTCAGACACCGTTCGGTAGGTGGATGGCCATTCTCTACAAGGGATCATGGATGGCCGATATCAGACTGTACAGCGGAAGGATTAAAGTCAGTACTGAAATTACACCGGGCAGGAATCCGTGGAAGGGATAAACAAGGACAAATTACAGATATTAGACTGCAACAGGCAGTAGATTTGATACTTTCGTTTCAAAACAAAGATGGAGGCTGGGCAACATATGAAAATAAAAGGGCGGGATCATGGCTGGAGTACTTAAATCCCTCGGATATTTTTGGTGAAATCATGGTCGATTACAGCTGGGTGGAGTGCAGTTCAGCATGTATAACAGCTTTGGTTGAATTCCAGAACGATTATCCGGATTACAGATCCAGTGAAATTAGAGACTCTATTATAAACGGTCTGCAATTCCTAAAAAAACAACAGAATGAAGATGGAAGCTGGGCGGGCGCCTGGGGCATATGTTATACATACGGCACCTGGTTTGGGATTGAAGCTATGATAAAGGCCCGGGATTATGTGGATGATATTCTTAACATAAATAAAGCATGCGATTTCCTGGTCTCTAAGCAACGCGATGATGGAGGATGGGGGGAATCATATCGTTCCTGTGTTGAGGGTGAGTATATAGAACATGAACATACACAGGTAGTTCAGTCAAGCTGGGCATTACTTGCTTTAATGACAGCCCATTATCCGGATAAGGAAGTTATTAAGCGTGGAATATCTTTCCTTATTGACCGCCAACTGAATAATGGTGAATGGACCCAGGAAGGGATTTCAGGTGTTTTTAACAAGACCTGTATGATCACTTATAGTGCCTATCGAAATGTTTTCCCTATATGGGCTTTAGAACGGTACGCCGGATCATATTGCAGGTTTTTTAGAAAAGGATCAACTCGGTCATGGAGAATTACAAAATATGAGAACACTCTTATCTAAATAATATGTATCTAAAGCTTGAACCAGATCACGTTACAGAAGAACTTGGGCAATACTATGCGAACGCGACCAAGAACTTACAATTCAATGGTTGCCATGATGAGGTGTATTATGCGCTTCATTATGTTTTTTCGATGAAAGGAAAGAAATTAAGGCCCATTTTACTTCTTCATGCAAATCAGTTATTCAATGGGAATATGGAGGAGGCTCTTCCTGCAGCATTGGCGATGGAGTTGTTTCATAATTTTACCCTGGTGCATGATGATATAATGGATCAAGCTTCCATCCGTAGAGGCATGCCAACGGTACACATTAAATATGGATTGGGAACCGCTATCAATACGGGTGATCTTTTAATGATTGTTGCTTATAAGTACATTTCACAAGTTAGAAATGAGTATTTCCGGGAAGCGCTCAGTATGTACAACCATGTCAGCACCAGGATCATGGAAGGCCAATGTCTTGATCTCGATTATGAGAATCGTGAAATAATATCCAGTGAAGCATATTTGAATATGATAGAATTGAAAACTTCCTTGCTGATAGCATTTTGTATGAAATTAGGAGCCCTATTGGGTGGCGCATCCACTGATGATCAGGAATTAATGTTTCAACTCGGTAGAAATATCGGACTGAGTTTTCAGCTTAAGGATGATTGGTTGGATACCTATGGTGATGAAAGGACTGGAAAAAGGATTGGAGGAGATATTGTTCAAAACAAAAAGACTTACCTGTATATAAAGACCTGGGAAGGTGCTGATCAAAAACAAAGGCAGAGATTGAAAGAATTAAAGTCTATAGGTGACCATCATCAAAAAGTAAAAGAGACCATAGAAATATACGATACATTGGGTATTAGAAAAATAACAGAAAGACTAATCGAAAAATATTATACCTCAGGATTAGAGTGTTTAAGGGTTTTGAATATAGCAGAAAATAAGAAGAAACCTTTGTTTGATTTAATTCAACGAATTCATAACAGGAATTATTAAAATCTCATACTATAAATTTTATTAGAGAAATTTAACAACAGGAATATGAACCAACAATTAATTTTAGTAAACGAAAATGATGAAGAAATAGGTTTTGGAGATAAACTGCCTGTTCATCAGAACGCCCAGCTACACCGGGCATTTTCTATTTTCGTTATAAATAGTCAGGATCAGCTGTTGTTACAGCGACGGGCATATCATAAATACCACTCGGGAGGATTGTGGGCCAATACATGTTGCAGTCATCCTATCCGTGGTGAAAAGCAGGAGCATACTATTCACAGAAGGCTAATGGAAGAAATGGGATTTGATTGTGAGCTGCAGCATATGTTTCACTTTATATACAGGGCTAAACTGGATAATGACCTTACTGAATACGAATATGATCATGTATACCTGGGAAAATTTGAGGGCACACCGATTCCAAATCCTGAGGAAGTCGTAGCATGGAAATGGATGGATCTCCACCATGTGAAACGTGATATTCAGGAACAGCCGGATTCTTATACTTACTGGATCAGGCAGGCTTTCAATCAGTTCCATGCTCAGTATTACAGCGATTTTGCATAGAGGGAAACACAAGTAAACATATCTGATTAAATATTTTGTCGTATTATGTCAAATCGGCGGATTCAAGAAGTTGATTTCTGGCATTTGTATTTGTATTTTTATCAGCTATCCCTTCGATCTGGTTATATAAATAATTAGGAACACCTGTAGTTTATTCTTATATTGTCTGATTAACCAAACTAAAACAATCATGAAAACATTAACTTTGCTGCTCCTCTCTAGCCTGCTGTTTTTCGGCATTTCATGCACAGAATCAGTGGATGTGGAAAAGGAAAAAGCGGCTATTATTGCGGTAATTGAAGAAGAAACGGATGCTTTTTATGCCCGGGACCTGGATAGACTGAATGCAGTTTATCCTGATGATGGAGATGCTACGCATATGAATGTAAACGATTGGGGGTATAATTATTCCACCGATTGGGATAGCGGATCAAGTTTTACAGAGTTTTTCACCAATAATCCTGATCCTGCCGAAAACAATGAGAAGAAAACGAACTGGAGGATCCGCGTATACGCGGGAGCTGCATGGGCTTCCTATGATAATGAAAGTCATAATGAAGATGGTGAATTGACAGGGACAAGCAAGCACGATCAGTTCCTGGAAAAAAAGGATGGGAAATGGAAGATAGTTTATATGTCGATTTTGAGAACGACCGGATTTGATAATGCGGAGAAGAACCAGGAGACATCTGCCCTTTACCATGAGTTAAATCCTGAAAATATTAAGGATATTCTGGCTGATGATTTCGTAGGTCATCATAATGCACAATTTACATGGGATAAGGAAAGACATTTTGACACTTTCAGCAACAATACCAGTTTCAAGGATACCATTACCTATGAGATAGCCGAGGGGAACTGGGTGGCTACCGCAGTTCATAGGACCGGTACCATGGACGGCAAGGTAGTAAAAGCTGATATGATGCAATTCAAACGATATGAGAACGGCAAAATTTCTGAGATCTTTGAATATACTGATCCCGGCCAATGGGAATAGAAATTCGTTAAAAACATTACCTGAAACGAGAACCCGTAGCGATACGGGTTTTTTGCATAATCCCCAAAATACGCTTCCTATGAAGATCAATCTTAAAATCTACTTAGCATTATTTTTACTCATCTTCGTTTGTCAGTCACAGACCCAGAGGCAGGATGTTATTACCCTTAATGAAGAAAATCAAATAACAAATACAAAAAGTCAATTACCGGAGGGTAAAAAATGGAAGCTCGTTTGGCACGATGAATTTGATGCTGATTATCTCGATACGGCGAAATGGGATTTCCGCCTGCATATCATGCAAACACGATACGAAACTTGGACAACTGATGCCTACGAATTGGATGGAAAGGGAAATCTACTGATAAAAGTCTATGAGAAGGATGGCGAATATTATACTTCTCAACTTCAGACAGGCAGTAATTTTATGGATCGTCCGGGGAATCAATATGGAAGCACTAAACTTACCTGGCCTATAGCTGAATTGGAAAAACCAAAATTTGTTCATAGATACGGATATTATGAAATCCGATGCAAATTACCTTCTGAAGAGGGTTGGTGGGTAGCTTTCTGGATGCAATCACCTACAATCGGCGCATCTATAGACCCAATAGATTCCGGGGTCGAAATTGATATCATGGAAAACTTTACACGGGATGGGATAATCAGCCATAATATTCATTGGAATGGTTACGGTCGAAATCATAAGGGGGCAGGCTCCGGGCCAATTGATCTGCAGTTGAATGATGGGAATTATCATACCTATGGCGTGGACTGGAATCCGCTTGGTTATATCTTTTATGTAGATGGTAAAGAAACCTGGAGAATTTCGGGACCCGTTTCTCACCGTGAACAGTTTATTCTGGTCTCAGCGGAATGCAAGGGATATCGAAATGGATTCCCTTCCCCAGAGCTGAAAGATGCCAAATTACCTGATTATTTTACTGTGGATTATATCCGGGTTTATGATGAAAATTAATTTTTAAACAATATAAATTGGCATTATTAAAAAAATCAATAATATTTGGAAATTGTGGTATAGTAGATTAGGGTAGATGATTATCCCAAAAGAACTTCTTATAGATAAAAACGCTTATTTTTTTGAAGTCAAGAAAGACGAATATATCTTTCTCGAAGAGGATCCTGCTTTACATTATTACCAGGTGATATCCGGTACAGTGAAAATGTCAAGCTTCAGTGAAGGCGGACAGGAGTTTATTCAGGGCATATTTAAGACAGGACAAAGTTTTGGAGAGCCTGCAATATTTGGGGACTTTGCCTACCCTAATAATGCAATTGCCACAGAAACAACTGAAATTGCTAGATTACCAAAGGAGGTATTCTATGAGTTGCTGCAGGAAAATTTCGATATCCATAAAAAATTCAATTCCTTATTATCAAACCGTTTAAGGTACAAAGCGATCCTGCTGAAAGAAATTTCTTCCTATTGCCCGGATCATGTTATCATGACTTTATTGAAATACATTCGTGATAACACGAAAATCGAAAATGAGTCCAAGTTTTGCATTCCCTATACCAGGCAGCAATTAGCTGATATGACAGGTCTCAGGGTGGAAACTGTGATCAGGACAGTGAAACAATTACAAAAGGAAGGCAGACTTGAAATAAAACAGCATAAGATCTTTTTGAACTAATCAATATTTATCTATATATTGGGTTTTAATAACTATTCTTTTACTAGTTTTTTATTATGATTGAGATCATAAGCAGGTATATGATTTAATTCTAATTTCGCTTCATAACTAAAATCATTATTTAATTCAATTATATAACATGATAGTAAAGAAATCAACATTTTTCGCCATATTGACTGTGATAATAATGAGTGCATGCGGAGGAGGATCAGGCAGTAAGGATGAAGGTAAGTTTGCCCCACAGAGGATGGCTAAACCACTCACATTTGATGAGGCAGTAGCTGATTGGAAAAATCAGAAAGGAATTGGACCTGTAAAAAGTGTCACAATGGGAGAATTCAATGCTGAATTAGCAAAAACTGGAGAAGAGATTTACACATTGAAATGTACAGCATGTCATACCCCGGAAGAAGAGAAACTAGGTCCCGCCCCACAAGGGATTTTTAAGAGAAGAACCCCGGAATGGATTATGAACATGATCCTTAATCCGGAGGAAATGGCCAAGACTGATCCTATAGGAAGGGGCCTTTTAATGAAGTATAATACGGTAATGGCCAACCAGGGATTGACGGAAGAGGACGCACGGGCAGTTTTGGAATTCTTTAGAACATTGGAATAACAACACCTAATTATAAATAAAAAGTAATATCATGAGATCAAATACTATTATTTTTGCTTGTCTCCTAATTGCCTCAATTTTTATGTACACGAGTTGTGGCAACGGGAATAATGGTGGTGGTGCATTAAGCAATGCCAGCGTCGCTGAAAAAGTTTATGTAGCCCCGGGAGATTATGACCAGTATTATGAATTTTTCTCCGGAGGATTCAGTGGACAGGTGACGGTTCACGGCCTCCCATCTGGTAGATTACTAAAGACCATTCCTGTTTTTAGTGTGGATGCTGAAAAAGGATATGGGTTTAATGAGGAAACAAAACCAATGCTGATGACCACTTTTGGTTTTGTGCCCTGGGACGATTCCCACCACCCGAAATTATCTCAAACGAATGGAGAGCACGATGGTAATTTCTTGTTTATTAATGGCAATAATACACCTCGTATAGCCCGGATTGACCTGTCTACTTTTGAGACCACGGAGATCATACAGATCCCGAACTCAGCAGGTTGCCACGCATCTCCGTATCCTACTCAGAATACGGAATACCTGGTTGCAAGTACAAGATTCAGTGTTCCAATTCCTCAACAGGATGTTCCTATCAACAGTTATAAAGAGAACTTCAAGGGTACCTTTACCTTTATCAGTGGAGGTCAGGAACCAGGCAGCATGGATATTGCATTCCAGATCCTGGCACCCGGATATGATTATGATCTGGCCCACTCAGGCAAAGGTGTTTCTCATGGCTGGTCTTTCTTTACAAGTTACAACGTCGAGAGGGAAAATACACTTAAGGAGAAAAATGCATCTCAATATGATAAAGATTATATTGCTGCTGTAAATTGGAAGAAAGCTGAAGAGTATCTTGCTCAGGGTAAATTCCAGGAATGGCCTTCAGAGTATTATCATAATTATTATGATGATCATACCCATATGGCAACTTCTACACTGAAAAAAGGAGTTAAGGTATTGATCCCTTCAGAATGTCCTGGATTGGTATATTACCTTCCAACTCCGAAATCACCACACGGTGTTGATGTTAGCCCAACCGGTGAATTTATAGTGGGAAGTGGTAAGTTATCGGCAGATTTGACTGTGCATTCGTTTGAAAAAATGCTGGCAGCCATAGAAGCAGAGAATTTTGACGAAGTTATTGATGGTATTCCGGTAATTAATTTTGATGCTGTTGTTGCAGGAACAGTTTCATCCGGTGGCTTAGGACCATTACACACAGAATTTGATGGCAGAGGCCATGGGTATACATCCTTCTTCATTTCCTCAGAAGTCGTGAAATGGAGTCTTGAAACCTATGAAGTGGTGGATAGAATTCCTGCTTATTATTCCATAGGTCACTTGAGCATTCCTGGAGGAGGTTCTATGAAGCCATGGGAAGATGGTAAGTATCTGATTGCAATGAATAAGATAACTAAAGACAGGTACCTGCCTACTGGGCCGGAAATGGCGCATTCAGCACAATTGTATGATATCTCAGGTGATAAAATGGAACTATTATTGGATTTCCCGACCATGGGAGAACCCCACTATGCACAGGGTATTCTTGCTTCAAAGATCATTGACCGTCAGGTTAAGTTTTTCCCGCTTGAAGAAAATGAGCACCCATATAAAGCCCTCACTGAGGCAGATACAAAAGTTGTTAGGGAAGGAAATGAAGTACATATTTATGCAACCATGATTAGAAGTCATTTTGCTCCTGACAATATAGAAGGTATAAAAGTTGGAGATAAAGTGTTCTGGCATATTACCAACCTGGAGCAGGATTGGGACGTGCCTCACGGATTGGCAGTGATGGGTGCACAAAATGCTGAGCTTCTGATCATGCCAGGACAAACTGAAACACTGGTATGGGAACCAAAAGCAGAAGGTGTGTATCCTTTCTACTGTACGGATTTCTGTTCAGCATTACACCAGGAAATGCAGGGATATATAAGGGTTTCAGCTAGAAATTCGAATATTAAGATGTCCTGGAGTCTAGATGATGACGTTTTTGGAGAGTAAGAATAAATAGTATTTATAACCTTTGAAATTTCAGGCATCATTGCTATATAGCTTTGATGCCTGTTTTAAATTTATTTTTTAACTATTAACCAACAATTACTAATGCGGAATCTTCCAAAGATCATATTTATTATTGGGGCAGTAGCACTCTTAGGGACCTTTCTATCTCCGATCTGGAGAATAACGCTTGAAGCACCACAATATCCTAAAGGAGTGACGATGTATATCTGGGTCAATAAGTTGGGTGGCGATGAACCGGGAACATTACAAAATATAAATATCCTTAACCATTATGTAGGAATGAAAATGATAGAGCCGGAATCAATTCCTGAGCTAAAATTTTTCCCTATGGTTATTATTGGCATGTCAATTCTGGGGATCATTTTTGGATTTATCAATAACAGGAAACTTTGGATTACATGGGGAATTATATTATTGATCCTGGGCGCTCTTGGTATATATGATTTCTACCTTTGGGAGTACGATTATGGTCATAACCTTTCTGATGATGCCCCCATAAAAGTACCCGGACAAGCCTATCAGCCACCACTTATTGGATCGAAAATGCTTTTAAATTTCAATGCGATATCTTATCCATATTTTGGAGCAATATTTATCGCTATTCCATTGATTTCTTCATTTCTGTCTTTTTATCTTAAAGGTAAAGGTGCAAAAGGTGCTTAATGGCTCAAGGTGTGAGTAGATATTTGAACATTTATACAATACTATTGGTTCTATTATTGTTGGCATGCAATCCGGAAAGTCAACCTATAATTTATGGTGCGGATATGTGTGAGTTCTGCAGGATGTCGATTGTCGACCAGCGATTCGGATCTGAGATCGTAACTCGTAAAGGGAAGGTTTACAAATTTGATGCAGTTGAATGTATGGTTAATTATCTGGACGACAGAATAGAAGATGAATCAGAACTCAAGTATATTTTGACCAATACGCTGGATGCACCAGGTGAATTGGTCGACGTTCATGAATGCATATTCCTGAAAAGTAAAAATATGCCAAGCCCTATGGGTATGTTCATAAATCCGTTTAAGGATACTGCATTGGCTACCAGGAACCAGGAAGAGAATTCCGGGACCGTACTGGATTGGGCCAATCTGAGAAGAGAATTCAAAAAGTAAAATAGAACTTTATGATTGTTAAGGGCATGCTTCTGAGTGGATTGATATGGCTTATTGTAAATCAATTTGCTGTTTCTTCTACTATCCATGTAAGTATGGACGGCCCAACTTCCTCCATTCAAAAGGCAATAGATATGGCTTCTCCTTATGATACCATTTTGGTTCATGAAGGGATTTACCTTGAATATAATATACAAATAACAAAGCCTCTATATTTAATAGGTCAAAACCTTCCGGTTATTGATGGTAACCATCAGGCTGAAATTATTACTATAATGTCCGATAGCGTTCTCTTTAAAGGCTTTCAGGTACAAAATGTTGGTTTCTCTTTTATAAAAGACTGGGCAGGAATTAAAATTGATAATAAAGACTATTGTATTCTTGAGGATAATGTATTGCTGGATACATATTTCGGCATATACCTGAAAAAATCAAACAACATAATATTGAAAAATAACCGCCTTAAAAGTAAAGCGGAGAATGAAGTGAATTCAGGGAATGGAATACACCTCTGGTATTGCGAGAATATATTGATTGAAAATAACCAGATCAGCGGGCATCGGGATGGGATATATTTTGAATTTGTTGAATCAAGTAAAATTATTAATAATGTAAGTGAAGGAAACATCAGATATGGATTGCATTTTATGTTTTCCAATCATGACAATTATATTGGGAATGTCTTTAAAAACAATGGTACAGGCGTGGCTGTTATGTTTTCAGATCACATTATTATGAAAGACAACCATTTTATTGATAATTGGGGATCCTCCAATTATGGTCTGCTTTTTAAGGAGATCTATGATGGTGAGTTATCAGGGAATGTCTTTCGGAACAACACCATCGGGATTTTTGCGGACGGATCTAACCGCATAAAGATCCTGAATAACGAATTTAGAGGAAATGGTTGGGCCATGAATATCTTCAGTAGTTGTATGGATAACGAAATAGCCTATAATAACTTTATTTCGAATACTTTTGACCTTACGACAAATGGGAAAAGAAACACCAATGATTTTCATGACAATTACTGGGACCAATATTCCGGGTATGACCTTGACAAAGATGGAATAGGGGATGTACCCCACAGACCAGTCCGTTTATTTTCCTATCTGATATCTAAAGTACCTGAATCAATTATCCTTTTACGAAGTTTTTTCATAGATATGCTTAATATTGCAGAAAGGGTCGCGCCCGTCCTGACTCCACAATCACTATCGGATGATCGGCCAAGGATGAAGCTGAATATTTATGATTGAAATAAAAGGAATCCGGAAGAGTTTCGGCAAACTGGAAGTGTTAAAGGGATTTGACTTTTCCCTATCCCGGGGAAAGATCACGGCAGTATTGGGTCCGAATGGTTCCGGAAAGACGACATTGATAAAATCTATTCTGGGCTTAGTCCTGCCATCAAGTGGTGAAATTCTTGTTAACGGTAAAGTGATTTTAAATGACTACATGTATAGAAAAGAAATTGGGTATCTTCCTCAGATTGCCAGGTTTCCAGAGAATTTAAAGGTTTTCGAAATTTTCAAGCTCATTGAAGAAGTAAGAAATGAAAAAGGCAACTATAATGATCTGATTGATCAATTTGATCTTAAAGATTTCTTGAATAAAAAACTCCGGCAACTTTCCGGGGGTACAAGGCAAAAAGTAAACATTGTTCTGACATTCATGTTCAACTGTCCATTGTATATTCTGGATGAACCTACCGCTGGACTTGATCCAATTGCGCTAATCAGATTGAAAGAATTGATCATAAGAGAAAAGGAAGAAGGTAAGACATTTTTAGTCACTACCCATATAATGAGCCTCGTTGAAGAGATGGCGGATGAACTGATCTTTTTACTGGAAGGGAAGATCTATTTCGAGGGTACCTTTGCACAAATGCTGAAGGCTGAAAAAGAAAAAAGCCTTGAAAAAGCTATTGCTAATATCTTAGAAAAGGAGAATGAGAAAGATTCTTAAATATAGCTTCTTTGATTTGATCAGAAGTAGATGGAGCATCATCTATTTCCTATTCTATTTTATTTCAGGGATGATATTGCTGTATTTAAGCAATGACGTTTCAAAAGCCATAGTCAGCCTAATGAACATTACCTTTATTCTTACTCCTTTGATAGGGACCATATTTGGCATTATGAATTTTTATAATTCAAGGGAGTTTATCGAGCTTTTACTGGCACAACCGATTCAAAGAAAAAAATTATTCATGGGCTTGTATTTGGGCATCAGTCTTTCTCTTTCACTGAGTCTAATTCTTGGGATGGGTATGCCATTTGTCATTTATGGAATAGCTTTTACCGGACAGATCAGAAGTTTGCTGATCTTGTTGATGTCAGGAGTCTTCCTCACATTTATTTTTACCGCATTATCATTTTATATAGCCCTGATTAATGAAAATAGGTTAAAAGGCTTTGGAATGGCCATCTTGCTTTGGCTTTTTATGGTTTTTATCTATGATGGCGTGTTTTTACTTCTGTTGTTATTCTTGCAATCATATCCCATTGAGAAATTTGCTATTATATTATCGCTACTTAATCCGGTTGATTTAAGCAGGATCCTCATCATGCTTGAACTGGATATTTCAGCATTAATGGGCTATACAGGTGCTGTTTTTAATAAATTTTTTGGCACCGGTTCTGGTATGCTAATATCAATTTCGGCCCTAATCGTTTGGACCGTTTGGCCCGTTTTCTTTATAATCAGAAGAAGTGCTAAAAAAGATTTTTAAGAAGCTATCTGAGCCTCTTTTTAACATTTGACTTAGATTGAAAGCGTCATAATAAAAAAATCCCACAGCTACTTGCCATGGGATATGATAGGTCTCTTTATATGATTTTATCCCTATTACTCCGGTGGGAGCAATACCGCATCAATCACATGAACAACACCATTCGAAGCATCAACTGAACCCAAAATCTTAGCACCGCCTACATAATATACATCATCGATCACTTCAACATTAATATTTACACCAGTAGCTTGTCCCAACATCATACCGTCTTCTAAATCCTCGATCGTATAAGTGCCAGGTGTCGCATGATGAGTTATGATCCTCATCAATGTTTTTTTGCTTTCTGGCTTTAGTAAATTTTCGACAGTTCCATCCGGTAATTTGGCGAAAGCTTCATTTGTCGGTGCAAAAACGGTCAAAGGTCCTGGATTTGCCAGGACATCAGCCATTCCCGCAGCCATTATCGCTGTCACAAGTGTTGTGTGATCTTCCGAACCGGCTGCGATCTGAACAATATTTTTTGCTGAAAGATCGTCCTGAACGGAAGCCTGCCCTCCTTTGATTTCAGCCCCGGCTGAACTGGATGATTCTTTGTTGCTGTCTTCTCCTCCTCCACATGCTGTGAATAAAAAAGTGATCAGTGTGATAAAAATTAAGCTATTCAGTTGTTTCATTTTATTGAGATTTAAATTGAAAATTATTGCCCCAAGATATTCATTTGATATGATTGATAAATATGATCTCAATCATAAGGGTTTGTATTTTTAGGATGTGTTTACAAATATTTGTGATTACGGAATAAATATATAGAATTACTTTTTTATAAGCAAAGTTCAACTTTTTTGACAAATCCGAATATTGAAAGTTATCAGGTCCCTTATTAACCAAAATTTGAATATATTCAGATAAAAATCATCTCACTTTTTTTTGATTATAATAATTAGATTTATCTAAAACATAAGGAAATTTTATTATTATTTTTAAGTTAGATTGCAGTTTTGGAATAAGCTTTGTTCAGTAAGCAAGACTTATTTCATATTAATTGCCGTGTTTATCATTTCAATGCCCTGTTAGTTAAATAATTTATCATGGGAAAAAAAGATATAAATCGACGAGAATTTATTTATCAATCTCTATGTATCAGCGGTGCCATTGTTCTACCATGGACAAATTCAAAAGGACAAGAGCCACCATCAAATAAATTAAGGATTGGTCTTATCGCTGATCTTCATCATGATATTATGCATGATGGAAAAGAAAGACTGATAAGTTTTATCCGGCAAGCCAATGCAACCGGAGCTGATTTTATCATACAAATGGGAGATTTCTGTATTCCTAAAAAACAGAATAAAGAATTACTGGATATCTATGGGAATTATAACGGGCCATCTTACCATATTCTTGGCAATCACGATATGGATGGAGGATTTTCCAGGGAAGAAACCATGGAATTCTGGGGGATGAAAAAAAGATATTATTCCTTCGATCATAATGGATCTCATTTTGTGATTCTGGATGGTAATGATCCTAATCCCAAGCCATGGTCTGGGTACAACCGGTTTATTAATAGTGAACAACAGGAATGGCTACGCCAGGATCTTGAAAAAACTGATTTGAATACATTTGTTTTTTCACATCAAACAATTGAAAATGAAGAAGGAGGGGTAACCAATTTCCTGGAAATGAGGCAAATCCTTGAGGAAGCCAATAAATCAGAAGGTAATAATAAAGTTGTTGCCTGTTTCAGCGGGCATCACCACACAGATTATATGACCGAAATAAATGATATCTATTATATTCAAATCAATAGTGCATCATACCGGTGGGTTGGCGATGATTTTCAATATGTACGTTACAGTAAGGAAATAGACGAAAAGTATCCCTGGATTAAATACACTATTCCGTATAAAGATCCTTTATTTACTTTTGTTGAAATTGATCCAACCGGATTTTTATCCTTGGAACCAAAATCCACAGAGTTTGTAGGCCCTGGACCAGATGAAATGGACGGCCCGGAAACAGCAGCTAACGACCCCATCGTGCCAAGGATATCTGGATTTAATTTTAAGTTCTCAAATCAATGATTAAGCTATGCGGAATATATATTTTTTAGTTTTTGCCCTTTTATATTTTAATGTAATACAGGATAGTTCAGCCCAGGAACCGGTTTTGTATCTGCCTTTGGAACCGGCAGAAAAAATCGCTGTAAAGCCATTGATTAATAAAGAAGATGCGGTTTACGTAACTGATCTTCAACGTCCCAAGTATTCGGAAGGCATTTCTGGAAAGGCTCTTGATCTTTCAGAACATGCTTCCATGCGATCTCCGGTCATAATTGAAGCTGCTTCTATTGCAAAATACGATCTTTCAACCTCATTTTCTTTTCAGATTTGGGTGAAAACTGTGCCAGGGGCAATAATGGGGACACCCATTGCCGGGAATATGACTACTGATGAAACCGATAAATCAGGCTGGCAGATGACTACACAGGAAAATGGAGCCTGGGCACTGGTTTTGAATGATGGCGGAAACAGGATGGAATATATGCCAATGCCCGGACGGCAAAAAATAAACGATGGTAAATGGCATCTGTTGTCGTTTTCTTTGGACCATCGGAAACAAGAAGCCTGGTTGTTTTTTGATGGCAGGAATGTAGCCATAATCAATATCTCTGCAATAAGAGACCTGGATAGTGATTCAAGGCTGGTAATTGGTGGGACGGATGAAAAATGGGAATATGGGTCTTATGGTCAATGGCATGCATTTAATGGATATATTGATGAAGTAAAGATATGGAACCGAATTATATCCCCACTGGAAGTTTCCTCAAGTTACACTCAATTTGCCCAAAAAGAGGTCCGGGCTAAAGGACAATCACCTTCACAAATTAAGATCATGGCATGGAATATATGGCATGGGGGGCATAGATATGGTCAGGCAGTTGGACTGAAGCGTGTAATAGAGACCATCAGGTCGTCTAATGCAGACATTATCGGGCTCATAGAAACGTATGGTTCTGGAGAGGAAATTGCTGATTCCCTTGGATACTATTATTACCTGATCAGTTCTAATCTTTCTATATTAAGCAGGTTCCCTATTATCGAAACCATACAGGCTTTTAAACCATTTAATTTCGGAGGAGCAAGAATACGTTTAGGCCATGGAGAAGAATTGGTATTTTTGAACACATGGCTTCATTATCTCCCGGACTATTCCAATTCCATGAAAGAAGGGAAATCAGCTAAACAGATTATTAATGCTGAATCAGAAACCCGGCATAGCGAAATAAAAGAGATCTTATCTGAAATTGTACCACTGCTTAAAACGGCTGATAATGTACCTGTTATAATGTCTGGGGATTTCAATAGCGGCTCTCATCTTGACTGGACAAATCGTACAAAAGAAATTCATTCTGGATATGAAATTGACTGGCCGGTGAGTGTTGAAATGGTTGATGTAGGATTTATTGATAGTTTCAGGGAGCTTCATATCGATCCTCTCAAAGATCCCGGATTTACCTGGACGCCACGGGCTGCAACTTCATCCGATAAATATGGTCTGCGCGACCGTATAGATTATATATATTATCAGGGTAGCAAATTAAGCCTGGTGGAATCAAAAATTGTAGATGATCACCCGGTTATGTTCCCGTCCGATCATGCTGCAGTCGTATCGGTCTTTGAAATAAAATAAAGTTAATTAAACAATCATACCGTATATATGGAGATTATACCAATTTTGTCTGTTTTTTATGGTTTTAGGATCATTTAGACGTGTATTGTTGTAATTATTTTTGTTTTAATTAAGTTCAGGGATTAGTCACCCGTTTGTACATCTAGAGAATAAATTTTTTTAAAGAAAATCAAGAGTAAACATGGATCAGAAAAGAAGAAATATGATTAAGACTTCTGCTGCAATTGCCGCCGGAGCAACTATTTTCACTCCAAATATGTTATTTG
>CAYMFU010000286.1:0-18438 GCA_964389805.1 uncultured Roseivirgaceae bacterium | reverse complement strand
GTCGGTATGGTCCGTATCCGTACAACCACCGTCGGTATGGTCCGTATCCGTGCAACCACCGTCGGTATGGTCCGTATCCGTGCAACCACCGTCGGTATGGTCCGTATCCGTGCAACCACCGTCGGTATGATCTGTATCGTCATGGTCTGGATTGGAACAACCCCCATCTGTATGGTCTGTTCCGTCATCACCAGAACAACCACCATCATGGCCGCCGGGATCGTGACCACCACATGAACCGCCCTGGCAGCCAGAATCATGACCGCCATGGCCATCGCCTGTGCACCCCTTGGTATCTGACACTACTTCACCTACAAACCATGCCTTATGTTTTTCATCAACAATTTCGATAATTGCGCCTGTTAGTTCAGCGGTGATCTCACGGTGAATGGTAAGATCAGGTTTGAGCACCTGATAAACAAAAGTTCCTTTTACCTGCTTCTTTTCTGTCCCTTCAAAAGCTTCAAATCCGGCGAAAGCGAGCATTTCTTCTGGTTGATTTCCTTTATCCCCTCCATTTCCTCCCTTCCATTCAATTTGAACAAAGCCAGTAATTTTCGATTGCTTTCCTAACTTTGCTTTGACCTTATTTGTCGAAAGACTGGAAGCCTCTCCATAAACAAATTCTAAATCTGATAACGGTGAAATATTTTCCTCCATACAACCGATAGTCATTGTAATCAGGAAACCAATAGTAAGAATTTTTATAATCGTTTTCATTTTCTTGCAATTTGGGATGAGTTAAACTTGTTATTATTTGGGCTTTTTATAACAATTTTTTTAAATAAAAATGTCGTTGATTCGGTGGTCTGCCTGGAAAATTCGAAAAACTTATCGAACCAACGGTTTAAAGAATTGGATAGGCTGGCAGATCAAAAGGACCTGCCAACCCATTAATCCACTTAAAGGATCAAGATTTTGTCAGCGGACAAATAAATTTACTTTCGACCACCGCCATTTCCGCCTCCATTTCCTCCACCATTTCCTCCACCACCGCCGCCACCACTAGGCTTTCCGCCTCCTCCTCCTCCTCCGCCGCTTCTCTCGAGGATGTTAACATCCATATAGGTAAGGTTCAGGTCACTTCGTAGTACGCCTGTTCCTCCACCTCCTTCTCCATCGTCCTCGCTCTCAGCCAAGGCCACTTGAGTAATGACTTCTTCCTCTTCAGGGATTAATATGATAGTTGATCCATCAAAAAAAGTATTTATTAATGTACCATTACAGTCAGTATCAAAACTGAAAGTAATACGGTATTTTCCTGCAGCTGTCCCACCATAGTCATCGTGGAGCCTTCTGACGTTCCAGGTATAACCATAAATGATCTTACCTTTTACATTGACCTCGGCGTTGTAATAGCCTGGTCCATCCTCGGCTTCATGTACTGCCATATTGAAAATTGCTGGATTAATTATACCCTCTCCAGTCCATTCTCCATTTACATCATCCCAAGTCAGTAATGGGTCTTCAGGATCAGGATTATCATCCAGAAATTTCTGTATTGTCAACCTGGCACAGGTAGAGTATACCGTGGCTTGATTTCCATCGCCCAGCATGGGTACATCAGTCAAATCAGCTGCCATTCCATGCACTTCATCAATACCCCATCCACTGGTATGACGCATTTGATATTCGAGCCATTCAGTACCAGCTTCAGGATCTGTACTTGGAAAATCTTCGAATAAAACCAACTCCGTCCGTACCTGAGACCTGGTATACCAGTCAACCGATTCCAGGTTATCTCCCCAATCGACCTTGTCAACATTTACTGGTAAGTATGAGAGATCTAAGATTTGAGCCTCCCAGAAATTACCCGGATCTTTCTGGAGATATGCTTTTGCAAGAGGCAAGGGATTTTCTGCCACTTCTTCACCTGCAATCATGGTTAAATCTACTGATCCTGGTATTCCATCGTCGCACAATTCGAGTTGATCTGGATTTAGTACTGGATCATCAGCATCTGGATCGGGAGGGCAACTGGCCGGTGTAATATTGGGATCTGACCCGTTGGTTCCCCACGTGTACCACCATTCACCATTTATCAGGTAAGGATCAACACCGGGATTGACACGCAGTGTCTTTGCCACTCCTTCCGCCCAGATAACCGGGAATGACAGGCAGTTGCCGGCACCTTCCGGCTTTTTCATGTGATTGTTATGGATGTTACCCTGGGCAAGCGATTCGACCCTGGTATCATCAATTAGCAGTTCTTCTTTCTCACATTGAGTAAAAAGCAAACAAGTGCATATAATAAATATGCTTGGAATAAATTTTTTGGGCATCATGATTAGGTTTTTTAAAGGTTGAAAAATTCGATTAAAAACTTTAAGGCAACCTCCTTTCTTGGATTAAGTATGTAATAAGTGAAAAATTTCCTCAAACTAAATATAATTTCTTATACACTGGTAATCAATACGTTAGAAGGCTATCTTTTCTGGCTTGAATCTATATTCTGATAAACTAAAATTGTACCTGAGAAATAATTAAATAGTTGAGTGGGATAATACTTTTTGTCTGCCCTTCTAACCTTAAATAACTCAATTAAGCGAACTGATTCAACCGCTATAACATAGTCAGTTTAAACAAGTGAAATATAAAGGAGTAAATAATAAAAAATAATTGGATCAGAATATTATGGATGATTTACTATATTTCAATATTGATTCATTTACATCATAAGTTAATTCGGATTTATTTTATACCAAATGTTTCTTAGCGTCTCAGCGGTATTTAATATTTTGAGATAATTTTAGAAATGGATTATGTATAAATGCTCTGGATCGAAGCAATATAATTTCTCCATACCAATTCATTCAATAATTTGTTTTATTATCAGTTGTCAAATAAAAATCACTCAGTTGTACAAACATCCAGGCACAAGATCATACTGGCTGGATCAACAGAGCCACCTCCTTGAGAACCACTTCCTCCTCCTTGGGATCCGCCAGCTAAGGATCCTCCTCCATGCCGGCTACTTGCATTGAGATTTTCTGACCAGGCTATAGAAACAGATTGAGTAATACTTATGAGGATATCATTTTCGTATACTTCCTGGTATAAAGTAGCCTGCACATAGAACTTCCCACAACCATTCTCATCAAGGTCTTCTTCTATCTCTAACAATTGAACAGGAAATTCAAGCGGATCCTCTATAGTGGCCACCTCTGCTGGTTCATATGACATACTGAAATCATACCTGCCCTTTGGAACGTTGCCGCTCGCGTTGAATTGATCGCCATCAAAATCTCCAACGTTTACATGAATAGATGAGATCATCCAATCCGGTTCTACAGAAAATGAAAAAATCATGTTTTCAGCATCCGTGGAAAACTCAACCTCTCCCAAAATCTCTACCTGATCCGGATCATTCTTCTTGTTAAATAAAGACCATTGATCAGGATTAACGCATAAAGGATCAACCAGTAATTCGTCTTCCATTCCCGAAACTGCATCGTCATCTCCTGAGGCGCCATACGGATCAATGTCACAGGATTGTATCTCATATAAAAAACCACCCCCCCTTCGAGGGCCCAAAAATAATAAGTCATCATCATCCCACTGTGCAATGATCGACTTTACTGCGGGATCCAATTCGTCACCGTCAGTTATTTTTGCATGCGCAACGATGGTTATATTCCCATCATCTTCGATTTCTATATCTAAAAGATCGAAAGGAATAGAAACCTCTGGGAGGGGTGGATTATATATATATGTATTCGCGAATTCTGAAAATTGTGGATTTCCACTTTGTGAAGCAGGGATTTCTACGAGACTTCCAAAATATAGATTAACTTCAGTGATCTGCCAGCCCTCCACAGGGACAAACTTAAATAACAACTGGTCTTCGGTATTAGCAATAAATAAACTCCCCCCGATAAAGTTGCCATTTGACAACATGGGTTTTTCGATAATTTGTCCACAAATCTCTTTGCCGCCAAAAAGTTCTAATTCTTTATCTGCTGAATTATCAGCAAATAATCCGGTTGACGTGTTTGAAGGATTGACTTCACTATGGGATCGTTTTTGCAAAAGCTCATCATCAGGATTACATCCGATGCTTGCAAAAAGCAACAATATGAATAAAGAAGCTATAAGATTTTTCATGACTGTTGTTGTTAGGTTAATTTTTCTATGTGTGAATTAATTTTAAGACGGGTATTTCCCGCATTTCTCAATCATGCTAAATCTATAATTTTAGAAATTCAGAATCAATACAACAAAAGCCGATCATTGATCATTTTATCAGACAAAAATCGATAACTTTAGGGGAACACAATTCGGATAATTAATATAGCGGGGCCTGATTAGTAGAATACTATCTAATCTATTGAGGGAAATGAAAATTCATTACAAAGACTATGTCATTGCCTGTATGGACAACCCAAACAAAAGGAATCCATTCCGAAATCAATTAATTTATTTCTGCAAGCATATCTTACAAGAGAAAATAAGTTCCCAGCTCCTACTTTATTCATGAGGTTCTTCCTGTGCGTTTTTACCGTTGATTCGTTGATATTAAGATTGATGGAGATTTCTTTATTTGTATTGCCATTTACAAGCCCTCTCAGTACATCTAGCTCCCTTTGTGTAAGCAAACTGTTCTCTTTATCTTTCATATCATGATACTCCTTCAGAAGCATCTGTGTAATGGTAGAGCAGTAATATTTTTTATTGTCATCCAGATGGGATAAGGCATTAAAAAAGTCTTCTTTACTACAGCTTTTTAGCATAAAAGATTGAATTCCGGTATCCATAATTTTGCTGATGTTTCCATTATTACATATTGAGGAAATCAGCATGGTTTTAGGAATCGGATGTTTGACATTAACTATTTTCAAGTATTCTATATTGGCTGTTGAGGGGATCCCCAATTCTAAAATGATCACTTTCGGATTCTCAAATTTTAAACGTTTGAATACATCGTCTCCGTTTTTTGCTCCCCCAAGTACGTTATATGCAGGTTTAGCATACAACATGGAGGCCATACCTTCATATACAAGCTTATCATCATAACCAATAAAAATGTCAGTGGGTGATGCTGTCATAGATAACTAAATAATATAATATTTTTCGGGGTATCCTTTTATGTTACTATCAATACATATGAAACATATATTGATTAAAATAAGTTCCCTTTAAATAAAAAAAATGGTTTTAATAGAAAAATAGGTGAAAGAACCAGAACAATACAATAGATTTAAAGATTCCCGGAACTTCAGATAAAATAGGATTTTTTAATCAAGCATTATAATATTATCCCAAAACTAAGTCCGTTCAATGAGGGTCCTCTATCCTCAATAAATATGGTATTGATGTCATAATTCACAAAAATGTCAAAAACTCTGAATCCCATGATAAACCGGGCACCATAGCGGAAGTTATTCAAAAAGTAATCTCCCTTTTCATGATTTTTATTTTTAGTGCCGCTTTCACGCCAGGTATATTTTGTAAAACTCCATAATCGATATCCGATATATCCTCCCAAACCAATCCTGAATCCTTTATCGTAATAATCCCAGTTAAATAAATCACGCTTCCTGCCCGATCTTCCAAAACTGAATACCGGAACGAGTGTAGCGTTAATGTAACTGATGGTTAATTTACTTTTAATCGGGCCTTGTACTAAATTGTCCTCCCAAAAAACGACCTCTGTTTCAGCTTTATCTAACCGCGTCCGGTCATTTTGAAACTTAAAATTATACCAGCTGATATTGGCCCCAAAATCCAGGTAGAAGGACCCACTCACATGCACGCGGTTTGTATTGGCCAGGGCAACATACCAGGAACCCCAGTTCCTTACTGTGTATAAAGCATTGGTTTCATTAGGATACCTTCCATTCTGAAGCCAGTTATTCATGCCAAATTCAAAATTAAAATAACTTCTGGTTCTCTTATATTCCTTTTTCTTTCTTGATGACTCCTCCCTCGCTTCGGTCTCCATCTCATCCCTGAGTTCATCCTTGATCTCCTCCTTAAGCGCTTCCACATCAATCACCGTACCTTGCTCTACAATAATACTCGTATCGTTAAGGTACTTTTCACCCGTTTCATCTTCTATTTTCAGGTATTGCTCATCGTTGTTCATGGTATCGACTGAAATGCTCAAGTCCTTTAGCATTTTATTCAAGTCGAATTCACTGATCTTTTTGAGTTCTGCAGGGTCATCCACCAGGATCATGATCTTGGATTTATTTCCAAAATTGATCACCACTGTATCCTTAACAACCATACCAGGAAGTTCCGGTGAAATAGCTGCGGATAAAATAATGGTGCTGAAAATAAGTATAGTAGTAAATATTGTTTTCATTCTGTTGATTTTTCTTCGTTGTTAATCTTTTCTTCCTTTTTAAAATCGAGGGCAAAGAGCTTGTCTTTATACGTTCTTATATCGCCCAGAACTTCATCCACTGATTTCATATTATCCAATTTTGAATAGAAATTGCTTCGTTTCGACTCTGACTGCCTGCTCTTATCTCCCGACGCGATATACTCAATGGTGATCTTCATTGGTTCTGCCTGCTGATCAGATGGTGATACATGTTCGGATTGTTCATTTTTCAACATATCCGGATCGGCAACAAAATATTCTATATAGGTGCTTTTTTCTACCTGCCTGGCAATTGATTCATCATATTCCTGATCCGTACCAACAAATTCTTCAGCGCCGGCCTCCGGATCGATATTATTGATCTCATTTTCCTCAGCGTTTTGGGAAATATTTCGGACTGTACTTAGTTCAGAGTTCCTTGTTGAGGAATATTCCATATTGATGACTGTTTCTTCGTCCAAAGCGGGATTCTCATTTTGCTCCGGAGGATTTGATCGTGGACCGGGTACTTCATTAAGTATAGCAATCTCAGAACCATCCCCGGCATCAAATGATTCACCCATACTGAGGTCAATCTTATCAGTTTCAAAGATTCTTATAGAATAAATTCCAGCGAACATTAACAGCAATATACTTGCCGCAATACTTATTCTCTTTATCATTACTCTCCGTCTCTGGTACTGTATCTTACCGGCAAATCTTTCCCGGGCCTCATTGGAAGGCTCTATAGTAAATCCTTCGAGTTTACCCTTAAAAAGACTTTCTATTTTATTTCTTTCCATGATTTCTTTTTTTCATTTTTTCTTCCAAAGCAAGAATTTTACTTTTAAGACGAGCTTTTGCCCTGCTGAGCTGCGACTTTGAAGCGCCTGACGTAATCTGCAAGAGTTCGCCAATTTCCTTATGGCTATACCCTTCCATCACATACAGATTGAAAACAGTACGGTATCCTATAGGTAACTCATCAATCAGGAGGAGTGCTTGTTCGGCATCCAGTTGACTGTCGGCCATCTTGTAGTCCGGTTCTTTGTCGGCACTTTCTATTGAAACATTTAACCACATGTTTTTATTCCTCCGTATGAAGCTTAATGACTCATTCACCATAATGCGTGTCATCCACGCTTCAAAACTGCCTTCGCCTTTAAATTGATGTATCTTTTCAAATATTTTCATAAAGCCACTGATCATAATATCTTCCGCCTGGTCAACAGTGCCAACATACCGTCGGCAAATGCCGGTAAATCGTCCTGAGAACCTGTTAAACAGCTCAGTTTGTGCCTTTGGATTTCGTTTTCGACATCCCTTGACAACCTCTTCTAAACTTGCCGACTTATTTATTTTCAACCTCATCCGGAAAAGCGTTCAGTGTAATGATGTAAATTAAAAAAAAAAGGTTGCATGGCTTTAAAAAAAGCTTTGAATTCATCAATTTTATAAACTACAATACTTTTTTACACGAAGTGCAGAGATTGAAGATTATCAAATGATATAAATTTTTTAATATTTAAAGAATTAACATGAAACGAATAATAATTGCACTGATCACATTATCCCTGATCAGCTGCGGGACGACAGAAAGAAATAGCGAAGGAAGTGGAAAGAAAAAGGGGGAAAAACGAATCAAGCTCATCAAGAAAGATGCTGATAAAAAAGTCGAGGTATATATTGATCAACAATTATTCACTGCATACATTTATCCTGAATCCATAAAAAAACCAGTCCTCTTTCCGTTGACGACAGCTTCCGGCAAGACACTAACAAGGGGTTTTCCCCTGAATCCCCAACCCTGGGAACGCATAGATCATCCGCATCACGTAGGGATGTGGCTAAACCATGGGGATACGGATGGCCTTGATTTCTGGAACAACTCTGATTCAATTCCTGATAATCGAAAGCCCCACTATGGCACCATATTCCATGAGTCAATTGAAGAGATCAAGAATGGGGATGACTTTGGATATCTTGAAGTTTCAGCTGAGTGGGAAAGACCTGATGGAAGGGTAATTTTAGAAGAAAATACCAAATATTATTTCCGGGGAAGTGAAAACGTCAGGACTATTGACAGGATCACTACCCTGACAGCCACTGATCTTAACGTATTATTTAAAGATTCGAAAGAGGGTATGATGGCCATAAGAGTCAATCGAGCAATGGAACTTCCGGGAGAAAATACTATTGAAGTATTTGATGAAAATATGGTGCCTGTTGAAGTAAAAGTTAATGATGGGAACAGATCGAGGGGACATTACCTGAACAGCGAGGGGATTGAAGGTCCGGGTGTTTGGGGACAACGTGCCAAATGGGTCAGACTTGGAACAGATATTGATGGCGAAGAGGCTGGAATTATCATTATGGACCATCCTGAGAATCCCAATCATCCTACACATTGGCATGCCAGGGAATATGGCCTGTTTTCTGCCAATCCTTTTGGTTCACAGGCTTATACCAGGGGAAAAGAATCCTTTAACTTCTTTCTTCATGCAGATGAGTCAGTAACCTTAAAATACAGGATATATATATACAATGAGGTAGAACCCATTGATTCTGTGATAAATAGGGAATATGAAAAATTTGTAAGTATGTTTGGAAAATAAACCAGGTTATTGGCGCGCATTTTAGTTCGAATATCCACCTTATATTGCCTGTGCAATCGTTTGTCTTTTAATCAGGCGTTTCAAAGCGATAAGACGACTAAATTGAAATAATGTAATCAACTTAATATTTAAGATATTTTAATGGAGAAAGAGAGAAAAATAGTAGCTGCTATGACCTCATTCGGTATGTCCGGAATGGTATTTCATGGTCCTTTACTGAATGTTCATCCAGGGTTTCACCTGAAATCTGTCCTGCAGAGAACAAAGGATACTGCTATGGATAAATATGAACACATTGAGCTTGTTCGAACTATTGATGAACTTATTCAGGATTCAGAAGTAGAGCTTGTCGTTGTAAATGCAACCAATGATACGCATTATCTACATGCCCGGATGGCTCTGGAGGCCGGAAAGCATGTTATGATCGAAAAACCTATGACCAATACCATTGAGGAGGGCAAGGAATTGATACAGCTGGCCCGGGAGAAGGGATTGGTTTTAAGTGTGTTTCAGAACAGGCGATGGGACAGTGATTTTCTTACTGTCAGGGAAATTATCGACGAAGGGCTTTTAGGGAAGATCGTTGAATTTAATGGGAACTTTGACAGGTACAGAAACTATATACAACCTAATACCTGGAAAGAAGAGACCGGGCCAGGATCCGGACTGTTATACAATTTAGGGCCCCATTTAATTGATCAGGCTATAGTTCTATTTGGGCCACCGGATGCTGTTGCTGCTGATATTCGGAGTATGAGAGCTGATTCCAAAGTAGACGATTTTTTTGAGGTTTATTTACAGTATAAGGAAGAGAAGGTACGCCTGCATTCCTCCTATCTGGTAAGGGAACCGTATCCCAGGTTTGTTGTTCATGGCACCTTAGGATCTTTCGTAAAATATGGTTTGGATGTACAGGAAGCCGCTTTAAAAGTTGGGGATCTGCCCGGAACACCCGGATGGGGAGTGGAGGAAGAAGCTTTATGGGGAACATTAAATACAGAGATCAATGGGGAGCATGTAGTGAAGAAAGTAGAATCAGAACCCGGAAATTATCTGGCCTTTTATGATAATATCTACGAAGTTATAAGAACCGGGGCAGATTTGAAGGTGACCCCACAGGAAGCTTTAATGAACATTCATGCCATTGAACTGGCTTTCCAAAGCTCAAAGGAAGGGCGTTCAATACCTTTTGATAAAAGTCTATTATCGACTTAAAGTGGTTAAAAATGTAGTGATTTGATTGGTTTATAAATACCTGTTCTATACATTCTTATTGTTTAGTTTATATATCAAAATTAGTTACATCCGCACACTAGTTTTTGCTTTTAAAGAAAGAAAGGCCTACATTACAAGATTATCTAATTTCGAGATATGATAAAAAGTTCCTGTTTCAGAAATCCTTCATCCACGTATTTTTCAGAATATCAAAAAACTTTCTCTATTCATAAAAGAGTAAAACTGGTTTATGGTGAAAGTTAATAAAGGAGAATACTTAAGAAATATTATATCTCTATGAAACAATAACCAAATTATAAAACTGCACTAATGAAAAGAAGAACATTTATTGAAAAATCATCCCTGATAGCTGTCAGCATAAGCGCTTTTGGCTCAATACAATGGAACGGGAAAAGTTACACGGGGGATTCAGCAACGACCACTGACATTCTTGGTCCTTTTTATAGACCTGATGCCCCATTAAAAAGCAATATTATCCCACCTCATTCTAAGGGAGTTCCTTTGAACTTAAACGGAACTATCTATAAAGAAGATGGAAAAACTCCTTTGCAAAATGCGCTAATAGAGATATGGCAATGCGATGAAGATCAACATTACGACAATACTTCGGATGATTATCTTTTCCGTGGCGCCATGAAAACCTCGGAAGATGGTATGTATGAATTTAAAACGATTGTGCCTGTGCCTTATAAAGTAAATCCGGATAATGAAAATTCCTCATGGCGTCCTGCACATATTCACATGCGAGTTTCAGTTGCCAATCAGCAGGACTTAATTACACAAATCTACTTTAAAGGGGATAAGTACATTGAGAAAGATATGACGGCCTCCTCACCACAAGCTATAAGCAGGATATTGAGTATATCAAAAGATCCTGACGACAATAATACAGTAACATTCGATGTGGTTCTGAACAAAGAAATTCCTTTGGAGAATGAAGTGTATAATAAAATTACAGGGATCTATAGAATGGATAATGATTATTTGATTGAGTTTTACAGAAATGATGACATGCTGTTTATGAAACGTAATGGCCAAGTTGTGGCTGGTCTGAATTACCTTGGGAATAATACATTTAAGGGAGGAATAGGATATCCAAAAGTGAAGTTTGAATTATTGGAAAAAGGGGGATCAAAAGCCATTGTTGAATTTCCTAAAAATAAAATTACCGGAGTAAAATTCCTGAAATATGGTTAGGGATAAATTATTGTAACCAAATTAATAAGCAGCTTTATAATCCACCTTGATCAGTATATTGACCAATTCATTGCGATTAATGGTTACCGGATTTATGATCCCTGCCTGATCAAACCTATTGGCAAATAATCCATCAGGTTCTTTGACAAATACGGAATAGGTGCCTGGTTCCAGGGCAACTATAAACCTGCCATCCTCATCGGAAATGGCCTTTTGTACAAGTTTTGATTTCAATCCGGAATAGAATTGACCTTCATGAACTTCCGCCTGGTGCGGAGAAGTGGCTTCATAAATAAGGATCTCACGCTGAATAGGTGTCCCCTCTGCGGGTTCTTTTCCTATACCCGGCATCAGGTCACCTTCATACCATATTACCTGTCCTGTAATGCCTTGAGAAACGCCCTCACTAAGCATGGATTGAGGGGTTTTGCAACTTATGATCAATATTGGCACAAACAAAATCAGGCTAAGAATTTTTAAATTTTTCATAATGAATCCTTTGTAATGGAAAACATGATGTTTATCATCTTTTCAAAAATTTTCTATATGTAATTTAACACTCAAATTAAATACCAAAATAATGAAAAGTATTAAATTCTTATTTTTTGTTCTTATATCGCTATTTTTTGCCTGTAATGAAAAATCTGGCAGTGATAGTACTTCAGCTGAAAATGCTGATGCAGAGGTAGTTGAAACCGTAGTTTTGGTAGCTGACCTGATGAATGATCCGGATGTATATGTCGGGAAGGTGATCGAGTTGGAAGGACTGGTAACGCATGTCTGCAAACATTCCGGTAAAAGATTGCATTTAACCTCAGCTGCGACAAATGAAATGGTTCGTGTTGAAGCAACCGGGGATATTACTCAATTCCAGAGGGAACTGGAAGGCAGTGATGTTCGAATAACCGGATTAGTACAAAAGGAGGTGATAGATGAAGATTATCTGTCAAAATGGGAAAATGAACTGGCCAGCAAGGGAGAAGACCATGATCACAGCGAAGGTGCAGAGGAGTCCGAGCAAATCAGCAATATGAGAAAAAGACTGGAGGATAGCGGACAGGACCAACTTGTGAGCTATTGGGTGGACGGAACTAGTTTTGAGGTCAACTAAATCAAGTTAACTGCATGAAGTGGAAAAAGCTTAACCGTATCCTGCATAGGGATATAGGTTACTTTTTTTTTGGCATGTCCGTAATATACGGGATTTCTGGAATTGCCTTAAACCATATCGATGACTGGGATCCCAGCTATAACATTCGAAATGAAGTTGTTCAGGTGGAAGCAGAAAGCCTGAAACCAGGTATGACAAAAGATGAGGTGCTTGATGTCCTCGACTATCTGAATATTGACAACAAGTATAAAAGCTATTATTACCCCAGGACGGATATCCTTAAAGTCTTTTTAAAAGGGGGATCTGTAACACTTAGCCTCACTTCCGGACAAGGGAACCTGGAACTGGTAAGCCGGCGTTCGGTATTCTATGAATTCAATTTTTTACATTATAACAATCCTAAATTCCTATATACTTATTTTGCAGATATATACGGAGCCGGGCTGATTATAATGGCGCTGAGTGGATTATTTATGTTACAAGGCAGAAAAGGTCTTTCCGGTAGAGGAAAATGGTTTGTGGGCCTGGGAATCCTTATCCCTCTGATCTTTCTACTGTTCTATTTATAATCCTTTTCTATATTCTAATATGAGAAGGGCAGGCAAAAAAACTGCCCGGTTCACAAGGCCAGAGAACCAGGCAGAAGATTTATCAACATTAACACTGTGGAAACTTAATCAGGAAAATCCCCTATATGCTAGTTAACAAGCACAGGGCCATCTTCACATTAAAAAATTTGGCCTTATGCCTGGTTCGCCGGTTCCTTCACAAGGTCGGTCGCGAACCGGGGCTCCTTTTCTTTTATTATAGTCTGTGCGTTTAGCCAGATCGAATATATTCCAATCAATGTACCAATCGGGAAGAATAGTAAATAAATGATCCCCATAATCAAACTCAGAATCTTGGACCATTCTTTTTCCTGTATGCAACCCACACCTGCTATAATGGCCGGAATGGCCGTAAGCAGAAGTGCTCCACCGATGAAACCGCTCACGAAAGTTACCAATTCGATTACTTCTATTTCATCCACGAAGATATTTACAACATTGATGGAGGCCAGCAATGCAATTCCTCCTGTAAAATTCAAGGCACCGTAGGCAACTAAGACGGCACCCAAAATTTTCTGGTGCGTTCTATATGTATTTTCTCTCATGTCTAATTATTTTGTGTTTACCTTTTTATTCCTTTATAATTGAGCTTCCGGACGACCGGTCACTTTTCAGCATTGGATCGCCTGAATATCGAATAGAACTGCCTCCGGAGGCATCAATTTCGAGTTCTTTATTAACATGAACCCTGGCTTTCGATGCACCTGAAACATTCAACACTGCATAATCCACCATAAAATCTTCAGCATTCAGATTAGAAGCACCTGATATCTCTGCGTCGAGACTTTCACCAGTACCTGATATATTCAACCTCGATACCCCTGCTAGATCAATATTTGCTTCTGTTAAGTCCACATCCATTTCAGTAACCGAAGCACCGGAAAGATTGATATCCATATTATGCTGGTCAAATCCATATATTTTCCCTTTAGCTGCACCGGAAAGATCCAGACTTTGTAACTCAGGCATAGTTATATGGACTTTAACCTCCTTCCGGTTCCGGTCCCATTTTGATATATCCTTTTTAAAATTGATGACCAATTCTCCATTGGTAACTTTAACCACCACGTCTTCAAGATCCCGATCCCTGCCACTTACTTCAACATCCCAATTTGATCCGGCCTGGATCTCAATATTGAATATACTTCCGACATCCACACTTTGAAATCCGCTGAAATCAAAGCTGATTCGCTCGCCATTATCAGAATCATAGGAACGGGTGTTTTGTGAACTCGATCTATCGGAGGTGCATGTCAGGCACTGAAGACCGTCTTCAGTAAACATCCAGGTATTACCTTCCATTTGAGATACCCTGAATCCGTTTGAATAGATGGTACTTCTGAGGATATACCGAAGATCGTCGTCCATCATGAAAGTATGATTGTAAGGAATATACAATATCATATCCAGTTTTTGCCCCCTGAATTTTGCTTCATCACTGAACTGTATATTTGAATCAAAAGTAAATACTGAATCATCCACCACCACATTATAAGTCACCATTTTAGCATTGTCGATGGCGTCTTTCCTGGATCTCCCCCGGGCTTCGAATCTTTGCTCGAGTCTGTAGACAGAGTCTTCATGCCCCCTTAATTTTAAGGTTGTTACATCGTAGTCCTCCAATCCTATTTGCGTCAGGTTCAGTATGGCAGTTTTCCCAGTAAGATCATACCTCTTAACCTCTGTATGAACACCGTCACGGCTATACCTGCCAATGATCGGAGGTATAGTAAGTACTAATACTACCACTGAGATTAACCAGACTGCAAACAATGACCATCCTATCTTAGCATTCAGGATCAGTTTTTTGGTGATCACAGAAACACCCAGTATTACCAGGAAGATCTGAGGTATCAACCAGACGAAAAATCCTGCGATTAAAGGAAGCACTGGAAAATCCTGCCTGATGAGTTCCAGAGGAAAATCTACATAATCCACAAAATAAGTGCCCGTAAAAATTCCAAGAGCAGCGCCGCCGGTGATCAGCAAGGCAAGCGTCATGGATATCGCAATGATAACCAAGAGAACTCCGAATATTACCCTGATGGCCTCAATGATGAATATAGCTATTGGACCCAGTGCTTTGGATAAAAAACTTATGAAAGTGGCGATAAGTCTGAACGGGAATAAAAGAATTTTCATCCAGACGGATTCTTCACCTTCCTCCACCTTTAAGCTCTTTTTGATATTTGTTTCAATATTCTTGAGTGTAACAGGCTCCCCCTGCATTTCCATTTTGTCCGTAATGGTCCTGGCTTCAGGAAGTATGATCCATAAAATTACATAGAGTATCAAACCTGAACCTCCAAATAAGGCAAGTACAACAAAAAGCAACCGGACTATGATCACATCTATACCAAAATAGGCCGCTACCCCACTTGAAACTCCACCAAATACTTTATCATCCGGGTTGCGGAACATCTTTTTCACCTTCTTCTGATCATCCAGTTCGTAAGTTCCAGGAACTATGATCCACATTACGATGTATGCAATGGCCATTAAAGCCGGAACTGATGGAAAAAACCATACTCCAAAAAACAAGACGATAAAGATCAATCGAGTCCACAGCGAATCAATAGAAAAATAATACGCTATACCTGATAATACACCTCCAAGGATCTTACGTTTTTCATCGCGATACAATCTTCTGGTTTCAGCACGTTGGTACGATTCTGATCCTTCGGAATAGCTCTCCTGGGGTGCAGGTTCTGGTTCCTCTTCTACTTCTATCTCTTTGAAGTCCTTGATTCCCCCCATTGTAGCCATTAAAGCCTCTACATCTTCAATAGTTATTACCTGGATCCCATCCTTAAGTTTACTTAAAAATATTTCAGCTATTCTATTTTCAATATCAGCTATAATTTCTGAGCTGTCATCATAGGAAGAAAAATATCTGTGTATTGTTTCCAGATATTCTTTCAATTTATCATATCCGTCCTCTTCTATATGAAAGATTATACCACTGATATTTATACTGATATTCTTTTTCATTTCTTACGGGTTTTTGATTTAGCGTCTTTTTTTGATATAATTTTATTGGTTGAATTCATCAATTCTCCCCATGTGGCATCTAGCTTCGAAAGAAAGTCCCTTCCATCGTCTGTCAATTTATAGTACTTCCTTGGTGGTCCGGAGGTCGACTCTACCCATTTATAATCGACCAGGCCAGCTTTTCGTAGTCTGGTGAGTAAGGGATATAAAGTACCCTCCACTACCATAATCCTGGCGGATGTGAGTTCCTCGAGCATGTTTGAAGCATATACTTCCCCACGGGAAATGATGTTCAAGATACAAAACTCCAGAATCCCTTTCCGCATTTGAACCTGTGTATTTTCAACTTTCATCGGTCATTGTTTAAATTTCTCTTTCAGGCTAATATACGGGAAAGTACCTTGTATGGCCAAGTACTAGTTAAAAAATATTACTTTGTATTAAATATTCTTTATTTATTTATATAATATCTTTATTTTATTATATTATTATGCAATATTTGTTTGTTCCATAATTAAAGATTTTTCATTTTTAATTGCCTACATATTCGTATTTTTATCCGTTGAGTATAATCATATATTGTATGTTGGTAGTCAGGAGATATTTGTTGTTGGTGGTTTCGGTCATGATATACTCGACCTCCCCTCTCTCCGCTCAGGATAATACTCCAAAATACAGCAATGAATTCCTGAATCTCGGTGTTGGAGGCCGGGCAATGGGCATGGGAAACACGCAGGTAGCCATTACGGAAGATGTAAACAGCAGCTACTGGAATCCTGCAGGATTGACTGACATCACCAGGAAATATGAAATATCCCTGATGCATGCTTCCTATTTTGCAGGTATTGCCAACTATGACTATATCGGCTTTGCCACACCTATAGATTCTCTTAGTCACATAGGCGGATCAATTATCCGGTTTGCGGTAGATGACATCCCCGACACTAGGTATTTATATGATGCCAACGGGTCCATCAACTATAACAACATCAGTTTTTTTACAGCGGCCGATTATGCTTTCCTCATTTCCTATGCCAGGAGATTTCCCAAATTAAAAGGTCTCTCTCTGGGCGGTAATTTTAAAATAGTGCACCGGAAAGTAGGTGAATTTGCCAATGCCTGGGGCTTTGGAGTAGACATTGGAGCAAAGATCAATCTGAAGAAGTGGTACCTGGGTGCTATATTCCGGGATGTATTCGGAACTTTCAACGCCTGGTCGCATAATTCTGAACTTGTTGCGGACGTATATGCGCAGACAGGCAATGTGATCCCCGAAAATTCACTTGAAGTTACCCTTCCAAGGCTGATACTGGGTGTAGGTTATCAATTCAGGATTAAAGACAATGTTGGCATACTACCCTCCCTGGACCTGGAAATTACCTTCGATGGAAAGAGAAATGTTCCTTTAAATTCTGACTTTGCATCTGTAAATCCGCATTTTGGAATTGAATTCGATTATAAAAAGATTGGTTTCCTCCGAATGGGAATTGAGAACATCCAGGAGATTACAGATTTTGATGGATCTACGTACTGGTCATACCAGCCTTCTTTTGGGCTGGGGGTCAGAATAAAGATCATTTCGATTGACTATGCTTTTGTTAATATTGGGGACTTTTCCGAGTCTTTATATTCTCACATATTCTCACTAAAGGTATCGTTTGATTGATGAAATATAGTATAACATATAGATTTTCAGCATTATTAGGAATGGTTCCTATACTCGCCAAATTCCGCCGGACGTCATCCATATGGTGTATATATTTTGGTATAGGATTTTTATTGTTTGCATTTGCAGGATTTTCAACAGATGAGGTTAAGGCACAGCCAATAGGAAATGAATGGCTCGATTACAATCAGGAATACTATAAAATTCCTGTAGGCAGGGATGGAATATACAGGATAAGTTACAACGATCTTCAGGGAATTGGGTTTCCGGTTACGACTATTGATCCGCAAAGATTACAAGTATTTCACCGGGGCCAGGAGATGGCGATCTTTGTTGAAGGACAGGATGATGGACAGTTTAATGAACAGGATTTTATTGAGTTTTATGGCCAGAGAAACGATGGCACCCTGGATGAAAGGCTGTATGTCCCTAATGAAGCCCAACCTCATAAGTATTATAATTTATATTCGGACACTACTTTCTATTTCCTGACCTATAATATAAATGGTCAAAATGGTAAACGCATACAGGATTTTTTTGAAGCCAATACCGGCAATCTTCCGGCTGAGCCTTTTCATTGGGAGAAAAAACTAAGCATTCTGACCAATAACTATTCTGTCGGCTTATACTATCCGCTCGGTTCCGCTACGGCAGAAAGTGTGAATGCGCATTACGATTATGGAGAGGGATTTACCGGACCAAGGATA
>CAYMFU010000285.1:0-15865 GCA_964389805.1 uncultured Roseivirgaceae bacterium | reverse complement strand
CTTGACAACCTGTTTAATTCACTATCGGGCAGATAGTCGCTCATGATGTAATTTAACTGGTCAATTCTTTTAAAAGCTTTTTCACTAGTTTGCTTAGCTATTTCTTTCTGGTTCGTGTAACAGATAATTCGAAAAATGGTTCCCATGCTCTTATGAGAGTATTCATAGCGTTGAAGTGTCTCATTTGACTGAGAAAAGGTGCTTCCAGACAAAAAAAATAATACAATTAAGATTTGAATAAGTAGATTCATAAATTAAATAAAAAGCACAATTTTATCATATTTGTATGTAAAATTACTTTTTAGTTTTTCATTACAAAATTTATACCATATAACCTCATGGATAATTTTTTAAACTTAAAAGGGAACATAAATCATTCAGTATGTAGATGGTGCTATGATGGTTTATCCCTGGACGAACTATGCACCGAAGCTAATAAATTGGGCATCAAATCTATCGACCTGATTTGCCCGGATGATTTTGAGATTTTGCATAAACATAAACTTGATTGTGGCATGGTTTATGGATTGCCTGATTCATATGGGATAGAAAAATGTTTTAATCAATCAGCAAATCACGATGATTTATTTGAGATCTATCGGGATCTGATTCCCATTGTTTCAGATGCTGGTTTTAAAAATATTATCTGCTTTTCTGGTAACCGCAATGGGATTTCAGATGAGAAAGGATTAGAAAATTGCGAGTTAGGGCTAAAACGCATTATGCCTCTGGCTGAAAAACATAATGTAAATATCGTTATTGAGTTGCTCAACAGCTATGTTGACCATCCTGACTATCAATGCGATCATTCTGAATGGGTGGTTGCATTATGTAAGAGATTGAATAATGAACATTTTAAAATACTTTATGATGTTTATCATATGCAAATCATGGAGGGCAATATTATTAGCAATATCCGAAAATATTATCCTTATATAGGACATTACCATACCGGAGGCGTACCAGGTAGAAATGAAATTGATTCAACTCAGGAATTAAATTACCATGCCATAATGAAGGCCATAGTAAAAACAGGATATTCAGGATATGTGGCCCAGGAATTTATACCATTGAAAGATCCAATGGAGTCATTAAGGGAAGCTATAATCCTATGTGACGTATAATTTGAATTTGAACTAAATAAATAACAAAATGAAAAGACGGAATTTTCTAAAAAAATCACTAGTAGCAGGTGGCACTGCATTATCTGCTTCTGCAATAAGTGCACCTGTTATCACCAAATCAATACCAGGAAAAAAATTCAAATTATTTGAAAAGCACCAGTTCAATCTAAATTATGCACCTCATTTCGGTATGTTCAAAAACATGGCAGGGGATGATCTGATTGATCAGATCAAGTTTATGTCGGATGTAGGATTTACAGCCATGGAAGACAATGGTATGAAGAACAGGACAAAAGATACCCAGGAGAAAATAGCCTCAGAAATGGCCAGACTGAATATGAAGATGGGCGTTTTTGTTGCACATAGCATTTACTGGCGGGAGCCAAACCTCACAAGCGGGAATAAGGATATGAGGGCTGAATTTTTAAAAGAAATATCCGAATCTGTAGAAGTAGCTAAAAGGGTAAATGCTACGTGGATGACAGTTGTGCCAGGACATGTGGATCTCAAGTTGAAGATTGAATACCAAACATCCAATGTTGTAGATTCTCTGAAAATGGCATCTGAAATTCTGGAACCGAATAATCTTGTAATGGTTCTTGAACCTCTTAATTTCTATAATCACCCGGGCCTCTTTCTTGAAAGGATTCCACAGGCTTTTGAAGTCTGCAGGGCCGTAGGCAGCCCCTCCTGCAAAATACTTGATGATCTCTATCATCAGCAGATTACTGAAGGGAATTTAATACCGAATATTGATTTTGCATGGGATGAGATCGCGTATTTTCAAATTGGCGACAATCCGGGTAGAAAGGAACCAACAACAGGCGAAATAAACTATCGGAATGTATTTAAACATATAGACAATAAAGGATTTAAAGGGATCATGGGTATGGAACATGGAAATTCAAAGCCCGGAGAGGAAGGAGAGCAAGCATTGATCGATGCCTACAAATCAGTTGACAGTTTCAAATAAATCAGACTGGCCTTCTTGGATTATTTCAAGGAGGCCTTTTAATTTAAATAGCTTATGTATTAATTCCTGCCGTTAATCTTCTATATAGACCTTCCAAAAATCGTTAACGATTTATCAGATAATTTTTGTAACCAAGGTGTGAGTATTGCAGTATTATTTATATAAAGGTAGATATTTTACTCTTTGGATTTTTGAAATGGCGTTTTTGCATCCCCCAATATGTGGTATTTTGTGAATTTGTGGCTGTTAATTGACGTAAAACATTTCGAAAATTAGAATTTTAGTTAGATTTTTATCTGACAACAAGGTCAAAACATGCGATTACTCACTTTTTTATTGTGTGCCACAACACTGATTTTTAGCGTGGATCTTCTATGCTATGGAGATCCTGTCTTAGATCCCGTCGATGACCAGTATATAAAACTTAAGATTGATTCAACACTATCCTCCGATTCGATTCAACGCTTGCATTTTGCACAGTATCATCTCAGAGAGGCACACCAGGCTTTAAACACCGACCAACTGGATTCAGCAGTTACTCACGCAGAATTGATTACAAAGTTTGATGTGAGCCAAATCTCCGGAGGACTACTTTCACAAGCCTTCTATATAATTGGAAAGGTTAACCGCGTAAATAATCGAACCGACCTTGCCCTTAAAAATTACCTGGTAGCGATACAGAAGCTTAGGTATTCTGATGAAATCGGATATAGATCCGTTATATATCAGGAATTAGCAGATATTTATAGGGAAAACGGATGGATCAGCAAATCAATCGAAAAGTATATTGAAGCATTGAACGTTGAAACTAAACTGGAAAATGAATATGAGCAGATAGAATTGTTGAATACCATCATATCATTATATCTCGAACCCAATGATTATAATAATGCTATATTATATCAGGAAAGGTTATTGCCGCTATACTCGCGGCACAACCTGCATAAATCATTAAGCCTTATGGAAGAGATCTCTGATAATTATTTAATTATCAAAAATTATCAGGCAGCGGTCTTTCTGCAATCCCAGATTCTTGAAGTAAGGAAAAAGTTTAACGATATTGATGGGCAATTATCCACTTTACTTGAATTTTTGAAGATCTATCAGCAACAACCCGATTTCACAAAGCTGTTCACCTACCATAAATTCTTTAGCAATTTATATCATAGTCAAAACAAAAATGACCTGACCAATAAGGCAAAGTATCTAAAAGGTGAAAGTTTGCTGATCCTTGGAGATGTTTTTACCACATTTGGTAATCTTAACGTAAAAGAAAATTACGATCGGGCATTACTATATTATGACAGTGCAAGCTCCATCTTTTACGCATTAGGCCATTATAACAAAGTCGCTGATTCCAAATTGTCGGTTGCCAGGATCTACCATAATCTGGAGGACTATAAATCCGCTATCGAAAATTGCGAATTGGCAATTCCACTTTTCAGTCAGGAGAAAAATTATTATAAGTTGATGCTTTCCTTTAAATTGATTTCTGAGTCATATATGAAGCTGGACAGGTATAAGCCGGCGTTTCAAGCTCAGGCACAATATATAATATATTCTGACAGCCTCGAGCAGGCACGCACAAAGCAGATTGATGAATTAATTGATCAATACAAAGAAAATACCAGCAGGACAGCTTTTCAAAACCTGGAGCAAGCCATGTTGCAAAAGGAACTGGATACGCTTTCAGATGAATTGTTGTATCTTGAAATTGAAAAGCAGAACAAGGACATTGAGCTTCTCATTAAGGAAAGATCCTTAAATGACCTTGCACTGAAAAACGAACAGTTGAAAAATGAACAGGTTACTAATGAAAACATCCTTCTGCAACAACAAATTGATGCGGAATCCCGTGAAATGGAGATCCTGAATCTTCAGGCTGAGAGTAGCCGACAGGAAGCTGACTTGAAGAACCAGACGATTTATCAGATTACAAATGAACAGCAGATTTATGCACTCAAGCAAGAAAAGAAATTAAGCGATCTGCAATTACAAAAGGGTGAGTTTCAGAGAATAGTATATCTATTAAGTACCATCATTATTTTTATCCTTTTGATTTCAGCTGTTATTGGATACTTTAATATTAGAAGATCCCGGAGCAAAATCTCTGCAAAAAACAGGTTCATTGAAAAACAAAATGAGAAGTTGAAAGATCTGAACGAAGAGAAGAATAGGTTGATCCGTATTGTAGCCCATGACCTCAAAAATCCTCTGACCAGCGCCCTTACATTATCTGATATGATCCATACAAAAAGTATTCAGGGCTCGAATGAAGAACAGCATAGTATTAGCTTAATTCGAAGATCTCTCAGACGTATGCAGGAAATGATCAACAAGATCCTGGATGTTAAGGCAATCGATTCGAAACAACTTAATCTTGAATATGAAGCTGTGAATGTTAGGTTAATAATAAATTATCTAGTCGAGTTGTTTGCCGGAAAGGCAAAAAAGAAAAACATCATTATTGTTAATGAATCAGAGGAATTGTACATCTATGTCGACAAGGATTATTTTATCCAAATACTTGAGAATCTCATCTCAAATGCTTTAAAGTTCTCATCGATGAATACCATAGTCAGAATCAATTCTCATGAGAGCAACGATTCATGCCAGATCTCAGTTACAGATGAGGGGCCTGGTTTCAATAAGAGAGAGCTGAAAGAATTGTTCCATGAAAACAAAAAACTTTCTCCAAAGCCAACAAATGGCGAATCGAGTAATGGACTTGGACTTTCAATTGTAAAAAAATATGTCGAAGCAATGAATGGCAAAGTCTGGTGTGAAACTATTCCTGGTCAGGGATCGACTTTTTATATTGAATTTGAAAAAGTCATGGCAATGGCATGACAACGTATTTATTACGCTTTTACACTTCTTATTGATTCCGTTAAATTCTTTGTATTTCGATAAATAACAAAGGAAACAACCATTAATACAACAGAGGTAATAAATATGAATACTGGTGAGAATCCAGGTAAATAAATGTGTATAATGTTAAACATAAATCCTGATATTCCTGCCAGGATCCCGAACGTAGAAAGTAATAGTAATGTAATTACTATTTTATTGGAATTCCCCACATCTGATTGTAGCTGGTGATACGTTTCTTTATTATCCATAATTTATCAATTTACCAGTATATTCCAATTAACATGCCAATAAAAAATATTCCGTTTTTTACCCCTGTGGTTATTTTTACTAATTTCTTGTGTTCATAATCGATCATGTTTGTTCGGTTCCATAGAAATTTCATTGGAATATCTCATGGAATCACGGTTAATTCAAAAAAAACTTCAATAATACATTGTGAGTCAGCCCAATAAGCCTATTTTTGCACAAAAATCGTAAAATAAAGCATACTTGAGCTTTTTTATCGTTATGTTTTTTAAGTATTAAATATTAGTTCATGTGGAATCAATACGATTTTATGTTGTTTTAATTTTATTTGCATTTACCAGGTTAAAAAAAGCCTTAATGAAATGAAAATACTTGCTATCGGCCGGAACTATGTAGAACACATCAAAGAGTTAAATAACGAAAGACCGGTTGAACCTGTCATTTTTACGAAACCAGATACAGCACTGGTAAGAAATAACCAACCTTTTTATTATCCGGATTTTTCAAAGGATATACATTATGAAGTAGAATTAGTTCTTCGGTTGTGTAAAATGGGGAAAAATATAAATGAGAAGTTTGCGCATACTTACTACGATGCGATAGGCTTAGGTATTGATTTTACAGCTCGTGACCTTCAGACAAAAGCAAAAGACAAAGGCTTGCCATGGGCTCTTGCAAAAGGATTTGACGGATCAGCTCCGGTATCCGAATTTCTTCCTTTAAGTGATTTTGAGGATATTAATAATATTAACTTTTCTCTCCAAGTTGATGGCCAGGTAAAGCAGCAAGGAAACTCCTCATTAGTGTTGTTTAGTTTCAACCAAATTATATCATATATATCTAAATTTATTACCCTTAGAAGTGGTGATCTGTTATTCACCGGAACACCTAAAGGAGTAGGTCCGGTAAAAATTGGCAACAAACTTGAGGGGTATATAGAGAACAAAAAGCTATTGAATGTTGAAATCAAGTAAAGTAATATACTGTATCACTTTATTTTTTCTAAGTATTAATTTGTTCAGCCAGGAATCAAAAGATACTGAAAAGTATTTTTTCCCGGTACGGCCAAATGAAAATAATTATTTGTCAGGCACAATGGGAGAGATCCGCGCTACTCATTTTCATGCCGGAATGGATGTAAAGACCAGTGGAAGATCAGGTTTGCCTGTTTATGCCACACAAGATGGTCATGTGAGCAGGATAAAAGTCTCAAGCAGGGGATATGGGCATGCCATGTACATATTACACCCAAATGGGGAGACTTCCGTATATGGACATTTACTTAGATTCAGGGAAGATATTGGAAAATATGTTCGTGAACAGCAATATAATAAAGAATCATTCCAGGTCGATCTGTTTCCCAACAAAAGTGCCTTTATTATAAAAAAAGGAGACCTTATCGCATTATCCGGAAATACTGGTTCTTCACAGGGCCCCCATCTCCATTTTGAGATCAGGGATGAAAATCAACGGCCCCAAAATCCTCTGAAGAAGAATTTTAGTGAGATCAAGGATAACATCCCTCCCATCGTTTATGAATTTGCCTTGAAAACCATGGATATTAACTCCAGGATAAACAATGAATTTGGTCGAGTTGAATATAAGGTAAAGAAGAACGGTAATGGTTATTATTATGATACTCCAATAGAAGTGAGTGGAAAGATAGGTTTACAGATCAAAGCCTATGATAAATTTAACGGGGCCTTAAACAGGAATGGAATACCTTATATAACGGTTCTGCTGGATAATGAAAAGATCTTTACTGTACAGATTGATTCTTTCAGTTTCAGCGATACGCGCCATGTGGTCAATTATTACGATTTTGCCTCCAGAAGGAATAATAATGGTACTTTTCAGAAAATGTATCTGGATGACGGGAATATACTTCCATTATTTCCTGTTGTAAAAAATAAAGGGATCATTGAGATCGATGATGAGAATACGCATAATATAAAGGTACAGCTGAAGGATGTGTATGGCAATGAATCTGTTTTCTCGTTCACCCTTATAGGAACTCAGCCTGTAACCCAGGCAAGGAAAATTACAGATCATTCTTCAGGCAAAATTATAACCCATTTATATGAACGATATATGAAGATTACAGCACCCATTTCATCAGGTACAGCGAATCATTGTTTGCTATATTCTAATAGAATGATGTATGAGATAATTCCATCCTACCATTCGGAGGAACATGCTGTATATATATGGGATATGAATCTGGGTCTTCCGGATTCATTAAATGTCTGTGAAATTTCAAAAGATCTGAATTATGAAGTGACGATACCCTCGACAGTCGATTTTAATTTTTATAATAAGGTTTTTGATATTCATTCATTTAGAAGATCGTTATACGATACTTTATACCTTGAAGCTGAATACAGTGTTCTTCCGAATAAGAATACCGAGATATTTACAATTGGCAATAGAACTACAGCATTGGCTAACCCAATTCGAATAACTTTCAAACCAAGATTTGATTACAGCATATCAGAAAAGTATGCTTTATACAGCACAGTGGATTATAATCATTTTTCATTTCTTGGTAACGACTGGGATAATAATGAGATTACCATTTCTACTAAATTTCTTGGATCCTACACCATACTTGAAGACACCATCAATCCAACCATAAAACCTATACAGGTCAACAGAAAAAAGGTAAGTTTTAAAATTTACGATGATTTGTCCGGCATCAAGGTGTATAAAGCCTTTTTGAACGATGAATGGATATTGATGCATTATGATCCGAAGCGAAAATATATCTGGTCTGAGACTTTAAAACCAAACAATCCATTGGCCGGGGCGTTTAAATTAACAGTAGAAGATAATGCTGGAAATATTGAAGAATATGCAGTTCAAATTGAATAAAAAATAAATATAGTCCCATGAAATTAAAGCAAGGAGACCAAGCTCCGAATTTTGAATCAACTGATCAAAATGGTAATAAAGTAAGATTATCAGATTTTAAAGGCAAAAAAGTTGTATTGTATTTCTACCCAAAAGACAACACACCTGGCTGCACGGCTGAGGCATGCAACCTGAGGGACAATTACAATCAATTTACAGCAAAAGGATATGAAATACTGGGAGTGAGTTCTGATTCCGAAAAATCACATCAGAAATTTATAGACAAATATGAACTTCCTTTCAGGTTACTGGCCGATGTAGACAAAAGCATTCATGAATTATATAACACCTGGGTAGAAAAATCCATGTATGGAAGAAAATATATGGGGACAGCAAGAGTAACCTTTATTATTGACGAAAACGGCGTAATTGAAGATATTATAGAAAAGGTTAAAACCAAAGATCATACGGCGCAGATTCTTGATTAACCGGTCGTAAACAGATCGATTTTAATAAATCAATACTTCGGAATTCAATTAAAATAAAGCTATGTCAGATCGTATTTCATTCCGAACGATTTTGAGAACACTGGGAGTTATATTGTCATTATATATATTACCCTCCTTTGTTTATGGACAGGAATATGAACAAAAACTCCCGGATAAAACCCGAATTCTGTTTCTGCTGGATGGGTCAGGCAGCATGCTGGCAGAATGGGGCCCCACTTTAAAGATCAATGTCGCCAAAAGATTTCTTGCCCAGTTTGTAGATTCATTAAGGGCCGATCCGGACCTTGAACTTGCGCTCAGGGTATATGGCCACCAATACCATAGAAGGTTCCAGAGATGCGATGACAGTAAACTTGAAGTTCCTTTTGGGAAGGATAATCATAACCAGCTCATTCAAAAATTAAATCAGGTAAATCCACAGGGCACTACCCCTCTCGCCTATTCCCTGGATCAAGCTGCTGGTGATTTCCCTAAGGATGAGAATTCAAGGAATATAATAATTATCATTACCGATGGAATAGAATCCTGTGAAGGGGATCCATGTCAGGTATCCCTTGAATTACAAAAACAGAATATCTTTCTTAAACCTTTTATTATTGGAATTGGCATGGAGAAAAGCTTCGAAGAACAATTTGGATGCATGGGAAAATACTTTGACGCTGAAGATATAGCTGGTTTCAGATCCGCATTAAAAAAATCCATTGACCAGACACTGGAAAAAACAACGGTGAGTGTAGAATTATTGGACCATGAAAACATGCTGACCATATCAGATATTAACATAACCTTTGTAAATGATTTTACCGGTGCTGCCGCCTATGATTTCGTACATTATCTTGATATGAATGGGAAACCCGATAGTGTGGAGGTCGATGCGGTCATTTCATATGACGTAAAAGTGAATACCCTGCCCCCGGTTATCATAGATGATCCTGAAATTATTGCCGGGCAGCATAATGTAATAAGAATAAAATGTCCTCAGGGATCTCTTCAAATCAATCAAAAAAACCATTCTGAATACAAAAAGGACGTTGAGGTATTGGTATACAAGAAAGGTGGTGACCAGATCCTTAAATCCCTGGATATAGAGGAGGCACATGATTTTCTATCAGGTGAATATGATATCCGTATTACCACCTTACCTATGATTGAATTAATGGAAGTTCGTGTTTCCCCTCGAGAATTGAACAGGATTGAAATCCCGGCTCCTGGCATATTAAATACTAAAAGTAGCTTTACTGGAATTGGCAGCCTATATTTACTTCTTGATAATGGTTCATCTGAGTGGATCTACAATTTGCCGGATAATAAAGTGGAATCCTCACTCGCATTGCAACCCGGCCATTATAAACTGGTGTTTCGAAGTAAAAATGCACTGGGGAGTAAATATTCTAAAATAAGAACCTTTACTATTCAATCCGGCAGGACCATTGATCTCGTACTCAACTGACCATAAGGATACTTTCTCAATAGACAATGGGAAATAAGACATCAGATAATAAAAAGACCTTTTTCAATCACCTGGCTCAGACTTCGGATTTTCCAATAGGGCTGGAAGTGGACAGGGCCGATGGAATATACATATTTGATAAAGATGGAAAGAAGTATATGGATATGATATCCGGGATTTCCGTAAATAATATTGGCCATTCCCACCCTTATGTTATTCAAGCCATACATAACCAACTAAAAAAACATATGCATGTAATGGCGTATGGGGAGTTTATACAGGACGCTCAATCACAGCTTGCCGAAAAGCTTGCGGAAATCCTTCCTTCAAATCTTAATTGCTTTTACCTGGTTAATTCCGGTACTGAAGCTAATGAAGGAGCTGTGAAGCTAGCCAAAAGATATACCGGCAGGGCAGAGATCATTTCCTGCTATAATTCATACCATGGCAATACTTCAGGTTCTTTAAGCATATCTGGCAATGAAAACAAAAAATATGCATTCAGGCCGCTAATTCCCGGAATCCGGTTTATTCAATTTAATAAAGTATCGGATCTGGATAAGATCACGGATAAAACAGCCGCCATAATCATAGAACCAATTCAGGGTGATGCCGGAGTCAGGATCCCTTCTAAAAGGTATATGCAGGCTTTAAGGGATAAATGTGACGAGACTGGAGCCTTGTTGATCTTGGATGAAGTACAAACTGGTTTTGGCAGAACAGGGAAATGGTTTGCATTTGAACATTTTAACATTGTACCCGATATTTTAACTATTGCCAAAGCAATGGGTGGCGGCATGCCTATTGGTTCATTTATAGCCAACCGGGAAATAATGAATTCTTTTACACATCATCCAAAACTAGGGCATATCACTACCTTCGGGGGTCACCCTGTAAATTGCGCAGCGGCAAGAGCTACTATAGAGGTATTTCAGAATGAAAACATCATATCTGAAGTAGAAGAAAAAGGCAGATTGCTGGAATCACTCTTGAAGCATAATGCAATTCGTGAAATCAGGAGGATTGGGCTTATGATGGCGATCGAGTTTAATAATGCCGGAATAGTAGAAGATATTGTTAAGGGATGTCTGAAGGAAGGGATAATTACCTTCTGGTTTTTGTCGACCTCGAATAGTTTCCGGCTGGCACCACCATTAATAATTACAAGTCAACAGATCAAAGAAGCCGCTGAGAAGATAATCAGCGTGATTGACAAAGCTTTAGATATGTTTAATAACCATACACTAAATAGCAGCGGTTAGGAATCATCGGTCCGATGGGATTAAGGTTTATACGCCTAATAGGGCCTCAGTAAGAATTAATACCTATTCACCCGGCAGGGATTAAGATTTATACCCCCAAAGTATAGGTTAAGATCAATTATTTGTCCTGTAAAAAGCATCAAGGTACAATTGACTCAAATCAACAGATGTAAAGTATATTCCCTAATCGCATATTAGATTAAGAGATTTTATATTCAAGAATCATTCGTCGTATTCTTCAAATATTTAGGTTCATTCATTTATCTTTGCGTTTTGTAAGAATCCTAATATAATGATTGATTTTGTAGAAGAACTAGCCTGGCGCGGTCTTATCCACGATATCATGCCTGGAACTGATGAACAGTTAAAAAAAGAAAGTACACTGGGCTATATTGGATTTGATCCAACAGCTGATTCATTGCATATTGGCAGTCTTGTTCCTGTTATGTTATTGGTACATTTCCAGAGAGCCGGACATAAACCAATAGCACTGGTCGGCGGCGCAACGGGAATGGTTGGTGATCCATCGGGGAGATCGGCAGAGAGACAGTTGTTGTCGGTCGAACAGATCCAGGCCAATATTGATGGACAAAGGAAACAACTGGAAAAATTCCTGGATTTTGATTGTGGTGAATCTTCTGCGGAGATAGTTAATAATTATGACTGGTTCAAAGAGTTTAATATCCTCCACTTCATTCGTGATGTAGGAAAGCATATCTCTGTGAACTATATGATGGCTAAGGAGTCCGTTAAAAAAAGGCTGGAATCCGGCATGTCATTTACAGAGTTCACCTACCAGCTTATTCAGGGATACGATTTTTACTGGCTCTACAAAAACAGAGGCCTTAAACTTCAAATGGGAGGAAGCGACCAGTGGGGTAATATAGTAACAGGTACTGAATTGATCAGGAGAAAAGAAGGAGGGGAGGCTTTTGCATTAACCGCTCCCCTGGTTAAAAAAGCTGATGGATCAAAATTTGGAAAATCTGAAGGAGGAAATGTCTGGCTAGATCCGGAAAGGACCACACCTTATAAGTTCTATCAATATTGGCTGAATAGTTCTGATGAGGATGCCAGTAATTATATCCGGATATTTACCTTATTTGATAAGGATAAAATTGAAGCGCTTGAAAAGGAACATAATGAAGCTCCACATCTTCGGATCCTTCAAAAAACGCTGGCTGAAGATCTTACCACCAGAATTCACAGTAAACAGGAATTGGATGCAGCTTTAAAGGCTTCCAGTATTCTTTTTGGACAATCCACAACCGATCAATTAAACGATATAGACGAAAAAACACTGCTATCTGTATTTGATGGCGTACCCCGAAGCGAGATCAGCAAAGATGAGTTTAATAATACCGAGGATGTGACCTCACTATTATCCATTACCACCAATGGCATCATATTTAATTCAAAAGGTGAAGCCCGCAGGATGATCAAAGGTGGTGGTGTTAGTATTAACAAGGTAAAAATCAACAATCCGGATGATAAATCAGACTTTAACCTTTTAAACGAAAAATACCTCCTTGTTCAGAAGGGAAAAAAGAATTATTATCTTGTAATTGTACAATAATATAAGGTTACTTTTTCAGTTATACTTATATACAATTATAATATGATGAAAAAGCTATTAATTTATCTCGGAATTCTTATAACCAGCGCGTACCTGGCCTTTTTATCTTCCTGTTGTACAGATTGTGATATGGAAAGTGAAAATACCTTCAATCTGGAATCACTGGAGGTTGATCCTTCTGCAGACATTAATGATAATTTTATTATAACTTATGGCGTTACGACGACAGGCTACCCACAGTTCCTGTTCGATATATACTTATCTAATGATAATCAGTTAGATGCTGGTGATTTGAAGATAGCTGATGGGTTGGCCGATACGGATACCAGTCCTGGATCAAACGCAATATATACAGGTCAAGTCTATTTCAGGACGGCCCTGGAACCTGGCACCAATGCCATTAAGTTTACGCACAGTTTTGATCAAATGACCTGGGAAGGAGAAACGACCACTGAAGAAAACCTGTCAGGAAAGATAAAGTACATCATTGGTCGATTTTATCACACACAAGGCTTGCAGATCATGACGCTTACCACCAGGTTAAGTGTTCGTGTAAACTTTGAATAAAGAATTAACCGGTCTGAACGCTATCATTGATCGTTCTTATCAGTGCTTCATTTTTTAGGGCATACTTATAACCTATATCAAATATTTCATTCGATTTGGCAAAATCAAAAGCTCCATATTTCTTCAATTCATAAGGTTCCAGAAAAAGGTCACAGTTTTTCTTCCTGCTTTCAACATTTCCATTTATTGTAATAAGAAATGTCCTTTCCAATAGTTCTTTCATATTCCCGGTATCATAATCCTTGTCCACAGGATTACAATGCAAGCCAATTATTTTATCGCAATGTCCAATCAGAGGATCTACCGGCATATTATTTGTGATACCCCCGTCAATATAATGATTACCTTCTATTTCAACTGGAGAAAAGATCACAGGAATTGCTGAAGAAGCCATAACCGATCTGATCAGTGACCCTGCTGAAAAGAAAGTTGAACGACCATTATTAACATTAGTTGCACATATAAACATAGGGATCTTCAATGAATCGAAAGAATCTGTAGGCAGTAATGAATTGAAGAAATCATAGGTTTTTTCTAATGTAAGGAGGCCTGAACGCGTAAAAGCGGGCCTCAGTATCCTTAATAGCTTTGTTTTCAGAACAATTTCCAGGATCTCATCCGGTTTATATCCATAGGCATATAGGGCACCAATAATGGAACCTGCACTACTTCCCGAAATGATGTCAGGATGGATCTCGAATTCTCCAAGTGCTTTGAGTATGCCTAAATGTGCAATTCCTCGTGATCCTCCTCCTGAAAATGCGATCCCAAACTTCATATTATAAAATATCAGATAATGGAAATGTACTCTCTATTCTAACACCTTTTTCTGTATTATGAACGGTGGCGCATTCAATCAAAGGGTCATGTTCGAAGAGCAATATATAATTTTTCCTGGCAGCCTCATTCAGGAAGCTCTCCTTTTCCTTTATGGTCAATAAAGGCCTGGTATCATAGCTCATTACGTAAGGTAAAGGAATATGACCTGCAGAGGGTATGAGGTCAGCTACAAAAACAATTGTTTGCCCCTTGTATTTGATCTTTGGCAGCATTTGACTTTCCGTATGACCATTAGCATAGATTATATCAAACTGTTCAATAAATGGATTTTTTTCACCGATGAGGTTCAACTTGCCATACTCTTCAATTGGGAGTATGTTTTCTTTCAGAAAACTAGCTTTTTCCCTTGGATTAGGTTTGATAGCCCACTTCAAGTGGTTTTTGTTGGTCCAATATCTGGCCTTATTAAAGACTAATTCAAATTCTTCCGGGTCCTCGCGACTTCGTTTTACAGCACCTCCACAATGATCAAAATGAAGGTGTGTAAAAAATACATCAGTAATATCCTCGGGTCTAAAGCCATTTTCCTTTAAGGAACTTAGCAAGCTATGTGGCCCATGAAGATAATAATAGCTGAAAAACTTCTCAGATTGTTTATCTCCTATCCCTGCGTCAATCAGAATTAACTTGTCCTTATCTTCGATCAACAGGCATCGCATAGCCCATGTACACATATTATTCTCATCGGAAGGATTCAAATTATTCCATATCGATTTAGGGATTACTCCAAACATGGCTCCCCCATCCAGTTTAAAATTACCAGCATGAATTACGTATAGGTTCATATTACTCTTCATAAAAAAGGCCACAAACTCCTAAAAAGATCATTTGGAATTTATGGCCATATATTTTATTAAATCAATTGCTATTCTTTAAATACCCCCATCTTAGAAAATTTATCAATTCGGCGTTTTATACGCTCGTCAGGAGATAATTTTTCCAAAGCTGCAATTTCTTTCAGAATTGCATTTTTCAGGATGAGGGATGTTGCTTTCAGATCTTTATGGGCACCCCCTAAGGGCTCCTCAAGGATAGAGTCAATCAGTCCGAATTCCAGCATATCGTCAGCTGTAAGTTTTAAAGCCTCAGCCGCCTGCTCTTTATATTCCCAGCTACGCCATAAAATCGAACTGCATGATTCTGGTGAGATCACAGAATACCAGGTGTTTTCCATCATGATCACCCTATCCCCTATGGCGATACCTATTGCTCCTCCAGAGGCACCTTCACCAATGATAATGCAGATGACCGGAACCTTAAGCATAAACATATCGCGCATATTCCTGGCAATAGCCTCTGCCTGTCCCCTGGCCTCAGCATCTATTCCCGGGTAAGCACCCGGGGTATCAATTAAGGCGACGATCGGTTTATTAAATTTTTCAGCGAGCTTCATAAGGCGAAGTGCCTTTCTGTACCCGTCAGGATTGGCCATCCCGAAATTTCTTATCTGGCGTTGTTTTGTATTTCTTCCTTTCTGCTGTCCAATAAATAGAACCGTTTTCCCATTAAGATTTCCAAATCCACCGATCATCGCTTTATCGTCTTTCACCATCCGGTCGCCGTGCATTTCTATGAAATCATCTGTGATCTCATA
>CAYMFU010000284.1:0-5218 GCA_964389805.1 uncultured Roseivirgaceae bacterium | reverse complement strand
AAAATTATTAGGCAAGTGGGTTCTTTTTATTCAATGGACTAAAACCAGGTATTACCCATTTAATATCGTTTAATCCAGGATTCACTATTATTCATTTCTCAAAGAATTGACGGGATCAGCATGTGCAGCCTTAATGGTTTGAGACGTCACAATGATCAGTGCAAAGCCCAATGCAAATACACCTGTAACCACAAAGATCCAGAAATGAATTTTGGTATGAACAGGATATCTTTCAAGATACCAACTCAATAGCCACCACGAAATAGGAGCGGAGATTATATAGGAAATGATAACAAGCCTGGAAAAATCACTTGTCATTAATCTAACGATATTCATAACTGATGCCCCCATCACCTTTCGAATTCCTATTTCTTTCGTTCTTTGCTCTGCGGTGTATGCTGCCAAACCAAACAAACCTAATCCAGTAATGATTATAGCCAGAGTTGCAAAAATATTGGAAAGATTGCTGGTCATATTGATGGACTTAAACTTTTTATCAAATTCAAGGTCGGCAAAATTATATTCAAAAGGATAGGCAGCATTATACTTCTCAAAGAGGTCCTTTACTTGATTTAAAGACGCATTTATATCTTGCGTTTGGCTCAGTCTTATCGTAACATACCCCCCCCAATCGTCAATAATGGCGAATAAAGGTTTAACTTCCTGATATGGGGAACCCATTAACACATTATCCAATACGCCTACAAGCGTCCGTTTTTGTCCCCACAAGTCTAATTCAGTCCCAATGGGATCTTCCAGGTTCATTAATTCAAGAGCCGCCAGGTTGATTAGAATGGCACTTGAATCACTGGGAAAGTCAGGTGAAAAATCTCTTCCCTGAAGTATTTCGATGCCCATAGTATGGGCATAATCGTATTCAGTGGTTATGGTGGTAAATATTACTTTCTGCTCTTCTGGTTTACCTGGCCAGCCCAGAAAATTATTGGAGTTAATTTGAGTGATGGGACTATTGGAAATGGTAACTCCATCAACTATACCAGATTGTAATAGTTCATTTTTAAGTACATGATAGTTTTTGTCCAGCTCATCGTTGAGTTCAACCATAATCATATTTTTCTGTTGATAACCCAATTCCCGGTTCTTTACAAGTTGAATCTGGTTGTATATTACTATCGTACCCATGATCAATAATATGGAAAAACCAAATTGTAAAATGACCAATATTTTTCTCGGCAAGCTGGCTCTTCGACCTTCCTGCAATTTACCCTTCAAAACTTTTATGGGTTTAAAAGAAGATAAATAAAACGCTGGATAACTTCCGGCAAGCAAACCCGTCAATAATATCATAATTATAGAAAAAATCCAGAAATCGAATGATCTGAAATTTATATAAAGTTCTTTGTCAACCAGATTATTATAGAAAGGAAGAATCAGGAATGTTGCTAATATGGCTATGAAATATGCAATAAACGAAATAAGCAGGGATTCAGATATAAATTGAATGATCAGGTCCGATCGTTTTGACCCAATGCTTTTCCTAATACCCACTTCACGTGCACGACTTTCAGATCGTGCTGTTGCCAGATTCATGAAGTTTATACATGCTATGATGAGAATAAAAACGGCTATTAGGCTGAACATTTTTACAAAATCGATCATGCCCCCTTTTTCTTCTCCATTTTCAAAGCTGAAATGTAACCTCCAGCGTAATAGCGGATAGAGAAATAATTCTGACTTCATGTCGTCTTCACCATTATCCTGGAGCATAGGCTTTATAGCCTCATTGACTTCGGCCAAATGCATATGTTCCGATAGTTCCACAAATACCTGAAAGGAATAATTACCCCAGTTGTCTTCATTTTCAATTACCCATGGATTTACCGATCTTCTATGCTTCCATGAAATGAGATAATCAAATTCAAACGATGAATTCTTGGGAATATCTTTTAGTATACCAGTAACTTTAAGATCACCACGATCATCAACTCTGATAACTCTATTGATCGGATCTTCTTCACCAAAGAATTTTGCAGCTGTTTCCTCTGTAATAACTATACTTGAGGCATCATTCAAAACATCTGTGGCATTTCCATAAATAAGCGGAAATTCGAACATGGTCAGAAATTCTTCGCTAACGAAAAAACCTCTCAGATATAATTTCTTCTCTCCATGAACAAGTAAGTGATCACCTCCCCAGTCTGTAACAGCTGAATTCCGGATATAAGAATTTGCCGTTTTTAAGGCTTCATAAGAAGGCAGGGGTACAGATTGCCAGGTATTGATGGTATTATCAAAATCAGCGCTGGCCATCAGTTGATACAGGCGGTCTGCCTTAGGATGGAATTTATCAAAAGATAACTCATCATTTACCCAAAGTAGAATCAGGATGCTGCAGGTAATACCAATAGCCAGGCCAGTAATATTTATTATTGAATAAATCTTTTTCTTAAGCAGGTTCCGCAGTGAGACAATAAAATAGTTGCGTATCATATTATTTCAAATTTCTTTTAGAGATAAAAATGACCTTTCAAACAAAAAATCTTTACTTTTAGTAATGACAATAAATAATAATAACAGTTGCATTCAGGATATGTTTTCATATTTATGACTCCTGATTCCTTAAAAAGTTACATTTAGCCGTATATTAATTTATTCGAATCAATCTATTAATAGAAAATCATCTCTAGCACTTAGTATCAATCAAGCAAACAACTTTTAAAACCACTTAAAGCGATCAACATATAATACCCATTACATCCATGATGATCTGAGATTTTTTATTTATGTTTATATTGAATTATTAACATTTGTGTTATGAAACGAAGACATTTTTTAAAACAGGGAACCATTGGGAGTGCAGCACTTTATGCATCAATCCACACTCCGGGATTTTCACAGGAGAAAAAAATCAAAGTTGGAGTAATCGGCGTCGGTTGGTATGGCATGGTAATAACTGAGGCAGCCTTTAAGGCTGGTGGCATAGAGGTATTGGCAATATGTGATGTGGATACTGAACATTTAAAGCAAAGTGCTGATGATCTGGAAAAACTTCAAGGAAAAAAGCCCGCTACTTATAAAGCGTATGAAGATTTGTTAGAACATAAAGGACTGGAGGCTATATTTATTGGAACTCAACCTCATTGGCATGCTTTACAGTTTATTGCAGCTTGCAAAAAAGGATATGATATTTATTGTGAAAAGCCTCTGGCATATGATGTCAATGAAGGATTGGCTATGGTTAAAGCTGCTCAGGAAACCGGCAATATTATTCAGATTGGGTTCCAAAGACGGCAAAGCGAATCTTTTGCTAGGACTAAAGAAATGATTCAGGAAGGTGTTGCTGGAAAAATACATCAGATTGGAGCTCAGATTCATTATAACCCGATACTTAAAGATAATACCATACAAACCCCACCTGCCTCATTGGACTGGGAAGCGTGGTGTGGGCCAGCGCCAAAATTACCTTACAGTCCGAATATAGGTCACCTGGCATGGAGGCTTGAAAAAGAGTATGGAAATGGCCACTTTGTTGACTGGGGAATACACCATATTGACATCATCAGGCATATCATGGATCTGGGTATGCCGGAAAGTTTTTATACTACAGGTGGGCTCGAAGTTCTGAAAGGTAAAATTACCACCCCTGATACACTTACTTCCAGGATGATTTTTGACACTGTACCTCTTACCTGGCAACACAGATTGTGGGGATCCGGGGACCTGAATACTCAATTAAACAACGGCATATTCTTTTATGGAGAAAAGGCAACTATTTTTGCTTCAGACAGAAAAATTGTGACCATGCCGACTGGCAAGGAACAGATACAGGAGGTAACTGAAATTCCCGGGAAGGATATGGCAGTAGCGCATATGGCTGACTTTTTGAATGCAGTTAAACAAAAAGATAAAAACCTGATAAGTTGTCCTATAGAAGATGCTTTCCAATCAACTTCTACTGTACAATTAGCTATGATCTCATACTATACCGATAGCATCATACAATGGGATCAGCAGAGCCAATCTATTGAAAATAATCCGGAGGCATCAAAATTACTGGCAAGGGAATACAGGGGGAAATACAAGCGGCCCTCGTAAATTTGAAAATAGAGATTCCATAATTAATTAGTACGACTAATTTTTTCTTCTCTGATATAATAATTTGGTTTAAAGATTTAATATTTTATTTAATTTCTATAGCTAAAAAGCTAGAGTAACGTTCCGGATTTTATATCTGCGAATGTATGATACAATATTACAAGAGGAACCAATACCGAATTTGGCTGAGAAGTTCAAAGAATTTGCTTAGTAGGTCAACATGATAAATTCAGTATCAACACTCCAAAAACATATCAATTTTTACTCTTTTCATTTGAAGTATAGTTGAATTAGGTGTGTGGATATTTCCTGAAGATAAAAGATAAAAGCAATTTTTATTCTGACAACCAGTAAGGATTGTAGTTATTAACGACTATTTCTTAAAGAAATAACCGGTAATCCATAACATCCGGTTTATATAATGGTTAAGTACTATATGTTCCAGGATCTAACAAAAGCTTCATATCTCCCTTTTAGAATGAGAATGCATATAATCTTATCTCTATTGGTGATCAGCATCTATGGATGTCAGGATGATCCTGTCATTGGATCTATCCCCGTACCTGGAACACCCCATCAAACAAATCCCTACGATTGGAGTTTGCAATATACTGAGGTGTTTGTGGACCTGAAAGATGTATTTTTTGTAGATCAATCAGCAGGTTGGGTGGTTGGTGATAATAATACCATTCTGTCAACTACAATGAGTGGAAATACATGGCCACAAGCCCCGATAAATGATTTCCCCGGGAACTTTAGAAGTGTCCACATGATCAGTGAAAACAAGGGCTGGATCACGGGTGATATGAATGGAAATACTGAAGATGGCAGCATTTATATATCAATAAGTGGGGGTGCTTATCCGGAACCACAAAAATCAACCATGTACCCTATGAACACCGTTTTTAGTCTGGATACTGATTATGTGTGGTCCGGGGGTGATAATGGCCAATTATTATTCACGCATGATGGAGGTATTAATTGGAAAGAATCTGAAACGGATCTTGAATTGTCAATTTTCGACACTCATTTTATTAACAATGACATAGGTTATGTATCAGGAAATCATGGGAGCATTTTTAAATCTTCCGATGGAGGTGTTACCTGGGAAATTGATTTTAAGCATTCAGAAGTAGACATATTGGCTATGCATTTTATTGAT
>CAYMFU010000283.1:0-5460 GCA_964389805.1 uncultured Roseivirgaceae bacterium | reverse complement strand
AGGCGCTTACACCATTACAAAAGACGATCTTTTCTGATATGTATTTTTCGTATTTAATGAATTCAGGTTTCAACAATAGATTTTCTTCCTTAAACCACCCGGTTGTATATCTTCCTGTTTCCCTGATTTGTTCCCTGACTGAATCTATGAAGACCGGGATATCTAAAAACCCCGCAGCTTTGACCTGTACCCCACCAAAATCATTATCGATCCTGAGCGCCTTTGATTCGCTGTTAGCCTTTATCAGATAATTATTTTCTTGGTCGCTTATGTCAGCGGCAATATTATTTTGTTCCTGTAAATTGATAAAGGGCCTGAACAGGGGGAGAGGATAAAAAAACCTTGATTTCAGATGATTTTCAGCAGCTGGATAGAAGTTATGAAGGAATGGGAACAGGGCATCCGCTTTCCAGGTTTTTACAAATCGACGCCCGGTTACCGGATTAAATAATCCTGCCGCTACGCTGGAGGATTGGTTTTCTTCCGGCAAATCGTAAACAAGGATTTTCCTTTTTCTCTTGAGTAGTTCATAGGCTATTAGACTACCTGCCAATCCCTGCCCGACGACGATGTAATCAACCTTCATGTAAACTATATACTTGTTCGATTTTGGTAGCTTTACGAGCAAAATTGTAATAAATTTGAATGATATGTTATCTATAAAAGTTTTTTGTTTCAATGCTTTTTCAGAAAATACGTTTTTAATCATAGACGATTCCGAATGTATTATTGTTGATCCCGGATGTTATGATGCAAGCGAATATGATACACTGAAAAAGTATATTTCCGAAAATGATATTAGCCCCCAATCTATCATAAATACACATTGTCATATTGATCATGTTCTGGGTGTTGACCAGCTGAAGGATTATTATAATATTCCTTTTTACATTGGAAAGAATGAACTGCAGGTTCTACAAAGTGCTAAATTGATTGCTCCTGTATATGGGTTTAATCAGTTTAGAGAACCAGAGCAAGATGGATTCCTATCCGAAGAGGAAGAAGTCAAACTGGGTAATAGTACCCTGAAGATCATTGATGTGCCTGGGCATTCCCCCGGACATATAGCCCTGTATGATGATGTTAGTAAAATATGTATTGCCGGAGATGTACTTTTTTTAAATAGTATAGGAAGGACAGACCTGCCGGGAGGGGATTATGATACCCTTATCAATAGCATCAGGGAAAAACTTTTTGTCTTACCGGAAGAAGTGGTCGTTTATCCTGGTCATGGCCTGGAAACAACGATTTCTGATGAAAAAAAACACAATCCTTTTTGTGGTGTTAATGTTTAATTATGAATTTGATAAAATATATACCCAATACCTTTACTACTCTTAATTTACTGTCGGGATGTATGGGGCTTATTGCTCTTTATGAAGGAAATTTGGTACAGGGTGCAATGTTTATTCTTATTGGCTCTGCATTTGATTTTTTAGATGGTTTTTCGGCCAGAATCTTAAAGGCTATATCAAAAATTGGTAAAGAATTGGATTCCCTCGCTGATCTTATCACTTTTGGAATTTTACCCGCATTTTTATTATATCATATCATTCAGGAACAGGGAATCCCATATCTTTCTATGATATCATTGCTAGTGGTCATAGGATCAGCATTTCGATTGGCCAAGTTCAATATTGATGATAGCCAAAAAGAAATTTTTAAGGGAATGCCAACACCTGCCAATGCCTTTTTGATAGCTGGATTGGTATTCGCCTGGGATGCTAAGTGGGAGGTATTTTCAATTATCTATGAGACAGTAAACGGCCTTGTAATTTTTACCATATTGTGTGCTTTTTTATTAAATGCACCTTTGAAGTTTATGTCTTTTAAAATTAAAGAATTTGCCGTTAAAGGGAATGAACTTAGTCTTTTATTGATCCTTGTATCCCTTGTATTACTGATCATCTTTAATTTGAAAGGAATATTTCCTGCTACCTTGTTTTACGTGTTACTTTCGATAGGGCAGAATATATATAGTAAAAAGGCTATGTCCTGAATCATACATTATGGTTTTAAGGACACTAGTTATTTTGAAAATTGCCTGATTATTAGGTAAATAGTGGTTATTTTTGCTATCCCGATAATTAAATATTACGTGCGGGAAGGCGTTTATATAGGTAAAAGGAATTTGAAAAAAGTGGGCAAGGTAATTACTTATTTGATTTTAGCTGCTTTCCTTACAGTTAATCACCCCGGATTTTCCATTAATACAAATAATCCCGAACAGTTTGTAATTGAATGGAATGTGCCTGCCCCTATATCCGTTCCAAGTGGTGGAATTAAGCAAGTCCTGGGCTTTGAGCGAGCAATTCATGTTGCTGAATATTCTTATTTGCCGGTATTCCCGATAAAAATTCCTGCCAAAGACGCTTATGATATACAGATCATTTTAGACCGGACAGTAGATTTAAGTCAACCTGAAATAGATTTGATTGAATTTAAAGAATTTTCAAATGCACCTCTAGTCAGATCCAATACTCTTCATTCCATGGGTTCAGTTGGGACACAGGTATGGATACTTCCTTTTTACCTTGACAGTATATCCGGGAATATTAAGAAAGTACTATCCTTTACCTTACAGTACAAGGAAAGAAATTCACCAGCAGGCGATGAGTCTATTTATCGAATATCTGATCCATTTGAATCAGTTCTGGCCTCAGGGGAGTGGTACAAAATAGGTTTAACAGAAGATGGAGTATATAAGATAGACTTCAATTTCCTGGTAAGCCTGGGGATCAACCCGGCATCCATTGATCCCAGAAATGTAAGGATCTTTGGGAACGGGGGATATCTTCTTCCACAAAGAAATGATGAGCCTGTACTTGAAGATCTTTTAGAAAACAGTGCTATTGTAATTGGAGAAGAAGATGGCCAATTTAACCAGGATGATTATATCCTGTTTTACGGTTTATCTCCACATAAGCTTCAGTTAAAGCAAGGTTCTGAAGGATATTATGTTGACTATGTTAATAATATATATTCTGATACCGCCTTTTACTTTCTGAATATATCTGACACTCCCGGGCTGAGAATAATAGATAAGGAAGATCTAGGGGATACTTATCCTTTAATACGATCTTTTGATCAACTTTTAAAATATGAACTGGATCAATTGAGCATACTGAAATCAGGAAGAGAATGGTATGGTGAAAAATATGATTTGAAAATCACCTATGATTATGACTTTGAAACGCCAGGTTTAACGGAAAATGAAGAGTTGAAGATAATAAGTTCTGTAATGGCGGCCTCGTACAATCCTTCCTATTTTGAACTGGAGGTAAATGGATTCACGGTTGGGCAACAACAGATGGATGTGATTCCCGATACCAGGTATGGCATTAAAGGTAAGATCAGGACGGATACATTCAATATCAGCACCAGCATCTTTCCGGGGAATACAGATAATCTTCATTTAAAAATGCGGTATGTAAAAGGGAGCAGTAATGATCTTTCTGCCGGATACCTTGATTTTTTTAATATTTGGTGTAAACGGAACTTAGGAATTTATGAGGAACAAACCCATTTTCAATCCATTGAAAGTTTAGAGAATCCTGTATCAACATTTTCAATTTCAGACAATGGTTCAGATTACAATATCTGGGAGGTAACAGATCCATTTCATCCATTAAATCAAGGCTTTACAACAGGAAATGGCAGAAGCCTATTCGGTACAGAAACCGGTCAACTTAAAAAATTCATTATTTTTTCTGAAAATAATCTTTTACTACCCCTGCCGGCAGGCAAAGTAGCCAATCAGGATTTGCATGGGAGGTCAACTTCTGAATTTATCATTATTGTTCATCCGAATTTTACAATGGCCGCTGATCGGTTGAAGAACCATCGGGAACAAAGAGGTATGTCTACTGAAGTTGTGACAACTACCCAGATCTATAATGAATTTTCATCTGGTAGTCAGGATGTATCTGCGATCAGGAATTTTATTAAGTTCAGGTATGATAATGCTGGCGGTGCAAATGCACTTAAACATGTATTGTTTTTAGGCCGTGGATCTTATGATTACAAGGATCGTGTTGAAAATAATACGAATTTTATTCCTATTTATGAATCTCGGAATTCCCTGCATCCTATATATAGTTTTTCTTCTGACGATTATTATGGCTTCATGGATGATGGCGAAGGTGAATGGGAAGAGAGCTTTCTGGGTGACCACATAATGGACATATCAATGGGTAGGATTCCAGTAATAACTTCATTTGAAGCCAGTGATGTGATCAATAAAATTATAATTTATGAATCAGATCCCCGGTGTTATGGGCCATGGAGGAATGACATTTATTTTGTAGGAGATGATGGAGATGGTACAGATGGTATACGGCACTCCAATGATGCCGAGAAATTATCGGTGATGGTAGATACTGCTTATTCCAACTTTAATATCGGGAAAATATATGTTGATGCATACCCCCAGATTATCGAAGAAAGCTGGCAGGAGTCCCCAGAGGCCAGGAAAGCTGTGGATGATGCCATAAAGAGTGGTGCCCTGATCATGAATTTCACAGGTCACGGTAATGAATTCCAGTGGACTTCTGAGAAGATCCTGGACAATTCCATGGTTACCCGTTGGGAGAATCTGTATCAGTTACCATTCCTGGTTACTGCCACCTGCGAATATGGGCGTCATGAAGATCCAGGATTGAGATCTGGCGCTGAATATGCCATGATCAATAAACGTGGTGGAGTAGTTGGATTGGTCACCACTTCGAGGCCGGTTTTTGCTTCTACCAATTATATATTGAACAGGGCATTTTATGGCCAGGTTTTCAGAAAAGTAGAAGGCAAATACCAGACTATTGGAGAGGTTTTTAAAAATACAAAAAATGAAAGCCTGAACGGATCGGTAAACAGGAATTTCTCCTTGTTGGGAGATCCGTCGATGAAGCTGGCTTATCCGGAACAAAATGTAGTCATTGAAAAAATTAATGAGATTCCTGTTAACACTCAGGTTGATACCTTGAAAGCTTTAAAAAATGTAAAAGTTTCAGGTAGAATAATTAACTCAGATCAGGCACATTTAACTGGTTTCAATGGGGTATTGACAGCAGCTGTTTATGATAAGAAGGAACAAGCCCAAACCTTGGGAACTCAGGATCCTGTTATGGTATATGATATACGCAAAAGCCTGATATTTAAAGGGGATGTCTCAGTCATTAATGGAGATTTCGAATTTCAATTTGTAGTCTCTAAAAATATTTCCTACGAAATAGGTGATGGAAAGATCAGCCTCTATGCTGTAAATGATGATGAAGATCTGGATGCAGCAGGTTCTAATATTGATATCCCTGTTGGTGGAAATAACGATGATTTTGTACTTGATGAGCATACCGACCAGGACATGGATCGATTTCGCTCTGGTGTGCAGTATGTGTACGATAGTTCTCGTTTCTCGGCTATTGCTGGTGTCGAGTTTGAGCGCGATGAGCCGGATCGCAAAGCTTC
>CAYMFU010000282.1:0-3130 GCA_964389805.1 uncultured Roseivirgaceae bacterium | reverse complement strand
GCATGCATCACTTGATAATACACCGGTATGGTGTCTGAATAAAACTCTTTCGGGATCATGGACCTATCATATTAATTTTCATGTAAATAAGAAGACTGGTGAGATTAAAAACCTACACTGGAACATCAAACATTGCAACCTGGTGGATTCTGAAGGGAATAAATACAAAGCCATTGATACAGGAAGTGATAATGTAGGTTGGAACTGGGATTTCTTTAATAATATTAATGCATATAATGAAGGTAACAACATAACTTGGAGCGAGCCAGATGGCTGGTTAGATGCATTCTGGCCCGAAAACATGCCCGAAGAGGGTACATTCACAGGAATGTTTAAATTTGTTGGTAATGGTGAGGTAGTAACATGGTTTATTAATATGCAAGTACATATAAACGCTAATGGTGAGCCTACTGTAAATTTCTTTAATGAATCTTTTGATTGCAATTAACCAACCTTAATTTGACAAATCTTATATAATTGGACTTTCAGAAACCCCCGGTTCACGCCGGGGGTTTTTTATGCGTGCTGAATTTCATTCTGGGCCACAGGCTCCCGATCATTCTTATTATTCAGCCCGATCATTCTTATTATTCGGAAAGTTGTTCCAGTATACAGGGTTGACGTCATATTGATCTGGCAAAGCATTAAATGTCAACAAACCTCAAGGCTGATACGTCTTCTTTATATCTAACCCTAAAAATTATTTTCCATGAAAAGAATCTTTTTATTTCTGTTGGCAATGGTCTTCATTGTCTCGTGTCAGGAAACACTCTCAGACACAGCAAAGGCAAGCATTGAAAAGGAGGTCGCCGAAATTACTGATTTAACTTTCAGCCGCTTCAATGAAAGAGATACGGCAAACATTTACTTAGCCTACAGCGACGATTTTACAGCGCTCTCTTCAGGAGATCTGGTAATTGTTCCTGAGGAATGGAAGGAGTATAAAGCCAATGCCAAAGAAGCAATTGCCAAGGATGCCCCGGCTACTTTAAAAATTACGGAATCCAGGATTGATGTCCTGTCACCCACCGTGGCGAACCACCACTTCATCTTCAAAAGGAAAACAGTACTGGCCGAAGACATGTCCTTTGAGACTACTGCTGCATGTACATATACCTACGTCCTTGAAGGGGACGCATGGAAGATCCTGAATGCCCATGTTTCATATCCCCCGGAACATTTCCGGGCTGTTGAAGGTGATACGCTTTTCCTGGCCTTCCTGGATGTAAAACCAGAAAGCAAAGAAGAGTTTGAACGGCTCACTCATGAAATGCTCTTTGACAGGATCGCCGAGGCTGGCCAACAGGCTGAATTCATCTCGACCAAGACGCGGATTCTGCATCCTTCGCAGGCGAATGAAGACGGAACATTTACCTACGCGGTCATATTCGATCCCATGTATCCTGGCGAATACAATTTCACAACTACAAACCTCTACACTAAAATCTATGGAGAGGAAAAGGGAAAAGAAGTGGTTGAGCAATTTGCTGAGACCCTGGCCGGTGATCAAAAAAGCTACGTGATGATCCAGTCCAGGAAATGAAAGAGATAATTGAAACCCTGATATCTGACATATAAATAAATGTATCTTTACCCCCGGTTCCCGCCGGGGGTATTTTATTTACTGACACATCAACGCATTAAATACCAACAAAATTCTTACCTCAAACGTTTATATATTGATCAAAACCAAAAAACGCTGGATTATGAAAAAACTCCTAATTGGATCGTTCCTGGTATTAATGGCTACACTTACATATAGCCAGGTTAAAAACGATATTGAAGCCGACAAAGAGGCGATAATAGAGATGAATAAACAGTGGGATGAAAATGCTATGGCAGGGAATATGACAGCTAATGCAGAACAATATGCAGAGGACGCGGTCAGAATTGGTTATGGGATTGTATTGGTCGGGAAAAAGGAGATACTTAAAACCTTTAAGAAATATGATAAGCATTTGAGACTCACAAAAAATGAAAACGTGATAGAAGAAATAAATATCACCGGAGACCTGGCTGTAGCCATGGGTGCCTTTTCCGGATCAACTACTTCCCTGGTAAGTGGTGAGGCTGTTGACGAAAAGGGAACATGGGTAGATGTTTATCAGCGTCAACCAGATGGTTCCTGGAAATCTTTATGCACCGTATTCTCAGAACTCAAAGAATAGTTTGGAGTACACGGATCACTTCAATCCAAACTCGAGATAATACTGATAGGATAAAAAGTCCGTATCCTTAAGTAATTTGTAACCGGCGGAAATCATTTCTTCTATAACGGTTTCCCTGGATACGTTATGACTGGGAGGGGGTCCTACAGGCATTTCCTTTTTATAAAAATCGACAATGACCACCCTGCCATCTTTCTTCAAACCCCTGGAGGTCGTTTTAAAATAATCCACCCTGTTTCCAAGATGGTGATAGGCATTACACAGGAATACAATGTCCACAGACCCCGGTTCAAGTTCGGGATCATTGGATTTGACCAGAACTGCCTTATAGTTACCCAGGCCCAACCTATCCGCATCATTCTTCATTGATTCAACACTCGATGAGGATATTTCCAGACCCAGTGCCAGTCCCCCGGGACTCACGGCTTTGGCAAAACGCCTTGTAAAATAGCCTGTACCTGCACCAATATCCGCGATGACGTCGCCTGGCTTCAGGTTCATTCGCTTCACAACTTCATCCGGTTTTTGCCATTCATCTCGTCCGGAATATTCATATTGCTTTATCCGCTCTTCCGTACCAGCTGATACCGCATTTAAGAGTATGATACTGAACAGGGCTGCCAAAATGAATATGACTTTCCTGGAATATGGTGTTTTCATAGTCTTTCCTTTATTGCTTCATGATAGTACTAACATCCATATAGTCATATTAGTTCTGTATATAATCATCAAAAAATGAGAATCCGGAAGATCAGAACTGCTATAATCTGGATGCTAAGATTATCAAAGCCTTTTGGTGTTATGATCTCTGTAACTGTTACGATCAGACTGGAAAGGAGAATCCAAAAGATCATACCCGTGTAAGGAGATTGGATCGCAATGATTGAATAAAGGGTGTATATGAGGAAGCTGATGATAAATACGGAGCCCGAACCTTCAAGGCTCTTCTCAGATTTGTGAAA
>CAYMFU010000281.1:0-4474 GCA_964389805.1 uncultured Roseivirgaceae bacterium | reverse complement strand
CACGTCCGTTGGATTGGCTTGTGGTAGCCGATCATTCGGATGGCATGGGATCCATGAAGGAAATCATAAAAGGTAATCCAAAATTGCTAAAAGATCCTCAAATAAGAAAGTGGCATAATGCATTCAACGAGGGTGGTGAAGCCGCATTTCAGGCTACCATGGACGTAATTAATTCCTTTAGCCAGGGTAAAATGCCTGAAGCAGCCACAGAGAAGGGTTTTGTAAAATCGATCTGGGATGCTTATTTGAAAACTGCTGAAGAATATAATGATCCAGGAACATTCACAGCGATGATCGGATATGAATGGACTTCCACAGAAAATGGAAATAATCTTCATCGTAATGTATTGTACCGCGATGGAATTGCCAAAGCTAGTCAGATGATACCCTATACAGCGGCAGATAGTTTTAATCCCGAGGATCTATGGAAATGGATGGAAACCTATGACAAAAAAACCGGGAAAGTGCCTCTGGTGGGGAATACAGTAGATGTAAAGAATGCAACCTGGACCAATACCATCGGTGATCCTGAATTTATCACCGTCTGGACAGATCCCGATTTTGATCCAGATGTTCCGGCATTTTACTATGCCCGGATTATAGAGATCCCGACACCACGCTGGACTGCATATGATGCCAAGCGGTATGGGGTAAAACTTGACGATAATGTTTGGGTTACAATTCAGGAAAGGGCTTATACAAGTCCGATATGGTATAATCCTGATAAATAATTCATTATAGCATTTATCTAGTTAATTGTCAAAAACGAGTAGCCGGGAAGTATTATATTAAAATCGTACAAATGAAAGTAATTAATATGAAACATACCATTATTTTAATAATAGTATCGATAATATCCTTTGTAGCTTATTCTCAGGAAGAAGAACAATCTACAGAAGGTGGGCAGAGCCGTGAATCAGCAGCAGTAGATCCTACTGCAGCACAGTGGAGCTACCAATTTGCCTATGAAGGATTTTATAACTATAAAGATGATCAGCTGGAGGATGGTTCCACACGACCACCCGGTGATAAGGGATTCTTTCAATTCAGGCTGGTTGCCCCCATTCCAAAAACGGATAAAATTCCTCTGACCATGTTGCCAAGGCTGACGTTCAGGGTTAAGCAAAACTCAGCAGGCGACTGGGGAATCGGGGGTTCGGACCTCTTTATCCTTGGGATTATAAATCAGTGGGCCACCGGTCGTTGGGGCATAGGTCCTCAGATCAACTTCCCTTCGCAGGAAGGTTTCGGAAATCGGAACTGGGGTCTGGGATTTGCTGCTGCTGTGACACAAAGAGCTATCGATGACAAATTGTTCCTGGCCCTTCTATTCCAACAAGCCTGGACGAAAGTGAACAAAGAAACTCAGGCGACTTCCCTTGTGATTAATCCTGTTATTGTCTATCAACTCGGGAAAGGTTGGTACATTGGCAACGGAGATTTTGTTATACGATACAACTGGCAAAATGGGGGGTGGTTTTTTCCACTGGGCCTCAGGCTGGGAAAAGCATGGATCCGCCCAAATAATACCATAAATGCCTATGTGGAATGGGCCAAGAGTGCGGCATGGCCCGGATGGGAAGGGCCGGTAGCCAGTCACTCCTTACGCATAAATTTCCAATTCCAGATACCTGTTAAATTCTAATGTAGAATTATGATATCATTAAAATCTACCGAACTCACCCCGGCACAGATAGAGCGGGGTATCGCTTTACTCAATAGTGTAAACATTGTGATGAATGTATTGTACGCACTTTTAATCTTCCAGGTATTCCTTATTTTACCCAGGCCTGATGACCCCTTATTGGAGTATAATACATTGTCTCAAATCTATAGTGAGAATATATCACAACTTCTGGTAATCCTGGTTGGTTTCATCCTTGTGGTTTTATATTGGATCCAATTTAACAGACAACTGGGAAATATCTCCCGGAGTTCTCCAGTACATGCTACTTTGTCCGTTGTCCAATTGATTTGCTTAATGTTATATCTGTACTTCGTACGATTTGATATGGAGTTTGATGGGATGAAGCTGGCATTGCAAATGGAAAGTATCTTTCTTGCTCTGGCCGGGTTTATTGGAGCATATAACTGGTGGTACGCCAGCAAGAATAATCTGACATCAAAACAAATAACAAAAACTGAAGAAAAAGGTCTGTTTTTCAGCCTTTTACCTGAACCTCTCGCTTCTTTGTTTACCCTACCGTTTGCTGCATTCGGACCATGGATTTGGACAATTTCATTTTTATCTATTATTCCCATTGGGTATGTTTTAAAACTTATGAAAAGAAGATTGGAATTAAAGCAGCTTTAAAATACCAAAGAAAAAGAGGGGGCAAATCCACTTGAATAAAATAGGATAAATTATTTTAATTCAATATCGCTGAGGATTTATGGATTCGCATTTGGTGGAACTGATAAGAATTATTCAGAAGGAATTTGTTGATTTTTTGCTAACTTATAAAAGTAGTTAGCACAGGATTATTGTAACTAAACAAATAAAGAAAATGAAAATATGTAAGCGAAGCACTAATTATAAGTTCTGGACGGCTATTTTTCTGTTTTTCTCATTTTCAATTGGAAATATCATTAGTCAGGAATCACTTCCAGATCAGGATTCATCAGTTGTAGAAACCATCCCTTTCGCATTAAGCGAAATTCCATCTGAATTTAATAATTTAACTAACCACCTGCTTGACATTTCAGAAGTCATCCAGCCTGACGATAGAATTACTAATAACGCAATAATTACAAAAGAGTATTTCGAACTTCTTCAGTTCAGTAAACAAGATATAATTAAAACGTTGCCTTCAATGACTTACCAAAGGCTAGAGAACCTTATCAGGGCGTGGTATAACTACAAAAGACAATTTGATGTAATTCAAGAAACATTAAAGAAGCGAATCGATGAAATAGAATCTGTTAGAAGTGAATTGGACGAAGATTTGCAAAAATGGCAAAAAATATCTGAAGTTCTGGGACAAGGCGATTTACCGGAAGAACTTAAACAAAGCACGGATAGTGCTTTGGTAAATCTAAATTTAACAATTGCAAAAACAATTGAAAGATCTGATACGCTTCTACTAATGCGAAGCAAGCAAACCCAATTGAATCTGCTTATTGATGAAATGATCCGAATTATGGAAGAAGAGCAGAAGGTATTCCAATCGAATTATTTTATCATTGATTCAAACCCTATATGGAGTGCCTCAGACAGCACAACTCGTTTCCAGGATGTGGCTTCATACGTAAAATCAGAGTCTGCAGAAAGTTATAATATTTTAAAAACATATCTATGGAGCAATAATATATTAGTATTCCTTCAACTTGCATTTATTATTATATTGATCATCGGTTTTACATTGCTCCGCAGGATATGGCCAACAAATGAACTCAACCCAGATAGCAAGCGAGAAACTCAGGCGGGCTATATTATTCGTCATCCTTTTTTTTCCTCATTGCTCATCAGTATTCTTATCAGTTATTTTTTCTACAGCAATCGCCCATTGGTGCTGGAAGATTTTTTCATAGCATTAATGCTGATCTCGTCACTGATCTTACTCCCGGGCTTGCTGACACAAAAAATAAAAATACCACTTATTTTATTAGCGATCCTCTTTCTATTAAATGTCATTCAGGATTACCTACCCTATCACTCATCTGCTGACCGGATGATCTTTTTTATCCAAGGCATTGCTACCCTTGGCTTATTATTAATTGCTAATAAAATAAAAAGTGAATTTGAATTTAAGTCCATACGGCGGCGCATTTTCACAGGATCTATCGGTGTTTTTGCAATACTATTGATCGTTGCTATTGTATCAAATATAATTGGTAGTGTAAAGCTTGCTGACTTTCTGATAAGTTCAACGATTGGAATGCTCACAGTCAGCGTATTGGTAGTTACTATGGTGATCATCCTAAACAGTATGATGGTCCTGTTGATCAAGGGAAAGAAGGCCCAATCCATACCCTTATATGAACAACTTAAGAATCTCATCGATAAACGTATTAGACCACTGATTAATTTGTTAGGATTAATTCTTTGGCTCTATGCTGCTCTAGGTGAGTTCAGGTTATTAAATCCATTTCAGGATTTGATTGGAAAAATCATGGATACCGAGTTCTCGATTGCATCTGTCACCATATCCATAGGAGCGGTTATTTCATTTTTTCTGATTGTTTTTTTTACATATATCCTTGTACAATTTGTAAAGAATATCTTAAAGGATGAATGGATTAGCAAATCAAGTTTACCTCGTGGCACTGCTGATGCACTATCCATGCTGATCCGTTATAGTATCATTGCTATTGGCATCTATCTGGCATTGAATTCTATAGGTCTGAATATGAATAAATTTGGATTTTTAGTAGGTGCACTAGGCATAGGAATTGGTTTTGGATTACAAAATGTTGTTTTAAATTTCATAGCCGGTCTTATCTTAACTTTTGAAAACCCTATCCACATTGGAGA
>CAYMFU010000280.1:0-15980 GCA_964389805.1 uncultured Roseivirgaceae bacterium | reverse complement strand
CCCGCTTTCATTTCCAAAAACCTCAAGAACCCTTTTTACCTCTTTCCTGATGATATCATGACTGCCATATAGTGTCGTTGGATCAAGGTTGCCCTGGAGAGCGAACTTCGGGCCAAGTAGATTTTTAGCTTCCTGCAGATCAGTCATCCAGTCGATCCCAATCATTGAAGCATCACTGTCAACCAATTGTTTTGCCAGTTCAATACCTCCTTTACTGAATAATGTAACTGGAACATCGTATTTCTTCAGGTTGGCAGCTATCCTTTTCATATAATGTGCCGAAAAGGGATCATACAAATGGACTGGTAAAATGCCACCCCAGGTATCAAACAGCTGTACTGCCTGAACTCCAGCCTCGATCTGCATCGCCAGGTAACGACTCACCGCCTCTGTCAGAAGATCCAGCAGGGTGGAAAGCCTTTCAGGTTCATGGTACAGCATTTTCTTTATATACTTGAAATTTCTTGTCGGTTTTCCTTCAATCATATAGGTGGCCAATGTAAAGGGCGATCCACTAAAACCGATCAAAGGGGTCTTTCCATTTAGTTCAGCCGTGATCATCTTTATAGCATCCGCGACATAGGAGAGCTTCAATTCTATTTCCAGATGATCCAGAGTCCGAATATCCTTGTCCAGAAGGATCTGAGGATATAATTTCGGGCCGTGATTTTCAAGAAATTCAAGGTTCTGACCCAGGGCTTCCGGAATCACCAGAATATCTGAAAACAAAATGGCTGCATCAAATCCAAAACGCCTTATTGGTTGAAGTGTGACTTCTGTGGCAAGTTCCGGAGTTTTGCATACAGTAATGAAATCATGTTTTTCCCGTACCTTCATATATTCAGGTAAATAGCGTCCGGCCTGCCGCATGATCCAGACAGGGGTACGTTTCACCGGCTTTTTATAAATCGATTGAATGTAAAGAAATTTTTCGTCCGCTTTTGCCATTTGTTATCCCTTCAATAATTGATTATGATTTCTTTAATGATTGTTCAGTATTAATTTTGGCTGAATGTATCCAGCAAAGATTTCGCACCTCTATCCAGTAATTTCTCAGCCAGGGTTTTGCCGGCATATTCGGCATCCTGAACTTCGGATTTCATCTTCTCAAGCAGGATATTTTTACCGTCCTCACTGGCGACAAATCCACTTATGTCAAGATTATCCCCTGAAACCCGGGCAAAGGCACCTACCGGAAATTGGCAACCACTATCCAAAGTGGCAAGCAGTGCCCTTTCGGCCTCAACTGCATAGTATGTGTCCCGGTGATTCAAGGCCTGGATAATGTCTTGAACCACTTTATCTTCTTTCCGAACCTGAATGCCAATGGCTCCCTGGCCTACGGCGGGGATCATTTCATCCGTACTGAATTCATAATATCGCACCTGGTCAAGCTCTAACCTTAATATGGCAGCTTTGGCCATGATAATAGCATCAATATCCTGTTCCTTGAGTTTTCTAAGCCTGGTATCGATATTGCCCCTAAGATCAGATATGATCAAGTCTGGCCGCAAATTCAAAAGCTGTGATTTTCTACGGATACTTCCAGTTGCCACTTTCGCATTTCTGGGGATTTGATCTAATGTCAGGCCATCTTCAGTGATCAGCACATCTTCTACAAATCCTCTTTCCGGTACAGCTCCCAGGATGAGTCCCTGTGGCATTTTTGAGGGCAGGTCCTTTAAGGAATGAACTGCGATATCAATGGTATTGTTTAGAAGGGCTTTTTCAATCTCCTTGGTAAATATTCCCTGACCACCTATCTGGGTTAGCGAGGATTTTTGATCCAGATCACCTTCTGTTTTAATGATAACCTGTTCAAAGCGGACACCAGGGTGAATCTTCTCCAATGTTTCCCTAACAAAGGTTGCTTGCCATAATGCCAGATTGCTTCCCCTGGTTCCAACGCGGATCGTTCCCATAATACTAATTATTCTTTATCAATTTCATACAGGTTATAAATCAACTCAATGTGCTGTTTATATTTTTCAGGATCCCCGGCATTCTTTTTCAGTGATTTCATGTGCTGACGAACCAGTTTATTGATTATATTCTGTGTGTAGTTTTCTATTTCTTTCTGGTAGCCATTTTCGGGAAATTGTTTCCGGATGCGGGACATTTCGTTATTGCTCAGCATCTCCAAATGACTTTTTAACTTACCAACGATAGAGACCATGGTATTTGTGGCAGTCCATTTCTGGAATTCGGCAATAAATTCCTCGACAATTTTATTTGCCTTTGGAATTTCCATTCTACGTTTTTCCAGGTTTTTCTCCACGATACCGTTTAGATCATCCAGATTATACAGGTATACATTATTAAGGTCCTCTATTTTTGGATCGATATCCCTCGGTATGGCCAGGTCGATCAGGAAGATGGACTCATAATATTTTTTCCTGGTGATATCAGTCATCATCGATTTCGTGATCACATAGTCATCACTGGATGTTGCGGAAATCACTATATCAGCCTCTCGAAGTGCCTGATCAAGATTGTCAAGTGTGTATGACTTGCCTCCAAACTTCTGAGCGAGCTCTTCCGCTTTTCGAAGGGTTCGATTGGCTACGTTGATAGCCTTAACATTATTCTCGAGAAAATGTACAGCAGCAAGTTCTGCTGTCTTGCCGGCACCTACCAGTAAAATTCGCTTCTCAGCCAGGTCACTAAAAATTTTTCTGGCCAATTCTACTCCTGCAAAACTGACAGAAACCGTACCATCAGAAAGAAATGTCTCATTACGGACCTTTTTCTTGACCTGCATACCGAAATTATACAACTTATTCAAGACTGCATCAGTAGCTTCAAGATGGTGTGCAAAATTATAACAATCCTTTACCTGACCTGTAATTTGCATTTCTCCGACAATCTGGGAGTCTATGCCACAAATGACATTAAAGAAATGCCTGGCTGCCTCCATACCAAATTTTTCGTAAGTGATGTTCTCATCGGTATAGTAAGGGCAATGTTTATATGTTACCAGCAATTGCCGTAGTGCAGGCAGTATAATGTCAATATGTTCAGCACTTATATAGAATTCAGTTCTGTTGCAGGTGGAGAGGATCAGGATCCCGTCTACCTCAATGTTGTTAACTGTAAAATCATGAGTTACCTGGTGTATTATGTTCTTCTGTTCCTCTTCATTCAGTGACACCAATTCCCTGATCTCCACAGAGGCTGTCTTATGTGATATCCCTAAAACTCCAAGCGCAATATTGTTATTCAATATATCCTCCATCCTTAATTGAACTCATGAAATGTATCGGCCAGATTCGCAATCAAAAAGCCACCAACTACTAAAACAAAATATCCGGCAATAGATAAATAAGCCATTCTCTTACCATGTAATCTCAGGAATTGGGCAACAATATATCCTGTCAGATATAAAGCCCATGCAATATCAGCTGCAATTACTTTCACATCATTCGGCCAGAACTCACCCATAATGGCTTCTGCCTGAACATGACCCATCAATAAGCCGATACCCAGCAGAACAATACCCATGAATGCCGACTGAATGCTCATTTTTTCAAGGTAATTAAGGGCAGGTAACTGGGTAAATAATTTCCCAAGATTTCTTTTTTTCAGGTTATGATTCTGGATAATGTACATGATGGCATACAAGGCAGATAAAGACATTGCTGTATATCCCATTATAGTGAAAGCAGCATGAATGGCAAATGTAGGACTTGACAGGAGTTCGTTTGTTTCAGGTTCCCATGACAGGTTGAAAGTGGAAACCAGTTCTAAAATGAAGGCAAAGAACAAAACAAAGATGCCGGAACCTCGATTTTTCAACCTTAATTCAATGATCATATAAACAAACAGGATTGAGAAACCCAGGAAACTAAGTGCATCGTGAACAGTCGAAAACGGTATCGTCTTTAATACAGCATGTCTTAATCCGATCTCGAAACCATGTATTATCAATAAGATCCCCAGGATCAGAGTGGTTTTATTGATCCAGGTTTTCTTTTTTCCTATAAAGAGGAGATAGTATACGTAGATAACCGCAAGATATAACAGCGGTAAAATGTAACTAATAAATTGACTTATTTCCTTCATTTTTCAGGACTTTTAAATACCCTTGATTTTTATTCAATATCCTTCAAAAAACCATTAAATATACAAGTTTTGTATGAATTGACCTATTATATATTTCATATAAATATTTGGCAATCACAGAGTTATCCAGTTCTGATCTAAAATCGCTATTACAGGTCGCATCAATCATCATCAGATAATTCTCCTTTCACTTCAAGTTTGTTCTTCAGGTTAATATCATTTACGACAGCAAGAACACTGATAATGGATATAGCCCCGATCATATAATAAACAAAAGAAGGAACTGGTACCGGATCTCCCTGGGCATAAGAATGTAATCCGGAAAGATAATAGTTTACGCCAAAATATGTCATTAGAACAGCACCAAAACCAATATGTGCCATAAAATTTATTGAAAACAGATTCCTGAAACCCGGGATCAAGCGCATATGCAGAATAAAAGTATAGACAATGATTGTGACTAGCGACCAGGTTTCTTTCGGATCCCATCCCCAATATCTGCCCCATGATTCATTCGCCCAAATGCCACCCAGAAAGTTCCCTATTACCAGTAATATGAGCCCTACCATAAGTGACATCTCAATAATTATAGTTAGTTCTTTCAAAGTCAGATTGATCCGTTCATGATTTGATTTATTCCGGAATATCATAATGCTCAGATTCAATATCCCCAACATAGATGCCAAACCAAAGAATCCATAGCTGGCCGTAATGGTTGCAACATGAATAGTCAGCCAGTACGACTTCAGTACCGGTACAAGATTAGTAATTTCGGGATTAAGCCAACTCATGTGAGCAGTAAGGAGTGTAATGCCTGCCAGTATTGTTGTAACAGATAAGGTAATCTGCGAATTTTTATAAAAGATGAACCCGGCAAGCATGGTCGCCCAGGCTATGTAGATCATGGATTCGTATCCATTGCTCCATGGAGCGTGCCCTGACACATACCATCTTAATCCCAGTCCAAAAGTCTGAACGATAAAAGCTATCAATAATATGATGTACAGGAATTTGATCAATTTTTTGAATTCCAGCTTGGGAATAAACAATTGCAATAAGAATAATCCCAGCAGGATCATGCCAATAAGCATGTAAACCGGGAACAGATTTTTAAAAATGTTGTACTTATTGTACATGATCTCCGTCCGGATTTTTGTCTCAGACGGCATTATATCCTGGCCGTTTTTTATTTGATTTTCAGTTATATCTGAGAGCACCTTATCTGCTTTAGCATAATTAGCTGTAGAAATACTTTCATTTATATCCTTTCGTATCTGTTCAAGATAGCTCGTGTTGGCTCCTGTTTCATCCTTTACCCTGACCTCAGCAGGTGATACCCATCTATTGGCAGGATCATCAGGCATAGCATATACTTTAAACAAAGAACCATTAAACACCATATTACAAACGTTGAGCCTTTCATCGACATTGATGATTTCTTTATCTATCCTGGATCTTAGGGCCGGTGATTTTGCATATATCTCATTTACACGATCTTTTAGCCTATACCTTCCATTTTCATCAAAAAAGTTAATGAAAGCCGCAAAATTACCTTTAACTCCTACCATTTCCTGAACCTCAGCTTCATAGATCTTTATAATAGGCTTTTTCTTCCATTCTTCAGGATTAACCAGCATGCCAAGAAAAACCTGGTCAGAATTCAATCCTTCATATTTTGTTTTTTTATAAACCTTGACCAGTGAATTATTGGCTATAGTATTTAATGGGATGATCCGTCCATCTTTATTCTGGACCAGCAACTTGCCGAAAGATTCGGCAAAATCTTTGTCAATTTTTGAGGCATTTTCCTGTGCATAAGAGTAATTAGCCAGAAATGACAGAGAAATCAGAAATACCAGAGATGATACTATATTCTTTCTTTGAATATGTAATTCCTTCATTTGCTTGGTAAGTCGTGCGAAGCGCGTATTTTTTGTGAAAAGTGATAAAATCAGAGAGGCAAACAGAAGGAAATAACCGATGTAAGTGACCAGTGTTCCCCAGTAATCGTGATTTACTGATAATATGGTGCCTTGCTCATCAGGATCATATGCTGATTGAAAAAAACGATACCCCCTGTAATTCAACACATTGTTCATAAATATGCGATAAGGTTTTTCCATATTTGCGGATTTATCCACAAGAACAATATCGCTGGCAAAAGATGATGGGCTTTGAGAGCCGGGATACCTCTCTAATTCAAATTTATCCAGTTTCAGTTCAAAAGGCATGGTATAGGTTTGACTTCCTATGCTTAACGAAAATATCACATCATCAACAACGACCTGTTCAAAAGCATCACGTTTGATCATAAACTTTTTCACAATATCATCTACTGTGACCTTCAGATCGATCAGATTCTCGGCATTCTGTGTGCCTTCAGGGGCAGGCATATACACAATGCTGGCCTTGTCGATTACCTCTTTGAACATAAAAGCAAATGAATGGAGCTGATAGACCTGCATGTTCGAAACAGGGTGGAATATGTCTTTCTCCAGGAGATCTCCCCCATGAGCGCCCATTTGTGAAGCTTGTATTGGCAAAGAAGATCTCATAAGCAACACAGTATCCTTCTGAATGAATTGCAAACTGCTTGATCTGGTGGTATCACCGAAACTGACCATTAAGCCCTCCACCATTTCTATGTCGCCTTCCCTAAGATACAAGTTTCGCCGTCTCTGGTTGCTTGCAGTCATTATACTTACATATTTTACTCCATTGGGATCTTGTTGCAACACATTTTGCATATTTGGCTGATAGCTTTCAATCTCCAGTGTGATATCCTTATTATTCAAATGGAAGTTTTTCTTGTACAGGTTTTTGTTGATGGGGGCGAGGATCATCTTATCGTAGATCCGGGTCTTTTGGTCAGATTCACTGACTGATGCATTGACATAATCATCAAAAGTATGGATCTTATTGGAAGTCTCTCCATTTCGGATATGCATTTGTCCTTCAAATCCAAAATATCTGGTAATACCGGCACCTATTATAATAATGATAAAAGATACGTGCATAACCAGGATATTCAATTTGTTTTTCCGGTATAGTTTTTTTGAGAAGATCATGCCTGAGAAATTGACGATCATCAATACCATGACAGCCTCAAACCACCAGGCATTGTATATGAGTAATTTCGCGGTCTTTGCATCAAAATCGTTTTCTAAGAACGTTGCATAACCTATAGAAATGGCAAATACCACGAACAGGATACCCATAAATTTCCCTGAGAATAAAAAATCAAATATTTTCATATGTGTTATATTTTTATAGCGGTACTACAAAACCTTTCATGGATATTGTAATATTGTTTAATTACATCCCGGGATCAATATATCCCTTTGGTTTCATATTGATTGTTTTTTAATTCTTTCACTAAATTCTGTTCCACCGAAGACCAAAAATAATCCGTTTCAGAAGAAAAAGTTGGTAATTAATTATTGGCAAAAATCCTTTAATTATAAGGACAATAAAATGACTTTTGTCAATTTGTGTTAATTATTTTGGGAAATTCCAATTTAAAAAGGTCTGACAGGAGAAATAACCAAAAAATATTTATAAGGAGTCGTATGGGGTAAAATAAAAAAGGCTATCCCGATTTCAGGGGATAGCCTAATAAAGGTCTTCATTATTTATTATTCTGCCAGTGTTCTGAGGTAATTAATAACCATCCAGCGATCTTCATCGCTCCTGATCTTTTTCTCAAAATTCGGCATTTCATCACGGCCAATAATGGATTTGAAGAACAATTCACCGTCTGACTGGCCCTGAACTTCAGCACTTCCGAGTTCCCTCATTTCCGTTTCAAGTTCTGCTGCTTTAGATCCGTCTCCATATCCTTCTTTTCCATGGCATGACCTGCAATGTTGTTTGTATAGATCTGCTCCTATCTCATCTTCATCTCCTTCACCAGCATATGGATTTTCCATACTCTTATATTTGGCATCCATGCCCCAATCATCCATTGTGCCTGTTGGCATTGTAAATGATAAAATGGTCAATGTAAACATCGCCAGGAATGCAAGTCCCAGCAAATTTTTGTAATTGGTTTTCATAAGTCCTCCTATTTAAGTGATTAATTAAAATTATAAATTTTTTGCTTATTTATCTGTATACTACCAAAAATAATACCACTTTTTATAATTACCTTAAAAATTTGGTTCGTCAATTAAATCATATTTTTTCAAAATGTATAACAAGATTTCAATTTTTTTTCATGTTGAAATCCTTATGATCTGTTATAAATTAAAAATTTGATTATCCCTCTTCAACTGAATTTATTTTATTTTTTTTACTTATTTTACTAAGCTTTACTAATTGATAAACTACATAAATATAGTGACTCCATACCCCGGTTAATAAAATTATTAATGTAATTATCATCCACAATGGTGCATTGGTATGCCACAGAGCACGTGTGGGTATACTTATCTGAATGGTCATAAGTGATTTATCTTCTTCAATTGGTTGTGTGCTTCCCCATCTAAAATCTTGAATTTGTCTTTCAACATTGCCATAATTGTCATGATCTTCAATTTTGGCTATAATTGATATATTCCCAATGGTGTCTCCGGCAATATCGTCAGGGAACTCTATACTACATTTTCCATCGCTGAAACTACCCTCCCCAATAAGTTGATTGCTAAATAAACGTGGCACATAGAAATTAACATCTGCATCTTCAACCGGAACTATCTCTTTATCATTCCCCAATTCATAAGCTCTAACAGAAACCGTCTTAGTGGAATTGATTTCACTCAATAAGAGTTCCATGGTAATTTCTTTTAAAGCAACATCAGATTTTGCAGCCGTAAAAGATTTATTTCCCTTATATTGCGCTGCAATGTGGCATAACCTGTCTTCATCAACAGTAAGCCTTGATCCTTCCTCAAATATTAATTTTGCCTCACCATTCTCATCAGTCAACAGGCTGTCGATCACTATATTTTCAGATATATCACCCGAATAAAAGACCACCATTTCATTAACTACAGGATTTCGCACCCTGTCTTCAATGAAATACAAAGTGCTTACAAGAATCCTTGATTTATCCATATTATTATAATAATCAAGGCTCATCCGAACTTTAGTTTTCTTAATTTTTTTTGTATTCTGAGCCAAAACATCAGTTTGGCCAATCAAAAAAAGTAGAATAACAATCGAAAACAACTTGATGATTCTTAGAAATGACTGAGTTGGAAATAGTATCATTTTGTTTGAGTTTTATAATTACTTTTTAAATCACCATTGCCTGATACTTCAATAATTGGGACAAATTTGGACATCAATGTAAACAACAGGCAGAACAATGCTATTCCTCCCAATGTGGTAGACCATTCAACCCAAGTTGAAGAATAAAACAGGTATTCAGTTCTGGAATCCTGTATAGGTAGAAAAGGGGTTTCCAAAGTTGGAACCACAATTAGATAACGGTTAAACCATAAGGCTACAACCGCAATCACTGCTGCGAATGTGATACTGTTAATGGTCCTGAGTTTTGGTATTCCCATAATAATTAAGGGAAGTATGACGCCAGCGTAATTTGAAATGATAAACATCCAGAAAAACTCCGAAAATAGTTTATCAATTAATAAAGCATCATTTTTCTCGGATCCATACCATTTGGTAAGATATTCACTAAAGGTAAAATACCCGAAAAAAGCAGCAAGTATCAATAGTAATACCCCAATCTTAACAAAATGATCCTTAGTGATGTAAGCCTGTAAATTATATATTCTCCTATACAGCCACATCACAATGATTAATACCCCGGTACCAGAGTATACAGCCGCGATCACAAAATAAGGTCCAAATATAGCACTGTGCCATCCGGGTTGCAGGGTAACACTGAAGATCCATGCTAATACGGAGTATACAATAATTGCGATGGCTATAATGATTGCAGCCATAATAGTCTTAGATCTCCGGATAATTTTGTTGTGTTCCGGGGTATCTTGATACCCTAAAGCAAGTATCCGGTACATTCTTTTCCTCCATGGTTTAACATCCAATTCCTCAAAATCACGAAGTTTTGCGAAGTCAGGAATCAGGGCAAGATATAGGAAAATAAGGCAACCGATCAGGTCTGTGCTGATAGCAATAACATCCCATGTAATGGGAGATTGGATCCTTCCGAATATGAATAGATAATGTAATCGGTCAAGGCGGCCAATGCAAAGTAGAATAAACAGTGGACCGACCATCAGGGACACAACCGTTAATATTTCAGCCATGCGCATGATGGGTTTACGCCATGCGGTTTGCATCAAATGCATGGATCCGGCAACAAGTGCCCCGGCATAACTCAGACCCATGAAAAATATAAAATTAACTATATAAACCCCCCAAACCACATAATCCCGCATACCTGTCACAATATGACCACGTGTTATCTGTATATATAATCCAAATAAACCGAACAGGACTCCAGCTATTAGGACAAGAATCCAGACTTTACTAAGATTAGATCTTGTTTTTAGATGGGGTTCAAACTCTTGTAGGAGACTTAATTCTGCCTTATCCATTCTTTTTATTTTTTAAATACGGTGTGTCTTTATATCTCTCTAGTAATTCCTCATCCAGGTTTTCCAAACCTCTTTCAAAAGGGAACAATCTTGAACTGGCTGGTAAATAATAAACACTGGGATCTGTACCCAGGACTTCAAGATATCGGTAACCGTCATTATTCTGTATCAGTTCAGAAAAACTGACTGTTTCTTCACCATTCGTGACTGAATCTTCATTAATATCCCCAAAGTATATTACACCCATCGGGCAGGCAGTTACGCAATGAGGGAGTTCCTTTTTCCTGATCATATCGGGACAGAAATCACATTTTGCCACCGTACCCTCTCTTACCGGAATACTGGTCTCCGGAGAATATTCAATATGCTCTTCATTTTCCTTCTCTAACTTCTCCCAGATAAAAATCCTGGCATTGTAAGGACATCCCGTCATACAGAATTTACAGCCAATACATCTTTCGTTATCCACCAGCACGATCCCATCGGATCTTTTATAAGTGGCACCTACAGGACAAACACTTGCACATAATGGATTATTACAATGAAAACACGGTTTTGGAAACCAATAGGGTGCCGATTTTTCTGATCGTTGCATTAAATATATCCTCATATATTCCTGCCCTGGCAGTAAATGATGTGCTTCCTGGCATTTCTCTACACATTTCCTTGCATTTCTGCAGCGTGAAAGATCGATTACCATAACAAATTTCCGGTTCGGAATACCATTCCTTGCTTCTTCCGGAGTAGCAGGAGCGCAGCAATCAGCCTCATTTGCATCAACTTCAATCAATCTGCCATCTTGTGTAAGCGCTTTTACTTTTTCCTTTGGCTTACTACATGAGGAGGCGGCTGCGGAAAACAATAAAGCCCCAGCTCCACATTTAAGACCGGAATTAATAAAGTTGCGTCGTGATTTTTTCTTATCAGGTTTATTATGTTTTGCCATAAGCATATATTTTTATCCCAATAATCCAGTGAGGAATCAGGGAAGAACAAATAGTAAAAAATCTAAAATCTTCTTTTAAAAATTTATTTTTCTAATTATTAATCAGCTATTTTCTTAAAAATATTTTTATTAAAAGTTCACTAATTGATTCGGGTAATGGATTAACTATTTTAACACCAATCAGTGAAGTAAGAAAAATCATTTTATATGCTATTAATTAGTTTGTGTTCTTTGATAAAATATTTGCTATGTCAATAATACTATAATTTTATATCGTGTAAATTCTTTATTCGTTTTTGGCCGCATTTCTCAATTTGTATAATTTGAAAATGGATAAGAAGAAATGATACCAAGCACCTATCAATGCAATAAATACACCAATAATCATCCAAAGAGGTGCCTCATCAGTAAATAATTGTCTTGGTAGCCGTTTCAATTCATAGGAAACAGGTACTCCCCATTCAACTGATTTGAATTTGCTGACAGTTCCAAAATAGTCGTGTTCGTCAATACGGGCTACAATGTTCAGCACTCCTGCTGAATCGCCCGGGATATCATCTGGAAATTCCAGGATTCCGATCCCGTCTTCATCTGTTTCAACAACATCAACCTGCAGAACACTGTATAGACGTTGAACGCCAATGTTTATATCAAGTTCCTCTACAGGGATAAGTTCTCCTTCTCCATTCCGTTCCTTGGCCTCTATGGTTAAAATCTTAAGCGAATCTTCAACAGCGAATGAAATATCAAGAAAAACATCTTTTACTTCGATATCAGTAGATGATGATCTTAATGAATCGTTACCTGCATAAGAAGCCAGGATCGCGGTGATACCCTCTTCATCAGCCGGGAATGTATATCCAGCTTCAATTTGCAGGTCGGCACTTCCATCAGCATTGGTGATCAATTCTGTTAAGAATAAGGTCGAATCACCCAGATCTACCTCAAGGTCGATTGCAGCATCACCAACGTTCTGCATATTTTTCCCTCGTCCAGCGGTAAGCAATAAAGAGATCTGCCTATCGCCGTTAGAATGTATAAAGAAATAGGCCCTGAGCCGGGTTCTTTCTTTTGATTGTCCGTAGCAGAAAATTGAGGAAACTATGGAAATCAAAATTATTCCAGAAACAAGGCTCAATTTCGATCTATTTAAAAATAATGATTTCATCTTTTTCATATAATTAACTTGATATACATTATGCTCCTTTTGTTGTAAATCTGATTAAAGGTTTGGATTCATCTTGAGTATCTTCAACCTCAGCAACGGGAATGATGGGAGCTATTTTTGAAGCAATTGTGAAAATCAGAATGATTAAGGCTATACCTGAAACAGTCAAACTAATTTCAACCCAGGACATTGAATATTGCACGTAATCTGGTCTAATATCCTGGATTGGTATAAACGGTGTTTCCAGTGGCGGAACAACAATGAGATATCTTTTCACCCACAATGCGAGAACTACAAATAATGAAACAAGTGTAACGCTATTAATAGATCTAAACATTGGAAAACCAATGATTATTAAAGGAACCACCATGGTAAAAATAACATGAAACAATTGCAATGCGCCATATTGAGATAAGTCTAAAAATTTATTCAATAGTGCAGACATCTGGCTTGTTTGATTATACCAGTCAGTGATATATTCACTGAATGTAAAATAACCATAAGCCATTGTCATTAGGACTAATCCGAAAGCCATATAATTAAAATGCTTATTTGTAATATAAGCTTCTAATTTTCTGGATTTTCTGTAAAGCCACATAATAATAATTAGTAAGGCTATTCCAGAATAGGCTGCAGTCACCACAAAATACGGTCCGAATATTGTGCTGTGCCATCCAGGTTTAAGGCTCATGCCAAACAACCAGGATAACAACGAATAAGCGATAACAGCTGTAGGGATAATAATGGCTGCCATTATATCATGCGCCTGGTGCAAGTATTTCTTTTGTAAAGGTGTTCCTTTATAGTTTAATGCAAGTATCCTGTAAAGTTTCTTTCTCCATTTGGCCACTTTCAATCCTTCTAAATCCCTCAACTTAGCAAAATCACGAATATGAGTAAAATATAAGAACGCTATGCAGAATATTAGATCAGTCATGATGGCAATCACATCCCATGTTATGGGAGATTGTATCCTGCCAAACATGAATAGATAATGGATCCTATCTAACCGTCCCAGACAGAACAAGATATAGGGCGCGCCTACAATCAATGTGGATACTGTTATTAATTCAGCCATTCTCAACAATGGTTTAGCCCATTGGATCCTTAACAATTGAAAGGAACAGGAAACCAGAGCACCGGCATAACTCAGCCCCATAAAAAATATGAAATTTGCTGTATAAATTCCCCAAACGGCATTATCCCTCATTCCGGTAATGATCTGACCTTCCTGGATCTGTCGTATGAGGGCATAAACCCCAAAAAGTACTATTATAGATAGAAATGCCACCCACATGTACCATTGCCTGGAAGGAGTCTCCAGGTTACGGGCAAGTTTCTTCATTAAATCGCTACTATTTTCCATGGCATTAGTCGTTTTGAGGATTTTCCCCATCTATAATATTTTTGTAAACCTCCTTTTTTTCTTCGGAAAGGTCCTTCAGCCCACTCTTATAATCAAACATCCTTTCAACCGGTGGGAGGTAATACACATTGGGTTCCGTCCCCAGTTCATCCAGGTACCTGTAACCTACCCTGTCTTTAATCACTTGTTTAAACCTTAAGGTTTCTGTTCCATTCGATACAGCATCTTCATTTTTATCACCAAAATATATTGCACCCATGGGGCATCCACTAGCACAATAGGGCAATTTACCTTCACGAGATCTGTCGGGACAGAAATCACACTTGCTTACCGTACCGATCTGAGCCGGTACGCTTGACTCTGGTGAATAATCTTCTTTGGCTACCTCTGATTCAGGTGGCTTTGCCCAATTAAATATTCTTACAGAATAAGGGCAGGCAGCCATGCAGAATTTGCATCCTATACATCTATCTGAATCAACCAGGACAATGTTGTCCTGTCTTTTGTAGGTAGCGCCAACCGGACATACCTTTACACATGGGGGTATGTCGCAATGAAAACATTGCCGTGGGAACCAATAGGGTTCACCGTCCTGATGGTCTTTCATTAAAAAGACATTCAGCCATTCCTGGTCAGGTGAAAGGTTATGCCCTTTCTGGCATCCTTCTATACATTTCCTGGCATTTTTACATTTTGCCAGGTCGATTACCATGACGAAACTCCTGCCAGGGATGCCCTGTCTTGCGGCATTACCTTTTGGGGGTTCGCATGGATCAATTTTACAATCATCCTTTGGTTCTTCAACTTCTATTACTTTCCCCTCAGTCGTTAAAACCTTTATTTTTTTACCGGATGATTTGCCTTCACCGGATGAATCCTTGGCTATTGCCGGGCCCATGCCCATAGCCAACATAGATCCACCAACTGTTAAACCGTTTTTCAGGAAATTTCTACGGTTGTTTTTTTTATCGTTTTTATCCATGTATTAAAAAATTAAAATCCCCATAATCTGGTCATGTTGAAGCCAACACGGAATGATACTTTGTTGTCTCCATCCACTTCCTTGATAAACTCATTTGTGTTATAGGTCAGGTTATATTGAGGAAGAATATCTCCATAAACACTGAAAAAGAATTGAAATGCATGAGCACTCGTTGCTACTTCATATCCAAATGATACATTGCGATAAGGCCCTGCATCCCTCTGGTAAGGCTCCGAGGCATTGTTTATAGCGTGCTCTGTAAATGGTTCTGTCCAGTCAAAAATAATGGAACCCTGAGAACTCACTTTAAACCTGGCGCCAATATGCAATCCAAAGACATCATTGCTGTATAAGGTATCCACAGCATTAAAGTGGGACCACTGTGGGGCAAGTTGCAGAGAAAATTTCTTTGAGAACCTTCTGGAAAGAATAAGTTCAGAAAAATAGGAATACCTGTGAAGTTGCGTGGCGAAATTATCCTCGCTTCGGGTATCGATCACCATATTTCCATAGAAGGTCAGGTTAATAGGACTTCCACCATCCCGGCCCTGCTGAAGGATCTTCCCTTTAATGTTAAGGTCAATATAAGGATTCGTTACAATTACCTTTGAAAGGCCAAATCCTATGCTTAACCGATCGATGATGGAATAAGTGAAGCCCAGTCTGATATTGGAGGGTGCAAAAACTCCCCAAAGATCGGAAGCTCCATTTCTCACCGTTCCAAAACGGTGTTGTATATTCCACTCAAGGGTTTTTGAGGCATTGATCACATCCGTTTGATTCTCCAATAATACTGCGCTTTCAAATGCTTTGCGTTGCGGCCTGGGTTTTGACTTTTCTTCATCCTGTGCCATAGCTCCACTAACAATGAATAACATGGAATACGCTAATAACACGAAAGTTATAATTTTTAGATTTTTCATTTCCTTATA
>CAYMFU010000279.1:0-7705 GCA_964389805.1 uncultured Roseivirgaceae bacterium | reverse complement strand
GGTCTTAACCAGGTTAAGGCCTGCATCAGCGAGCTGTTTCTCAGCTCTTTCGCTTATCATCCGGAGATTCTCCGGTTCGTAGTACATCGTTCCGAATGCTACGTATCCGGCAGTTGCTGTATTCAATTTATCCATAGTTCTAACTTCTTTTATAGTTTTAGTCTTTTCAATTAATTATTTCAGGCTACCAGAAAACGATATAAATCAAAACGTATAATGCCACCATTACACTACCCCAGAAAAACAGGTTTCGGTACCATACCCGATTGATGGCAGTAAGTTCCCCGGGCAGCCTCACCATTGAGGGCTTCCACACCATTGCCGGTTCCTTTTCCAATTCGGATTTCCCGGTAAGTAAGGTCATGAGTACAAAAACGATGATAAACCCGATGAGGAAAAAGCCGGCAACATTGAAGACATTCATTTCTACCTTCAGGATCCTGAGTATGTAAGGCGCCAGGAACATCGGGAAGGATAACAGGAGCGTAATAAAGGCAGTTCTGCTGTTCACCTTTTTCCAGAGAAGACCTCCGGTGAAAATCACAGCAACCGGTATGGAAACAAAAGCCCAGCATTCCTGAAAATAGGAGAAAATATGACCAAACTTAAGTACCATGGGGGCCCAGGCAGCACCTATGATAAGAATGATCCCGCTTGCTATCCTGCCTGTCCGGATCATTTCCCAGTCCGATGCATCCTTTTTTATAAACCGCTTGTAGATATCGTAGGAAAATATCGTCGAGGTTGCATTGATGACAGCTTCTATGGTTGAGATAATTGCGCCGCATAATCCCGCAAATACAATGCCTTTTAATCCAGATGGAACAAGCCTGTTGACTATATAGGGGTAGGCTGAGTCGGGCTGAATATCAGGAGCAAGCACAAATGCGATCAATCCCGGGAACACGTCTGCAAAAGCAATCAGGATCCAGAGCAGACCAGCAAAAATTATTCCCAGTTTTGCATGCCATTCGTTCTTTGCTCCCAGCACGGACTGGTTGATGGTCTGGTTCGTGCAATAATACCATACATTGGTTGAGAAAGCCAGTACCAGCAGTCCGGTCCACGGTATATTCTTATCATTTGCAGGTAAGATCAGGTGAGACCTGCTGCCTTCCCCGACAATTTCAGATATCCCTCCTGGTACTTCGAACAGGCCCAGGATAAAAACAAGCAATCCCCCTCCCAGCAATAAAACTGATTGAAAAACATTGGTCCAGGCTACAGTGGCCATTCCTCCCCACATGGTGAACAATCCGGCAAGGATGGCCATGGTCCATATGGCTACATGGAGGTTGATCCCGAACAGAATATTTAACGCAAATCCTCCTGAGAAAATGACTCCGGCCAGGTTGATCAGGACAAAGGTAAGTATGGTAATGATCGCGAATAGTGACCGGACCTTCCCGTCATAACGCATTTCCAGGAACTGGGGCATGGTAACCACTTTTTTCCTCAGGTAAAACGGTACAAAAATCAGGATCAGTATCAGTATGGAGGGCCCGTTTAGCCATTCCCAGTTTGCCACGGAAATACCATGCGAATAGGCAAATCCGACCGTTCCCAGAAATTGCTCCGAACTGATCCCTGCCGCTATCAACGCAAATCCTATCACATACCATTTTAATGAACCCCTGGCGAGAAAAAAATCATCCGCAGATTTGTGTTTTTTCTTTCCTGATAAAAACCCGATGGCGGTAAGGATTATGAAATAGATTAAAAATATTATTAGGTCCAGTGTATCCATTACGCTGCTTTACTTAGTTGATCTTTACTACAGTTTCCTGTTCATGTGACTGAACAGCTGCCGTGAACAATTTATGACTGAGTGCCGTTTCCTCCGGAGTGACGCAACCTGTAAATCTCCCGGGTGTTTTACCTGCGTGTAATTCATACAGAAACGCCGCCCACATCTGGAGGATAGAATCCGAAAATCCAAATTCAAAGATCCCGCCGGTAATTGATTTATATGCAGTCTCATGGCCCATGTCAATCTGTTGCCAGACCTGCTCCTGTCCGTTGTATTCCAGAACACTGAGTTTTTTCGGGTTCTTGGTTGAGAAGCGGACAGATTTTTTTGTTCCGAGGATCTCAATGTACCAGGTATCTTTCTCCCCGGGAGCAATACGCTGTGTTTTAATAGTAAGCGGGAAATGATATGTATCTTTTTCGTCAGAAGCCTCACAAAACAAGGTGGCATTGTCCCATGTCTCGCAGGGCACTATTTCGCCTTTTCCATCCGGTCTTGTTGTCATGATATTGGATAAAATCGCCCTGGTATTATGAATCATCCAGCCGGCCCTGAAGGGAATATGACAGGCATGCATCCCGAGATCTCCCATGCAACCGTATTCCCCGTTGATGCCTACTGTCCTTTTCCAGTTTATGGGCTTATCGGGATTCAGGTCACTTGAATGCAGGAATCCGCTGTTTACTTCGATAATTTTGCCAAAATCCTCTTTTTCGAGCATCTGCCCGATCTTTTGTGCAGCAGGATAAAACGGGAATTCCGATGAGCATCTGACGAAAATCCCGGGGTGTTCCCCGACACACCTCATGATGGCATCATTTGCCTCCCGGTCGATACCAAATGGTTTCTCAGCCAGCAGGTGTTTCCCGGATTCAATAACGGCACAGTAGATCTCACGGTGAAGATCATGGGGAACCGCACAATAAACGGCTTCTATCTCTTCATTGTCCAGCAATTCCCTGTAATCAGTCACAGCCTGGCTTATTGTCGGGATATTGTCCAGGAACCATGGTAAGTTAGTGCGACTCCTTCCACAGATGGCAACAATTTCAGGTTTTATTTCCATTCCTTCCAGGTGTAACCATCTGGCAGCTGCACTGGCAAATTCCCTGCCCATTAATCCGGGTCCAATAATTCCGAATTTTACCTTTCTCATTTCGAGTTCGATATAGGCTCAGATGTTTCCTGATTGATCTGGTCGAGTGATTTCTCCATATTCGAGATGAGAAAATCTACCATCTTATAGGATGAGATCAGGGGTATTTTGGTAAGCGCCGAGGGGGGACAATTGGGCTTGTAGGTATGAGCACTTATATCAATACATCTGCTATTGAGCATGCCTGCAAATTTTACTGTTTTTTCCACTGATTCAAAAAACATGGTGGTCATATGCCTGTCTCCCTCCACCTTAATGATCAAGTGGTTGTATCTCCTGGCCAGTTCCCTTATTCTGTTTTCATAATAATCACCTATTTCCAGGGTATAATCGCTGTTCGCTTCAGCAAATGCCATGGTCACAAGGTAGGAGAGCGAAGCGAGCTCTTCCTGGCCGTTGGTTACAAGGGCCCCAAAGAGGTTCAGGTTATCCATGGAAGCATTCGTCAGAAGTTTGGACGCCGGATACTCCCCGCCGGGAAATCCTTTGCCAATGGCCACAAAATCAGGCTTAAGACCGTATTCTTTGTACAAAAACATATCAGGTGACCAGAGGCAGGATTGTATTTCATCAACAATCACCGGAATATCTTTCTCATTACATATTCTATAAGCAGCTTCCAGGTAATCCTTTTCAATTTTTACACCTCCGTAGTTCATCAGGATGAGTTCGTGAAAGAATCCGGCAATTTTAAATCCTCCTGATTCAAACCGGTCTGTTTTTTCAATAAAATCAACAATATCATTGATCCTGACCTGTTGAATATTGAACAGCTTGTTTTCTTCAAGTGCATCATAGAAACCGGGCCACATACCTCTTAACAACTGGGTTAAAAAGGTGGTGCCATGATAATTGGCTTCTTTACCCCCACTGTTATCGGCTATTACCAGGAAAACAGGTGTTTTACCTGCATAGATAGGATCAGGATGGCTGCTGTCCAGCCGATAAAACCTTGCCAGCATCATTTTAAGTGCTGCTTCAACTGCCAGGCTGCCGGTTTCCAGGTTAAGCACCCGGTTCAATATCTTTGGATCAGTAGATTTCAGCACCCTTTCCAGGCCTTCCCGGTCGCCCTTCTCCAGTCCGTTTGCAACGCGGATGAGTTCCGTTTCAAGCAATCTGGTGATATGACCCCTGGTATTATTATGAGTGGCATTGGGGATCCCAAGTTTCCTCGCATTGTCTACAAGCTTGTACCCGGGAAAACTATGACCGAGTGGTGCATGGTAATGCTCGCTCTTTGCTGCCAGGTAAGCCTTACCGTTTTCACCTATACGAATGAAGCCATGGGATGACAGTGGAGCCTTACTGGTATCTGTTGCCCTGTTAAAGGCATTGGTCCCGGCTCCGGCTGAGGATTTAAATTCTACCTGTGTGATCTGCCTGCCAACATAATCGAGAAGTTCATCATTTCTGGCGGAGAAATCATCGGGAAAAAATTCAATCTTCTCTGTTGCAATTTCCATTAACTGCTCAATATCCCTGTTCTCAATAAATGCCTTTGTCTTACATATTGCTCCAGCATACTCATCTCCGGCAATATCGGCCAGTGACAGGGCAATGTTATTGATCCGTTTATTGTTTTTTTTCATGCATTTAATTTGCGATGTTTACTTTGGTCATCTTCCTGAACTTTGCCAATTGTTTTTTCTCAATTCCAGGCGTCGTGATCCACTGATCGAAATCAGCTAAACTTCCATATGAAAACCCTGAATCAACCCTAATTTTGGTATGATCAGCCAACAATATTATTTCTTTGCCACTTTTTAACATGGCCTGTGCCAATCTTGCAGAGGGAGCGCTTCTAACAAAACACTTACCATGCTCATCAAGCCAGTCCACACCCAGTAATACTTTGTCGAAATGAATGTTTTCCAGGATTTGTTCCGAAATTGAGCCTGATACGGAGTAACTTTCCTGACTGATCTCTCCGCCCAGGATATTCAGTGTAATTTCCTGGAATCTGCTTAATTCAGTCACCAGTACCAGTGAGTTTGTATAAACGGTTAATGGATGCACACTGCCCAGATTTGCGGCCACATGAAATGTGGTGGAACCATCATCTATCAGGATCACTTCGTTTGCTTTAATCAGGGAGGCAGTCTTTATCCCGATTTTGTGTTTTAGCGAAAAGTTGGTGGATACCTTATTATGGTATTCACTTTCAAGAGCTACACGACCGGCTAAAATGCAACCACCATGTGTTCTGATAATGGCTTTTTCTTCTGCAAGTTCCTTCAGATCCCTCCTAATAGTTAAGGGGGTAACTTCAAGAATTTCTGAAAGCTGGTCAACCTGTACTTCTTCCTGCATGGCCCGCAAGAGAGCAAGAATCTTGTTTTGACGTTTTTTAGTTTTCATCGAAGTAAAAATAATAAAAAGATCAATATGATCAATTATTTTGATAAAAGTAATCAAATTTTTTTACCCTTTTTATGAAACGGGGATTGCGTTGTACCAAGGTAGCTCAGGTTCAATATTCTGGCTCATATTCCATCCCAACAAATATACAATGGATCTGGCGTATGAATATGTTCCGAACTCTATTTTGCTGCAAAAGACTTCAAACTCCACCAGTACACTTGCCGGAAAACCCCGCTGAGAATAACCATACCGGGCCGGTTGCCACTTTTTTCACTGATCAGATGCGACAAGTCCCACCTCTTTTATGCGATATATGATCATTTGGTGCCGGAAACATCTCGTTGACTTGTTCAGGTAGCTTTTCTTTCGGGCCCAGGATTTGGAGACTGATGCGACCGGAAGCAACTCTTCGATTATAAAGAGCCGTTTCGATTCTCAGATTTATTAGCTTGTATATGTACATCTGGGTATTCCAATTTACTCAATCCACAAATCTCTTCTAAAATATATGAAATGCCCTTTTCAGCCTCCTGACAAAATTTTATGTCACTCGCACTTCTTAATCCTTGTACATCTTTAGCTTTAAAATGAGTTGCAAATTCTACTATCTCCAAAATTTTATCATATGGCAGTTTATTTTTTATTCCCTTTTTTATAGCTGCTACCACCCTGTCTTCTGGTCCAAGCTTTCGATATAGATCCTGACCTATCCGGTATACAGTATCTCCTAAGGCATGATTTGAAAACCGATGAATTAAATCCTCGATATGATCTTCAAGGTCTTTCTCAGAGAACTCATTTGGGTAAACTTTTCTAAGAATATCTGCTGCCTGATGCATCGTTGTCTTTGTGAATTCATGAACTTCATTTACTGCCATGATCTCAGACATGTAGATCAACTCAGGACAATGTACATATCCATAATATGCAGCAGCTGCGTGCCCAAGATTGTGGATAAAAAATTTTCTATCCACCCAGGCAGACATATTCTTTTTTGGAGCTAATCCTTTAATATCGGGGATTGGATTTTTATATGAATGTTTGTCCAGAATAAGTGTATTGTAGGGTTCTGCATATACCAATAAAGGATCCTGCTCAATAATTTCCTTTGGCATAATTGGAACCATTTTTCCAATACTTGTCTCTATCAATCCCAGGTATTTATCAAGATCAATGGGCTGGACGACATGTTTTTCAATCGCACTGCCAACCACTTTTGCCGCATCTCTTAAATTCTCCGCAAGGATAATATCCAAAGGAAAATCAGGTTTATTTTTATGCCTGAGTTGAATCCCCATGGCGATAGTAGGAGCAATAGAGGGAATAGCATTATAGCCTGCAGAAATTGCCATGATATCTGCTTCAGAGATCTCTAAAGTAATCTCAGCTGTATTCACAGCCAAAATTCCACGGACATTTTCTACCCAAATTACCTCATCGCTATTATTACTTTTTATGACAACGCGATACCTTTTTTTACGATTCAGTTCATGGATCACTCTTTCATTTATATCAATAAAAACAACCTCATATCCGGATCCACTAAACAATTGACCAATAAATGATCTCCCAATTTTTCCTGCGCCAAAAAGAACCAGCTTTTTCATCTTCATATACACCTTTGGTCTTCGGTTCCTACTTGAAATAATCCATATTATAATACATGAAATATAATTTGTTAGCCATGAAAACCTTATGAATCAAAAGAGACATTTGTTTTGACGTTTTTTAGTTTCCATCGATGTAAAAATAGCAAAATGATCATTATGATCAATTTTTTTGATAAAACTAATCATTTTTTTGATCATTTTCTTTAATTTGGGACTGCACCTTACCCGTGCTTATGCAAGCTGCCACGTTTGTTCTCCAACCCGTGCTTCTATTTAAACAGGCCAGTATCCACATCGCGTACATATCGCAGATGCTCTACCCAGGGATCGCTTGTACGAAAATCCGAAAATGGAACCCCACGATCATCTTAAAGAGCTGCCCTCAAATCTACCTGTTTTTGCTAAGGCACTTCGTTCTTCGGGATACAAAACTGCTTTAATTGGAAAATGGTATCTGGGCAATGCGTATCAGTTCTTCACAGAAGGCAAACACGAAGCTTATGGATTTGATGAGGCATTTCCATCGTCGGGTGCCAAACGAAAAAGAGATAAATGGGTAGATGACCTGACTGAACATGCACTGGAATTTTTGGAGACATATAAAGAGAACCCTTTTATGCTGTGTATGACGCTTCATACCCAACATGTTCCACGGGCTTGTCCGCCTGAGTATGAGGCACTTGACGATGGTGTACCCAAAGGACAATTTCAGAATAAGCAAAAATATGCCGGTATGATCTCGCATTTGGACCAATCCATTCAAAAGATTCTGGACAAGCTGGAAGAATTGGGATTGGATAAAAATACGGTATTGATCTTCACTTC
>CAYMFU010000278.1:0-4910 GCA_964389805.1 uncultured Roseivirgaceae bacterium | reverse complement strand
TTCCTTTATACTACTGCTCGTCTTTCCTGATTTAAATTTTGGCCTGGGAAAATACACGAATTCTCCGCCCTCTATTTTAACCATAAATATTTCTCCAATATCATTCCAGGAAGCATCGAAATACATAGTCCCGGTAACTCCCTCATAACCCTGAAAAGTTTCGAGATCCAACATTACATCCCTGATCTTTGCACGGTTCAATCCTGAGATTTCAATGGATTGAATGATTATATTCATGCCATCATAAGCATGAGCTGCAAATACATCCGGTTCCATTTCGAACCTTTTAACATAAGCATTATGAAAATCCTTGTATTTTGAATTGCTCATATCGGGTTTATACTGTTTCGTTGAGACTATCCCCTCTATATTTTCTTCACCTGCATATTCAATAAATTTGGGATCAACGAGCCTGTCACAAGCAAAAATAGGGTGCGCCATACCCAATTCCTTCATTTGCTTTACGATCATGCCCAGTTCTTTAGGATTGCCCCACAAAACAACAGCATCGGCAGAAGATTTTTTAATGTTCTCGAGTTGTCCCCTGAAATCTGTTTCCCCGTCGGTAAATCTTAGTTCAAACAATACCGGATGCCCCATTCTCTCAGAAGTAGCTTTAAACTCACCTGTGCCCACACGACCATACCTGCTATTTGTTCTTAATACAGCTGCCCTCTTCAGTCCTTTTACCTGGTACATATAAGTTGCAAGGGCGTAACTGCTTTGTCTGTCATCACTTATACATCGGAGCAACCAAGGTATATTGGTTTCGGTAAGTGTGGGATCAGGATCACCGGTATTCATCATTGGAATTTCAACCTTCAGAGCAACCCGTAGCGCAACATGTGTATTGATATCATCAATCGTTCCCAGAATGGCCCATACCTTCTCATCATCCATTTTAACCACTTCATTTGCAGCTGCCCCCCATAATCCCACATCATTATGGAGCATCATTGTATAGGGTAGCCCTTTATATCCACCCCTGGTATTTGCTTCTTCCATGGCCAGGGTAGCCCCTTGTAGCATTTGTGTGCCATACTCAATGATATTTGATCCTTCCATAGGACCTAAAAATCCTATCCGGACCTCTTCCAGATCAGTCGGTTCTGGTTTTTCACGGTTGGGACCCAGGTAAGGCTGTGGAGGATATACGAAATACCGCTTATAAGGATCCTGAAAACGACTAAATGGGAAAATCTCATCTGGTGTATTTCCGTAATTCTGTTCCTGCTGTTCCTCTTTCTCCTTATATTCCTGCGCCATTAACCCAGCCTGGCCAACAGCCAGATAACAGGTTATAATCGCGAGTAAAATCGTAAACCGTCGGACCATAATCTTTTAATTAGATTTACTGATTGCAATTGCCTCTATTTCCACGAGTAATGTCTCCCAGCAAAGCCTTGCCTGAATACCTGTACTTGCAGGGAGAGTATCCAATCCCAGCCATTGATAAAATGATGTCCTGATCTTATTAAATTCAGTATAATCCCTTTCAATATCCCTGAGATAATTTGTAGTCCTGACCACATCATGCCATGACATATCCTCAGCCTTAAGAAGATTAGTAATATTTCTATAGGTTCTCCATTGCTGTGCCTTGAAATCACCTATATGCTCTGGCTTGCCTTCCTCATTCACACTGGCTGTACCAGATATCAATAAAACTTTGTATTCGCCAAAATCAAGCCTTAATGCCCTTGAGAATGAAGACGGTTTTTTATAATCGTATGCTTCATTGATCACACTTGGTGCATGAACAGCAAACTTTTCTATAGGGGGCCTATCCAGATGTACTTCCGGGTATTTATAGGCTTTAATCCGGTTAGATTCAGATAAAATGCCAAGTTTAATCATCTCTTCCTTTTCACCTTCTGTAAGTTTATCCAGATCGATCAATAATTTCTGTGTCTCTATCATTTTTCCTTTTTTGATTTTTCTGCGTTCTTAATTTAATCTGCCTTGGCCATTAGTTTTCCTGATGCTTCACCTTTGCTCAGGCCTTTGGCAGAAGCTATCCATATACTATCATCCTGAAAGTCCATACCCCAGATAAAATTATGGGAAATAGTGCTGTTCGTGATGATCGTTTTTTTATTCTCTCCTTTTGTAATGATGACCTCACCCTTTTTGCTTTCTGATACGGGTCTGTATGTAATCCATGTATCACCGTTGAAATTACTCAAGCCGTTATCGGTGCATATCCAAACTGCCTTACCCTGGGCTTTGGTGAAGTTTATAAAATTACTGGCTAATCCACTGTCATGGTCAAAATATCCTTTCCATCGAGCCCCGTCATAACGACTCATACCAAAATATGTACCTATCCAGAGGATACCATCTGAATATGAGGACCCGGTTGTTATATCATGCACAATACCATCGTCTGGGAAAAGATCAATTTCCATCTCTTCATCGGGATCCACATAATCCCTCATTTGCCCTGTTTCCAGTTCATACTCAATAACACCACCACCCCAGGCCGCAATATAAACTTTTCCATCACCTCCGGAAATTCCATAGGTCCATGGTTCATGCATGGGTGCATTTTGTTCTGTAAATATTTTCCACTGCTTATCGTAGACGTCATAACATCCTGCCCCACCTCCGGTGGCCACCCAAACATATTTATCCACACAATACACCTGGTAGACCACATCATTGGGCAATCCGCTATTAAACTGATTATAAGTTTCAAATTTCCCGGCAGAAAGACGGTTTAATCCGCCCATTGTCCCAATCCAGACATCGCCCGTACCAGGGCTGACTTCAACTGATACCACATTGTTATGGGCAAGTCCATCTTCTTTATGATACACATTGGTTATTTCATTGCCTTCCATAATGGCAAGGCCTTTATCTGTTCCTACCCATACCCTGTCTCCATCTGCCAATACACAATTAATCTTATCTGAAGGCAAGCCTTGTTTTGTCGTATAATGTATCCACGTATCGTAAATTCTGAGCTCCTGGGCTTCTTTATCCTCATTAAGGGATATGGTGTTGCCTGAATTACCTGATAAAGGCAGGTTGTTGTCCACAGGTTTGTGGTTTATATCTTTTAAGCTTAATCCCAAGAATAAGCCCCCTGAAATAAAAATCACAACGACTACTACTATTTTCAGATGTTGTCTAAAATATCTATTCATATTGTGCATATTTAGTATCATATCCTTTATATGTATGAGCAGGTCCAATGCTTTTTAAATATTCAATAAGATCATTGAGTTCTTGTTTTGTCAAGTCATTTACATACCCATGTGTATCATTCTCTCCATATACGGTCCATATTTCTTCAAGGGTTTTTGCCCTGCCATCATGCAAATAAGGAGCAGTTTCTACAATATTATTCAGTTTGGGGGTATCAAAAAACTCTTCTTTGTCAGTTTCAAAACTCGACCCTACGGCTGTTAGAGAACGGTCAGTAAAATAAGGAGGTGGGTGACAGGTAATACACCTGTCTTTCTCGGGGATAACCCGGCCGTCATTGGTTATTGTTCTTTCATATATGATCCTTCCTCTTTCCTGAGGTTCTGTCAACCTGCCACCCGGAAGTTGTTGTCTGTTGGGCGGGTTCTCAAGTTTCTGGAACATAAAAGCAACTACAGCATTTAGTTCTTCCGGATTGAAAGATTCAGTTCGTGTAACAAACTTTGAGAAACGCATGCCACACTGCATATATACACTAACATTTTTTCCATTCCATTTGAAAGGAGATGTATTGCTTAATTCACGTAAGGTGATTGTATTTTCAAGATCCCTGCCTGTTCCAGTGAGATCATAAGTCAATCCATCCTCACTCCCATCCGGATGACATGTTGAACAGCTGTACTGGTTCTGGAAAGTGCGTCCTGCATTAAAAAACAATCTTCCTCCCTGCCTAACCATAGTTGTTGTTTTCGGGCCACCGAGATCAAAGCGATCTTTAATTTCCAGGGATTGCACATCCAATACCGATACCTGGTCCGCATATCTTTCCGCAATATAAATGTTGGAACCATCAGGAGAAACAGCCATGCCTTTAGGATTAGGGCCCGTTTCTATACGGTCAATAACAAACCTGGAACTCATACCCATGTGATTGGCATACATGGAGAGTTGCTCCTCGGTACTATTAGACATAATATCACGTAGCGCATCGATATCAAGCACAGAAATATAATCAACACCCGCATGTGAGACAAAAGCTCTCTTACCGTCGGGAGAGATCACCACATCATAGGGATCCGGGAAATACCGATTTGGTTCATCCAGGAGTAATTGAGCTACCTTGCCATTTTCACCAGTCTCAATGATACCTATCCCTTCGGTTATCATCCAGCCTTTCTCGATCTGGGTTGAGGGGACCAGGTTTTTCGGTCTGATCAGGGTAAAGATGGCCAGGTCACCGGATGGTGTAAAAGAAATATTTTCCATAATATGGGCAGAGTGTATTTCTTTCCTTTCTGTGACCTGCTTATATTTAGTGTCAATGATAGCTACTTCCGTAATAGGAGGTTTTCTGAAAGGAACCGGAATGGAACGACGATGCGTTACATATACTTTTTCTCCATCCGGGGAGATGTCGATTCCAATAGGAAAATTGCCTGTAGGTATCCTTCTTATTTCTTTTTCACTTGATAGTTCAATAATTGAAAGGTTTCCGTCAAAACTATTATTTACATATAGATATTCACCTTGCCTGCCGATTACCAGATCAGATGGGCCGGATCCTACTTCAATTGTACTCAGGACCTTCTGAGCCACCAAATCGATGACTGACACGTTTCGGGACCAATGATTGCTTACGTAGGCTTTTCCCCCGGTATTATCCACAGCAATACTGTGGGGCCATATGCCAACAGGAATACTCGCTTTCATTTCCCTATTCATAATATCATATATTATCAAGTGATTACGCTCGTGGGCAG
>CAYMFU010000277.1:0-5332 GCA_964389805.1 uncultured Roseivirgaceae bacterium | reverse complement strand
AATTGATAAAAAAAATAAGGACATTGAATCACACTTTTTAAAGATGTTATGAGCTGAGTTCAAAAGGTCATATAGTAACTTTTTCACTTAAAAAAGATTGCCATGTCCAGGTTAAAATTATCTTATTTAACTGTATTCACTTTATCAGTTATTCTACTTAGTTGCACCCAGGAATCGGGTGAAGTAAAATGGGAGATCAACGACCTCGAATATTTTGAGGCCCCGGGACTCAATATCCTGGTTTTTCATAATACCTATCCTGTGGGTAAGCAGGGTGGCATTGAAATCATTCAACATGGTGACCGGGTTGCGACAAACGGCTTTATAAATGTTGATTTACCCCCGGGACAAAGTTTTCCCAGGCCAGATGTGGCTGAACGCACGGTATCTTCCGATAAAAGGGAAATAAGTGCTAAAATCAGTGTTCCCGAGTTTGATTTCAGCTACTCAATTAGGCTATGGCCAGAAAATGAGGCCATTCACCTGGTTGTTGATCTTGATGAGCCAATCCCTGAAGAATGGAAGAACAGTGTTACATTCGACATGTTACTTTACCCGGTACCGTACCGTGAAAAAACCTTTCAACTTGGTGAGACTTTCGGGGTATTCCCATATGAGGCTCTTGGTCCGAAAGTTAAGCAAGATGATGGAGAATTCATCTTTACCCCTATGGCGAAAGGATCAAAATTGATGATTGCTCCGGAAGATCCCATGTATAAGATGGAAATCGAGCAATTGAATGGGGATATGGCTCTTGTAGATGGCCGTAATGGAAGTCATGGCGGCTGGTTTATCCTGCAGTCCCAAATTAATACTGGCGTTACCAAAGGCGCAGTTGAATGGATCATTAAACCCAATGCAATCCCCGGATGGGTACGTGATCCGATGATCGGTATTTCCCAGGTTGGTTATCATTCAGAACAGGTGAAACAAGCTATCATTGAACTGGATCCAAGAACAACTCAATTAGAGACAGCAACACTGCAACGAATTCGAAATGATGGTGCTATCGAAGATATTCATTCTTCAATACCTGAAAAATGGGGAAAATTTCTAAGATACGAGTATGGCATCTTCGATTTTACTTCATTTAAAGATCCCGGATTATACAGGGTTAAATATGGTGTCTCAATTTCAGAACCATTCAGTATTAGTCCCGATATATACAAACAGGGAGTCTGGCAACCTACCCTGGAAATATATTTCCCGGTTCAGATGTGCCATATGAGGATCAGGGACCGGTCGAGGGTATGGCATGGCGCTTGTCACCTGGATGATGCCTTGCAAGCCCCGGTAGCCATTGAACACACAGATGGATATCGATCCTATGCAACAACAGAAACACAGTATAAACCCATGACACATATCCCGGGATTGAATCGGGGCGGTTGGCACGATGCAGGAGACAATGACCTGGCTGCCGGATCTCAGGCAGCAACAACATTATTTCTTGCTCTGGCAGGAGAAGACTTTGGAATCAATATTGACCAGACCACAATTATCCAGAATGAAAAATTCGTGGAATTGCGCAAACCGGATGGCATTCCGGATCTGATACAACAAATAGAACATGGGGTAATAAATCTACTAAGTGGATACAGAGCCTCAGGTCATAGCTATGCCGGAATTATTGCCACAAGAGAAGGAAGGGCATTTCTTGGAGATTTAGCCTCCCTTACAGACCATTTATTTTATGATGTATCCTTGAAACCAGATGAAATCCGTGGTAACCGATCCGGTATACCTGATGACCGATGGGTATTTACCAATAAGGACACAGGATTAGAATATAAGGTGATTACTGCTCTGGCAGCCGCGAGTAGGATTTTACACGGGTATAATGATGTATTGGCTGAAGAATGTCAGAGCACAGCTATTAAGGCATGGAGATATGAGCAAACGCATGAACCGGTTCTTCAACCTAATGCATATGTCCCCAGAAACCATAAGCTACAAGAAATATTAGCCACCTCTGAATTGCTGATAACGACAGAAGAAAAAGAGTTTGAACAGGCACTTATAAAGATGCTTCCCCAGATCAGGGATAACATTGACCAGGCCGGTTGGACCGTAGTACGGGCCTTTGACCTAATTGAGGACACCTCATTTAAGGAAGATGTGAAAAAATCGCTGATGACCTATAAAATCGATCTTGATAAAGAGTTGGCGGTGAGCCCCTTTGGTGTTCCCTGGAATCCCAGGATTTGGGGCATCGGTTGGGATATACAAGAATATGCACTGGGACAATACTACCTGTGTAAAGCCTTCCCTGATATATTCGATAAGGAAAATGTTATACGGGTAGTTAATTATGTGTTGGGCTGTCACCCTGGATCGAATACATCCCTGGTATCCGGAGTGGGTGCCCATTCCCTTACAGTTGCCTACGGATATACCATGCATTGGTGGTCTTATATCCCTGGTGGAATGGTTGCCGGAACAGCCCTCATCCGACCGGATTTCCCTGAATTGAAAGAACCATTCCCATTTCTTTGGCAACAAACAGAATACGTTATGCCTGGAGCTGGATCCTATATTTTCTGCGTACTGGCAGCCGATAAATTATTGAATGATTAAAAATCGTGATCTACGTTTCTTTAAGAACAAGGGCGACATGGATATATCATAATAATGGAGAATCTGGCGCTTGGATGAGGTGTCTATTCATAACGTAGGGTATCTGCCGGGTTTTGATTGGCAAACCGCCAGCTTTGCCAGCTTACTATGCCAAGGGTTACCAGGGATACCAAAATTCCTGAAAGGGCAAAAATCCATGGGCTGATGTTTGTCTTGTAGGCGAAATTTCCCAGCCAGAGGCGCATGATGTACCAGGATGCCGGTAAGGCCAGTAGAAAGGCAATAATTAAATTGTATACGAAGCCTTTATTCAGTCCCAAAATGATCTCCCCCGTTTTTGCGCCGATGATTTTTCGAATTGCTATTTCTTTGATCTTGCTTTCACATATAAAAAGAGAAAGGCTCATCACACCCAGCACTGCTATAATGATGGCAATTATCGAGGCTATTGATATGGCCTTGCCCATTTTGGCATCTTGTTGATATAGGGCATCAAAACTACTATCCAGAAAGTGGTAGCTGAATGGAAAACCAGGGGCCAGTTCCGTCCAGATTTCTGAAATCTCATTCAGAGTTGCTGGCATGTTATCTCCTGCAATTCTGATGTTCGCAAACACTCCCTGTCTGGGGAAATAGACAATGGCCAATGGCTCAATTCCATGATGGAGAGATTTGAAATTGAAGTCCTTCACTATGCCCACCACTTTTGCATTCCCGCGAGGTACGCGTATCTCAATTTCAAAAGGATCCTCCGCATCAAATTCTCTGATTGCAGCTTCATTTAACAGGGCTGTGGCATTGATATCAGACACAAGCTCCTCACTGAAGAACCTTCCGTCGAGCAACTCCAGCTCATAAAAATCAATAAAGTCTGCATCCACCCACATATTGGTGAATTCCTTTGTAATTCCATTAATCTCCAGGGTATTATACCCATCAATATCACCAAACATCCTGCTGGAAAAGGCCACTTCCTCGACGGAAGTTAACTTTGAAATTCGCTCTGTAAATACTTCCTTACTACTCCTGAATATGGGAAGGGGTAATTTGGCATACACCACATTCGTTTCATCTATTCCCAGGTCCTTATCCTTCATGTAAGATACCTGCCGGCTAACCAGCAGGGTAACCGCAATTAAAGTCATGGAAATGAAGAACTGGAAGACCACCAGGAAGTAGCGGGTATTTTTTCCCCTTGTTAGGCTTCCTGCCCTGGCCTTTAACATACTCATCTCCTTCAGGGAGGATAAAAAGAAGGCGGGGTAGATCCCGGCAATGAAGCCCAGGATCAAGATAAAGGGAACAAATAGAATAACAAAGGAAGGTTCCATTTTCAGATTCTGGGAAAGGTTCATAAAGTTGCTGAACCAGGGTAAAAGAGTCAGTGCGATAATTAATCCTATTATCCCGGCCAGAAAGCTGAGGATGGATGTTTCAGTCAGGAACTGGAAGATGAGTAGCTTTTTGCCTGATCCAAAGACTTTCTGAACGCCAATCTCCTTATTCCGGCTTGAGGCTTTTGCTGTGGAGAGGTTTGCGTAATTGATAATAGACAGCAATAAGATGATAAGCCCTATGGCCAGTAACACTCTTACCAGCAACATATTACCCCGACTTGTGGTGTCGTAGGCAAGATTCTCATTGAAGTAGGCCTCTTTGAGCGGGTGTAATTTCAGCGGATTTGTCCGGGCAAAATCATGGCTGGATAAGGAGCTCAGGTTGGTTTTATAATAATCGATTAGAAAGCTATTGGCCTTATCTTCAAATTGTTCTGTTTGGACTTCCGGATTTAATAAAAGATAGGTTTCATACACGTCGAAGCCCCAGTTGTCGGGGTAGTAAGGCATCATTCTTCTTGTGGACGCTTCTGAGATGAGACCCTTGAATTGAATGGAGGAATTCTGTGGGACATCTTTAACAATGGCTTCCACGGTAAAGTTGAAATCCTGATTGGACCTCCATATAAGCGTTTGACCGATGGGATCCTTTTCCTGGAATATCCGGGCAGCTTCACTTTGGGTCAGGATCATGGTAAAAGGCTTATCCAGCGCATTGTTCACATCTCCACGCAGCACTTCGAAGTCAAACACTTGAAAAAAATCTGCATTTACAGCATAGTAGGCCTTTATGTCGAGGATTTCATTGTTAAAATCCATGATGGGGGAAAGCGCAAGTAACTGCCGTGTCTCTATATGGCATGCATGCTGAATTTCAGGAAAATTGTCTCTTAGCAATGCCGCCAGGGGGCCAGGGCCTACACTTGATTCTCCCTGCGGGACCTTATAGATATGGGATGAATTGGCATGGAACTTATCCACGCTCAACTCATTGTTAACATAGACTAAAATCACCAGGAGAATGGCAATGCCCAATGACAGGCCGATCAGATTAATCAGGGTATTGCTTTTATTTTTGTTCAGGTTTCTGAAGCCCAGTTTTAGAAAGTGCCAGATGATCATGATGTTGGGTTATGAATATTCAAATCAAATCAATAAGAACAAAGATAAACTAAATAATTAGTTAAACAACTAATAAATTAGTTTATCTTTGATTACAGGTCGTTTCTTTAACCGGTTTTTGCAATTTGTCCTTATATTTTAACAATAATTAGTTTGTTTTTCGAAAATAACCTTCATTTACCATGAAATATTAAAATATAATTTTATATATTCATGATATATGATACCCCGTTTAGGAACAAATGAGCTGATAGAAATTCTTGAATACTTCCCGGTATTGGGCATAACAGGTCCAA
>CAYMFU010000276.1:0-5372 GCA_964389805.1 uncultured Roseivirgaceae bacterium | reverse complement strand
CCTGACATGGTTATGTTTTCTGCTGCTATGGCATTCATGATATCCCCGAAATTCACCATGGTGGCATCCATTTTATGTATGTCAGCATCTATCCTTATCTCTCTTTCCAGGGCACCTTTTATTTCGCATTTAGAGATCTCTGGCAATTTCTCAATTTCATCCTCAAGGACCTCTGCATATTTCTTCAGTTCATTTAAGGTATAATTTCCATATAGATTGACATAAAGAATGGGCATCTCATTAATGTCAATATCAATTACATTTGGGTCTGTATCCAGGTCACTGGGCAACTCGCTTTTTGCCTTATCAACCGCATCCTTTACATCCTGCAGTGCTTTCGTGATATCTTCTTCCGGATTGAATTCAACCAGAATGATCGAAAAGTCCTGAATAGAGGTAGATGTAATATTCTTGATTCCTGTTATAGGTTTTATTTCCTTTTCGATCGGTCTGGTGATCAAATTCTCAATATCAACCGGTGAATTGCCGGGATAGGGGGTACTCACATGAACATAAGGTATTTTAACCTCGGGCGCCATTTCCTTAGGAATGGTCAGGTATGCGTTTACTCCAAGGAAAACAATGATTAATGTCAATATTACAATACTGGTCCTGTTATTGATCGAAAGTGTACTCAGGCCAAATTCCCTGACAATCGATTTTTTTGAATCTTTTTTATCCACCATTTTACTGTTTTTAATATCAGATTACTGATCCTTCAACCACTTTCACATTGACTCCATCATTCACATCACGGAAACCATCATTGATCAATTCTTCATCCCCGTTAAGGCCATTAATGATCATGGTCTGGTTCTTATAGGTCTTCCCTCTTTCAACAGGCACTTTTTTTGCAACAAGATTTTCAGAATTCTTAGCTATTATATAAACATAATCGCCTCTGCTGTCTTTTTGAATCAGGTTATTGGGCACTACCGTAGCATCATTAGATTCAAAATCTTTGATTTTAACAACTGCTACCAGATTTGGCTTAAGTGGAACCGGAAGCTGAGGCACCTTTACTTCAACGGTAAATGTCCTGTTATCGCGGTTTATCACCTGACCAATAGATGAGATTTTTGTTTGAAATTCCTGATTTATGGATGCAAATGTTACCGTTGTCGGATCGCCTTTTTTAATAGATCCGATATAAGCTTCAGACACATCGGCCTTTATATACAGGTTCTCCAAACTTACAAGTCTGATCAGGGGTACAGTTGGTTGAGCATACTGGCCAAGTTTTGCCTCAAGCTGGTCAATAGTCCCTGTAAAAGGCGCCTTAATATACGTTTTCTCAATTTGAGACCTCAGGGTTTTTATCTGATTCTCCAATGCTTCCTTACGGTTCTTTGCCTCCAGGTATTGCATTTCAGTACCGATCTTCTGCTCCCAGAGATTAGATTGCCTTTCGTACATTGTTTTAGCCAGGTCGTAACTTGTTTTTAATTCTTCATAACTCCGCATCAATATTTCATTGTTTAGGCGTATCATCGTTTGCCCTGCCTTCACAGCTTCCCCTTCAACCACATAGATCTTTTCAATCAAACCAGGCGTTTCAGCTGAGATCACCACATTCCTCCTCGATTCCACTGAACCGCTTACTTCGATAAAACTTTCAAAATGGCCTTTTGCCACCGGTATGGTGGTTATCAAAGTGGCTTTACGGTTTGCCTTTGCAAATTCGGGATCCAGATCAGCGATTTCCTGCTCTAACTGACTGATCGAGTTTTTCAAAGTTGCTACCTCAGCTTTTTTGGCTTTCAATTCAGCCTTTTTTTCATCCAGTGTGCTGGAATTCTGGCATGAGGCCACTAAAAGGCCTGCAATTAATATTGATAGGATTTTGCTGAATTTCATATTATTCTTCATTATAATTTATGTCTAATACTCCTAGTGCTTTTTCAAGTTCTATTTTTGATAATAAGGCATCATATAAGGCAGTGTAATAATTGGTTTGAGCAGCCACATAGGCATTGTCTGCTTCAATAACTTCAAGGTTTGAACCAACTCCCTCCTGGTACTTTATCCTTGAGGTGTTATATACTTCTTCAGCCAGCTTCATATTTTCTGTCTGATTATCAAGCTGGTCCAGGTTGGACTGAACACTGGTTTTTTTGTCATCAACTTCAAGGTTAATTGAATTTTCAAGCATTTTCTTCTGATAACCGAGCTGCTGGATCTGGAGCTTGTTCTGCTGGATCAGCTTTGATTTGTATAACCCATCAAAAATGGGAATATACATGGCAATACCCGCCACCTGATAGTTTGGCCATACCATAGGATCCCCAAATTTCCAAAGGCTGTTGAAGTCCCGAACCCCAGCATTCATACCCCATCCGAGGACCAGATCAATATTGGGGATATATTGTACCTTATTGTTTTTCATGTTCAAATAGGCCAGTTCTTCCCTTGTTTGAAGTACTGAATAATCTATCCTTCTCTGATAACTGGTTTCAAGATCGAAAAGCTCCTCAATCTGAAACTCCATATCCTCCAGTTTTTCGGTAATTTCCAATGCCTCTGCAACAGGCATGCCCATCTGATATTTTAATAACTGCTTGCTAATGATCAAAAGCTTCCGGGCATTTGTTAACTGTGTATTTACATTATTGAATTCCACCTGTGTCCTGTTGACATCTATCTTTTCGGCAAATCCATTTTCAAACATCACCCTCGTATCATTAAGCAATGAATCAAGTCTGCTCTGGTTCGCTGCCAGCAAATTGATACCAATCTCATTTACTAAAACTGTATAATAAGCCTTGGAAACTGCCTCAACTACATCGATCTGGGTTTGTATATGCTCCCTTGTGGATAATTCAACAAAGGTTTTTGTAGCCGACATGCCCACAAAGAATGAGCCTTTGAATATCATTTGGGACACATTCAAACCAATCAAACCATCATACGGTGTTCCAAAAGCCACTTCCATAAAGGCATCATCAGGAGCGCTCGGATTGAAGATCTTTTCAGGAATGAAAGTTTTCATAATGGTGAAATTCTTGTTGAAATTAAGACTGGCATCTACCTGCGGCAAGCCCTGGGATAAATACTCCCCTACCTTGGCTCGTGATACCTTTTTCTCCAATTCCGCAATTTTTACACTCTGATTATTGGTGATAGCGTAATCTATACATTCCTGTAATGTAAAGTATTTTACTTCCTCTTCCGGTTCATCCAAATTCCCTCCAAGCGCTATGAAAGGCATTATGGCAAGTATAATTACTATATGAATGATTCTATATCTGATCATTTGTAACATAATTTTCTTTGTACTTATTTAATAAGGCATTCCCCTTATCGGTCATTATGCCGTAGAAAAAGTGATCCAGGATCTGATACTGGACTTCTTTGAAATTAAAGGATTCATCTGGGAACACCTCCTTATCAAAAGCAATCTTTATTTCTTCCATTCGTAGCGTACCCAGTATATGAACATCAATATCGGCCCTGAATAACCCTTTTTGAATACCCTCCTCTAGGGTAGAAATCAACGATCGATACATCACATTCTTCTCAAAATCCAGGTATAAACACCAGGCATCCCTGTAATATTTCCTGATGTCAAACAATACGTAAGGATTTATCTTTTCAAAGATCTCCCGGGCATGCAGAGTTCCGCCGTATAGCAGCTCAATAGGATCCTGGGATTCATTCTGTACTTTATCGAATTTATCTTCTTGTTCTTGCAGAAATCTTTCGGAAATGAGATATACAATTTCATTCTTGTCCTTGAAAAAATGATAAATTGTTTTTTTTGATATGGATAAATCTCTTGCAATATCATCCATACTGATACTTTTTACTCCATATTTGAGGAATAAACTTCCTGCTGTTTCTAATATTTTATCTGATATATCCTCCATCGGAACGTTGGAAACTTTAAAATTCTTCTAAGTTTTTTACTAGTATACTTTATTGAAGGAAAAAGGTTTGGAAGAACCTGTTAAAAGTTTGCTAAAATTTACTTCAGTGGTATTGAATGAGGATATCCGGTCACTTACATATGAATTCAATCCTGCTGATTTATACCCTAGCCCATGTGCCAGGATCAAAACCAGTAGTATCCCAATGATGAAGACAACTCGTAATAAGGCAAGAACAAAAACCAAATTTAATATAAGTGGCAGGATGTTGGCGATTAATTGTGTATTAGAATATTTTCCGTATCCTTTTTATTTCAAACTCATTCAACTTATTGCATTTCGAAGTATTTACACTAAGTTTACAAGAAGTGATAGCATACAAACTTTTTCATCGTTTTGGCCGCTTTTGGAAATATCGAAGAAGAAAATATATCGGATCTTAAATTTATTAAGATCGGTAAGGGAATTAAAAATGCTCTAGCTTTTCATGGATTTGGCCAGGACAACAGCTATTTTGCGCCTTTTGAATCTATTTTTGGGCAGGAATATACCATATACTGCTTCAACCTGCCATTTCACGGAGATGATACCACCATTAAATCAGGAATCCCTGCCACAAAGGATATTTTAAAGGATTTTTTCCAAAATTTCTTTGACAAGAACCACGTTGCCGCATTTACTAACATCGGTTTCAGTATTGGAGCTAAAATGTCTATCGCACTACTGGAACTATTTCCAGAAAGAACTGAGAAGATGCTATTAATAGCGCCAGATGGTTTCAGGACGAATATTTGGTATAACCTGGGAACTGGGTCCAGAGCCACCAGGTCTTTATTCAAATACTTTGTACATCACCCGGATTTCTTTTTTAAATTCTCCGATTCAATGGCTACCCTGAGATTGATACATCCTGGAATAATACGATTTGCGAAAACACAGATGAATTCACTGGAGAAGCGCGAAAAAGTGTTTTATACCTGGATGTTCTTGCGAAAACTTCGCTTAAGTAAAGATCGAATCATTAATTTACTAATTAAGCATAAGGTCCAGATATTCATTTTCCTTGGAAAGGAGGATAAGATAATTCTTGAAAGACATTTCAGGTTTATAGAGGACAACAAAAAGATCGAATCGAACATTACTATACTACCGGCAGGCCATAACGACCTGATCAAGGAAACTGCAAAACATCTCGAAGAATCTTGGAAAAGCAGATAACTTTTTAAAAAAACTGTGGAAATACAATCATCTGGCCAGGTACTCCCCAATATCCGAAGGAGGCCCATAAGCCGGATTAGTCAGCAATTCGTTATCCGTCAGTGTTAAAAGGAAGGCTTTCAGATCTGATTTTTCTTCATCTGTTAATAGCACTCCATGCTCGCGCACATTTTTCATCAAAGGATCTACGTAGTCAGAATAAACCAGTCCTTCAGAGTAAAAATCAATCACTTCATCAAGGGTTTTAAACCGGCCATCGTGCATATACGGTCCATTGATCTCGCAGTT
>CAYMFU010000275.1:0-11247 GCA_964389805.1 uncultured Roseivirgaceae bacterium | reverse complement strand
AGTTCGACAGGAGCTGGTCGTATCGATTTGCCTCTGCAAAATTAATCACATTTCATTCCAATTCCAATCATGATAAAAATTGAGACAATAATGTGGGAATGCCAATGGCAGATCAAGACAGCAATAGGAAATCACGGTCAGATGATGACGTGCTAAGTGTTGTTAAATTTAGATTCATAATGTAGATAAAATACCAGAAAACTCACCTGAATTTTGCAATTTTCCAGTTGATTTACGTATTTCAGGTCTAAGTAATGGATTTTGGATCTTATCCGTGATTAAGAATTCTTCTGGAAATTAATACGGACTATATTTTCCTTCTTAACTAAATAAATAAACAATATGGGAAAAGGTGATAAGAAATCAAAAAGAGGTAAAATAGTTAAAGGGACCTATGGGGCAAACAGACCCAGGAAAAATAAAAATGTCGAAGCAGCCCCCAAGAATTCATCCGTAAAAAAGAAAAGCTCTAAATAAATACGGTTTGTTTTTTTAGGTTACTGAATCATTTATCTGGCCTTAATAAGTCCTTCAATTTTTGCATCACAATCTTTTCTTAAGGCATTTAATTCATTTGTGAAATTATTGTCTCCAGCAAGATTATTTACTTCCAGGGGATCATTCACCAAATCGTAAAGTTCTTCATGGTCCGGATCGTTTATATACCTGAAATATTTCCATTTTTTAGTACGTATCCCTTCACTCTTCGGGATATATTTCAGATCATAAAGGTGTTCGCATAAAAACTGGTCCCGAATTGATAAGGATGGATCTTTTAGAATGGGTATCAGACTTTGCCCCTGAATACCTTCCGGAATTCGAATGTTGGCATATTCCATAATTGTAGGTGCAATATCAATATTTAAAACAAGCTGGTCATTTTCCTGGCTGTTATTCTCTGTTCTTGGATCATATATGATCAAGGGTACTCTGATTGAGTTTTCGTACATCAGCCATTTGCCGGCAAGGCCCCGTTCGCCCAGAAAATACCCGTTATCACTGACAAAAATGATTATAGTATTTTTATCCAGGTTATTTTTTTTCAAGGTTTGCCGGATATCGCCAAGCACCTTATCAACTGCAGTGATCATCCTGTAATAGGCCTTTACCATTTTCTGGTATTTTCCAGGATTATCAAAGCGCCAGTACCACCGGAGTTTGTTAAGCCCTTCCTTCACGTAGTCAGGTTGTTCATTGAAATATTTTTCCTTGTTAAGTGGTGGGTCCGGGATCGTAATATTTTCATACAAGTTACTCAGGTCTTCCGGATAAATGTATTGATCAGGTGACTGGTCCTCCGCGTGAGGGGCATTGAAGCTTATAGAAAGACAAAAGGGTTTATCAGCAGGTGCATTATTTACAAAATCAATAGCTTTCTCACCGGTCAGATAGGTTAAATATTTATGCTCATCCCAGGCTTCCCCAGTAAGCCTGTAGTAAAACCTCGCCATATAAGGATCATAGTAATCGAATAAAAGGGTATCCATCTGATCCTCAAATGACATTCCGAACTTACCGATGAATCCCGTATAGTATCCGTGTTTCTTCAGCTGATGAAAATAGCTCAGGTTAACAAATTTTTTCGACAGTGGGGGTGTGCTGAATGTAAACTGATGTGTCCTTTCATACAAGCCGGTGATTATGGAAGCCCTGCTAGCCGCGCAGATCGGGGTCGTAACAAAGGCATTTCTGAAATAAACGCCCTCCCTTGCCAATCGATCCATATTAGGTGTCTGGATGATCTCATTTCCTGTATGTCCAAGCGCATCCCATCTTTGATCATCTGTAAGTATGAAAATAATATTCGGACCTTTCTGGAGGGGAGAGCCATAAGCACTCATGGATATGACTATATAAAACATGTAACTAATACGAGAAATCAAACTTTTGGTAATTTGTATTTGGTATGACATAAGGCGAAAAATTTATAGATCTTAAAATTATGATAATTTAATAAAATAACCGGAATTGATTTTAAGAAATAGTGCATTCTTATAGTAGGTGGGGAATATCAGTTTAATAAGCGATGGCGATTACAGTCTGAAGCTGGATTTCTGGGAACAAGAACACAATTCCTGTTCTCACTGAACTATAGGTTCCTGATGTGATCCGGGTGTTATTTATACTTCAATATATTCAATCCCCAGGATATCGGCCAGCATTTCCCATTTTCTTCTCTGATCACCGAGGTGAAGTGTCTGATGATGTGTGCCGCCTGCCAGGAGCCAGTTATCATTACATAACCTTACTCCGGATTCAGGCTTAAAGAAAAAATAGGGCATCTCGATTGTTGGAAATTCTTCAGTATCCAGTATGTCACCATAAGCACATACAAGCCGAAAGTGTTCCCCCTCAAGGTGTACCAGTGATACCATAGTAGCAGGACCGGGTTCACCAGAGAATACTGTAGTCGGTGGATTTTCCAGGTCGCCAATACCCAAAAACCTGTCAGCAAGCCTTATGGGTTTATCCTTCCTTGCGATCTTCCAGTTGCCTTCACCCATATGGCTCATCAGCATGGCATCTCTGTTGAAATCCATAGCATACATTTCCGTGAAATGCGCATCAGGAGCCAGGTAATGACCTGCTGCTACCATACTTGCCGTATTGGAATCCCCCTCAGCCGCATAACCGTACCCTTCGGCCATAAGATTAGAGGCTGCCAGCATGGGTATCTGTTTAAATCTTCCATCTCCTTTAAAAACATCAAAATGGGCTGAAAAAGCACTATAATCCCCTTCTACAAGTAATTTCTTGAATCCAAGCTGCATCCTGACCGCATATTGATGTCTTTCCGGAGGCATCCCGGGATCGATTTCGAAATTGTTTTTGTCCTTTTCTAATTGAGTTGCAATCTCGGCATCTGTAATTTCATCCATATTGCGTATCACCTGGCCAATATATTCCCGGTTTACTTCCGGTCCGATCACCCGTGTAAAGGCAGCTTCATCAGATAAAGTATCACCCATCCCATGCATTTTTCCAAATACAGCAACCTTCATCCTTTTCAGCGCAGTAGCCGCCTGGGAAGCCATGGCCCAGTCGGAAACAAAAGATTTGAAGTTATCGCTTTTCCAGTCATCCGAGATAACAGTAAAATTATCCCCTGCTGTTCTTATAATCGCATTTGCTGTATCCTGTGCTCCATGTATGCCCTGGTTATATGTCAGGTCATCCATATTCCAATGGGTGGTTACTTCCGGAACAGGCTGGATATTGGCCAGCAGTAATGGAAGGGTGTTCATCTGCCAGGCCCTGACTGTTCGCATACCGGGCCCGTATGTGAGCATGACCACAATAATCCCATCCAGTTTCTTCAGATTGAACTCACGAATGATATCTTCAATGTCTTCCCTGTTCCTGGCAGCTCTGGGGAAATCGAATGATACTTCCTCCTTAAGCTGATCCATAACCTGTCTGGCATATTTTTCCTGGGTTTTTGTAATATTTGGCAGGGTATTGTCATATAATTCCTGCATTATTCCTAAAAATCCAATTTTTGGTTTTGCTGTCATAGTAGTATAAAATTTATTCTTGACCGTAATATGCGTCCTTCCCGTGTTTCCTGTTATAATGCTTTTGAATCAGCGCATTTTTCAATGGAGGCGCATCGGAATTAATTTGCAAAGTGAGGTAAGCCATCCTTGCCAGTTCTTCAAGAACAGCACTGTTATAAACGGCTTTTCTGGCTGAGTCACCCCATGTAAATGGGCCATGGCTGGCAATCAGCATCATTTCTACTTCTTCATAACTTATTTTCCTGTCCTTAAAAAGGTTGAGGATCTGCTTACCGGTCTCATATTCATAATTACCCTTTATCATATCATCGTGCATAACCGGTGCGCATGGAATATCCATAGCTAAATGGTCAGCATGGGTGGTTCCCAATATCGGGATATCCCTTTGTGCCTGAGCCCATGCAACGGCATAGGTAGAATGTGTATGAGATATCCCTGTTATCCCTTTCCAGTTTTTATACAATAAGGCATGGGTTTCTGTATCGGATGATGGTCTTAGGTCGCCTTCGATGATGTTGTTTTCGAAATCAAGTACAACCATGTCTTGTGCTTTTAATTTCTCATATGGAACGCCACTTGGTTTGATGGCAAATACACCAGCTTCCTGATCTGCTGCACTAACATTTCCAAATGTAAATATTACAAGATCCAGTTCCGGCAATTGCATGTTGGCCTTAAAACAGGTCTCTTTTAATGAATCGTACGTACTCATTTTTTAATCCATTTGAGATTCAATTATTTTGCCTAGTTTAGAATATTTCTGGTACAGCTTATCGTATTCAACCACATTTTCTTTAATTGGGTGATATTCTTTATCAAATCCACTTCCCATGGCTGCCTGAGCTGCTTTAGCAGAGTCGTATAATCCGGCAGCTGTCGCCGCCAGCATAGCCGTCCCAAGTGCAGGGGTTTGTTCTGAACTGGCAACTTTTATTGGCATATTCAAAACATCTGCCATCACCTGCATTACATATCCCGATTTTCTGGCCACTCCACCGAGAGCTACTACGCTTTTGATCACTATTCCTTCCTCTCTGAAGCGGTCGACTATTTTCTTTGATCCAAAGCAGGTGGCTTCAACAAGCGCTTTAAATATTCTGGGGGCATCACTTCCCAGATTTAGACCTGATATTACACCTTTCAGCGCCTGGTTAGCATAGGGTGTTCTCCTGCCGTTCATCCAATCCAATGCCACTATTTCAGATTCCATAATGGGTATTTTAGCTGCATCTATAGCGAGCTGACTGATAACATTTTCTTTAAGCTCTTTTTTTAATTGATCTGCTATTTCCTGGCTAATGGTATTTGTTTTGTCAAGAAGGTTATCGGAAGGATACATGATGAGGTCTGCAAACCATGCATAAATATCGCCAAATGCCGATTGGCCGGCTTCAAGACCCAGCATGCCTGGAATAATGGAACCATCCACCTGTCCGCAAATACCACCAACCAGATTTTCGCCATCTGTCGGCATGGGTGTTACCAGCATATCACATGTAGAGGTGCCCATAACTTTGCTCAGAGTGAATTCCTTGACTTCGCCTCCCAATGCCCCGCTATGAGCATCAAATGTGCCAACCGCAACAGGGATCCCAGCTTTCAAGCCGAGTTTCTCTGCCCATTCCTGTGTAAGCAATCCAGCCACCTCTTCAGAGGTATATGATTCGGAATATAACCTGGTTTTAAGGCCTTTCAATTTAGGATCCAGTTTGACCAAAAAAGCTTCCTCCGGAAGGCCTCCCCATTCATTGTGCCACATGGCTTTATGTCCAGCCGCACATCTGCTGCGCTTCATGGTCAAGGGATTGTCATTCCCGGTGATTAATGCCGGTATCCAGTCGCAATGTTCCACCCATGAAAAGGCATGCTCATAAACTTCCGGATCGTTTCGTATAATGTGCAAGACCTTAGCCCAGAACCATTCGGAAGAATACACACCTCCCTCATATTTGGTAAAATCGGTCCCTCCCCAGGTTCTTGAGACCTGATTGATATCCTTTGCTTCATTTACTGCAGTATGATCTTTCCATAATATGAACATGGCATTCGGATTTTCCTCAAAACCATGTTTCAGGGATAATGGAATACCTTCCTTGTCGACTGCCACAGGTGTGGAACCTGTGGTATCTATCCCAATCCCTATTATGGCATTAACTGAAATGCCAGATTTTGAAACAAGCTCATGGACAGTATATTTCAAACCTTCAATATAATCCAGAGGGTGCTGCCGGAATTGATTGTTGACTGGATCGCAATACAATCCTTCCTGCCAACGGGGATAATTAAAAACCGAACTGTAAATCTCCTGGCCGTTATCTGCATTTACCAGGATGGCCCTGACAGAATCGGTGCCATAATCCAGGCCAATAACTAAGTTTTGATTATCCATGATGCTGCCTATTTAAAAAATAAATGTCAGACTGACATTTTATTAAATTTAAAGCACAAATTCTGATTTTCAAAGATTTTTTAATACAAATCCGGATGTGTTTTGCTAAATGACGAAATTGAGTCCGTTTTTAACAAGTTCAATATATCTCTTTTTGTCGAACTGGTATAAATAGGCCCCTTTTTTCGAGTTCTTTTTATCCTTTTCATCCAGTTTTATCAGCAAGTCCATTGCCAATATCTTTCTGCTGAAATTCCTTTTATCCAGTTCCTGTTCGTAAATCGCCTCATACAGGCTTCTAAGTTGAGGTATGGTGAATTTCTTTGGTAAAAGTTCGAATCCGATAGGTTGGTGCTTCGCCATAGCCTTAAGCTTTTTCTTTGCGGCTTCCACCATTTGAAGATGGTCAAAAATAAGACGAGGAATTTTGTCAATCGGGATCCATTGAGCACCATATTCAGCGGAGAGAATCATGTTGCGGTTCATCTTGATCAAGGCATAATAGGCGACCGAAAGTGTTCTTTCAACGGGATCCCTTTTAACATCAGAAAAAGCCTTTACTTCTTCCATATAAATATTTTTCAGACCGGTGAGTTTAAATAGTACCCGAGTGGTAGCATCATCAAGACTTTCATCTTTTCCTACGAATCCTCCTATCAGTGACCAGTTACCTATTTCAGGTTCAAGAGCCCTTTTTGTAAGAAGAAGCTTAAGCTGATTTTTATCGAAACCAAAAATAATACAATCTACGGCAACCAGTAAGTGGTCCGCATGCTGATAGCGTTTTATCATAAAAATAACGTCACTAACAAAAAATTAATTCCTTTCTGCAATATATAAAATTTGGATAAGACTTAATAAAATTCCCTTCTTTTAATGGAATCATGCTATCTTTGTATAAAAAATTCTATCAATGAAAAGGATATTTGGTGCCATATTAGTAGTGGTCGTAATGATATTAGCAGGTGGATGCGGGGATCAGGAAGAACCGCTTCCGCAGCCCAAGGTTCCGCCGCCAATTCAGCAATAGGGTTTATTTCGCATTTCACGAAAAGGAATACTCCTTTACTTAAATCTTTTCTTTATCAGGTAATTCAGACCCAGCGCAAATACCCAAAGTACCAGTGCAATGATTCCGTATTCAAAGGAATAAAGGCTTGATCTCAGGCTGATGTATAATGCGCCAACTGAGGCAATAATGAGGATCCAGACAATAATTTTTAATATCCCGGGAAGTAGATTCTCTTTTTTATTCAAGACTTATTCTTTAGATTTATGTTTATAGCTCAAAATTAGTAAGAAATCATTGGTTTATTTGGAAATAGGGGGCATGTAATTTTTTGAATTTATGAAAAAAAATCTGACCATTGTTCTCTTCTTTCTGGCTTTGAAGGCTATGTCCCAGCCTTGGCCGGGATATAATACAAGCAAATATGCAGGTATTCATTCTTTGCCTTACCAACCTGAGATACATTCTGTAATGCCATCAGACTGGGATATAAATGTATTAAGTGCCAACTTAACATTTTTCAATGAAAACTTCTTTGGCATGGATCCAATTGAGGGGATATCAGATGGAAATATAAACAGTATCAGTGATGTAAGTAAAGATAGAAGTGGATTCGTAGATGCTATTGTTCTATTTCCTTCAGTTGCCTATAGATTGAATGAAAAGTCTACTATTGGATTTTCCTGGAGGCTCAGGGCATTACTGATTTCTAATATTTCCAGCGATAAGATGAGCAATTTCATAAATACGATTAAGGATTCAGGAGGTGATCCAATTTCCTTTAGCAATGAATTTACCAGCGGTATTGTAACGACCTGGAGCAGTTACGGCTTTTTCTACTCCAGGGAACTTCTCAATAAAAACCGTCATAAATTATATGGGGGCCTCAGTTTGAATATCATAAATGGAATGGGCTCGGCATATATTGACTTTACTGATACAAATTTTAGTTATGCTGACGGGATCCTGTCCGATGTGGATCTTAACTTTAGGATTGCTGTTACTGATGAAATCGATGAATTTGTGAATGATAATAGTATCCCCCTGTTCAGTAAAATCGGATTTGGCTCTGATTTTGGAATAAATTATATAAAGGCTGATGAGTCGGGCAATGATTACAATTATAAATTTGGATTGAGTGTAGTTGGCCTCGGTAAAGTCAATTATAATACCACAGTTGCCAGCCGGGTTAATGTTCAGACCGATCAAATTTACAAATCCTCCTTTTCACAGATTCAATCTTTCTCTCAGCTTTTAGATACATTGGAATCTAATTTCGATGTCAGGAGTGCTTCAGCTGACAAGATAAGTACAAGGATCCCGGTCAATATTAACTTGTACGGAGATGTCCGTTTACATGACAGATTTTATATCCACGCGGCATATACAAGAAAAATTACTTATTTTGGAAAAGAAAAATATGAAGAATTTTCGTTTAATCAATTTTACGTCGTACCAAGGTATGAAACAGAGAAGATTGGAGTATACCTTCCCTTTACCTATAATAAATTCCTGAACCTGGAATCAGGAGTTGCATTCAGGTGGAAACCCCTTGTCATAGGTTCGGGTAATATATTGAGCTACCTGGTTCAGGGGAGTGAACGCACGAATATTGATATATATCTGGCAACACGGATCATGATCAACCGGAAGAAAAAATAAACTAATGCCTTTGATCCATTACACAAAATTAAATTCAATTCCACATCCAGACTATTCTATCCTTATCCCTTTCAATTATACATTGCCTATGAATTCTCATAATGACCAAAGAAAATCGGTTCATTAATTATGGGCGAAATAAACATCCTGGCTAAAGACCGACAATACGTAATGTTCTATTTGTTTTGACATCAATTTTATTTGTCTGTGACCAATTTAACTGACAACCTGACAGTTTTTCATGCTTCTGACTAAGTGGAATGATATTTGTCAATGGACAGCTAGTAAATTTTAGCATTTAATAATTATGAAGGAAAAAGGAAGTATTTCAATACACACTGAAAACATATTTCCCATTATAAAAAAGTTCTTATATTCAGATCATGAGATCTTTTTGAGGGAATTAGTATCTAACGGAATAGATGCCACACAAAAATTGCAGGGACTGGCCTCAATCAATGAATACCAGGATGAACTGGGAGAGTTAAAGGTCAAAGTGTCTGTTAACAAGAAAAAGAAGACCATTACCGTAAGCGACAATGGTATTGGTATGACTGCAGAGGAGATCAAGAAATATATTAACCAGATAGCCTTTTCCGGTGCTGCTGAATTTGTAGAGAAATTTAAGGAGAAAGGGGACGAAAGCCAGATTATCGGATTCTTTGGATTGGGTTTTTATTCATCCTTTATGGTTGCTGATCAGGTGGAGATCATAACCAAATCCTATCTGAAAGATGCGGAGCCTGCCCGATGGATCTGTGACGGTTCAACCGAGTTCGAAATTTCTTCTACCGTAAAGAAAGATCGTGGAACGGATATAATTGTTCATGTAAATAAAGATAATGAAGAGTTTCTTGAAGATCATAGAATACAACAGATACTAGATAAGTATTGTAAATTTTTGCCGGTACCTGTCGTTTTTGGTGACAAGGAAGAAACTGTTACCGACGATAAAGGCAAAGAAAAGAAGGTAAAGAAAGAAAATGTAGTCAATAATACGACACCCATCTGGACTAAATCTCCAAATGATTTAAAGGATGAAGATTATCTGAGTTTTTATAAGGAACTATATCCATTCTCTGAAGATCCGCTGTTCTGGATCCATCTGAATGTGGATTATCCATTCAACTTAACGGGTATTTTATATTTTCCTAAGGTCAAAAATGATTTTGAGATAAATAAGAATAAGATCCAGCTGTATTCAAGACAGGTATTTATTACTGACGAAGTGAAAGATATAGTGCCTGAATTCTTAATGCTTCTTCATGGGGTGTTAGACTCTCCGGATATCCCCTTGAATGTATCCAGAAGTTTTCTTCAATCTGACAGCAATGTAAAAAAGATCAACGCACACATTACGAAAAAGGTGGCTGATAAACTAGGCGAACTTTTCAAGAAAGACCGGGAAGCCTACGAGAAGAAGTGGGATGATCTGAGCATTTTTGTGAAATATGGTATGATCACTGAAGATAAGTTCTATGAGAAAGCTAAGGATTTTGTCTTGCATAAGAATACCGATGGGGACTACTTCACAATCGATGAATACAAGGAAAAAGTAAAGACCAATCAGACCGATAAAGATAAAAAGGTAGTTCATATATATACAAATGATCCTGCAAAACAGGATGGATATATCCAGTCGGCAAAAGGGAGGGGATACGATGTGCTGGTCATGGACGGTGTTCTGGACAGCCATTTTATCAACAATCTGGAAATGAAAGTTGAAAATACGGCATGGAAGCGAGTCGACGCGGAGACGGTAGATAAATTGGTTGATAAGGATGAGAAGAAAGAAAGTGTTCTTACAGAAGAACAGGAAAAAGATCTGAAGGAGCTTTTCGAAAAAGCCATTGATAATAAGAACGTTACTTTTAGCGTGGAACCTTTATCTGTAGATGAAATGCCTGTGGTGATCACTTTATCTGAATTTATGAGAAGAATGAAGGATATGTCAGCGACAGGTGGAGGAGGCATGGGAATGTGGAATATGCCGGAACAATTGAATGCGGTAATTAACGGGAATCATCCAATGGTTAATAAAATTATTGAGGCGAAAAGGGAGGATAGAAAATCCAAACTGGCACGTCAGGCCTATGACCTTGGATTACTAGCCCAGAACATGCTGAATGGAAGCGGACTGACTGACTTTATAAAAAGGAGCGTAGACATCGCTTCTAAATAATTATACAGACCTGAAAGTACATATTTATCGGAAGAGGCTGTTCCCAAAAACAGCCTCTTTTTTGCTTCCTGAAGAAATGATCCCTTTTTTTTAGCAATTTATAATGGGTTATTTTGGGGTTTTGATGAATAATCCAGAGGGCAGGGTTTTGCTATTATCTATTGCCGGCAGGTCTTACTAATACGTATTAGAATGATTCATTTGGTATGAAAAAGAATATTAAGACTTTATGGATGACTAGATTATTTTATAATTTCTATACTCCCATGGTATAAATCCGAAATGATCTTCAACCCACTTTTTGAACTTATGTTTCAGTGCCATTCTATTAATGCTCAAATCGTGATCAAAATGCCAGTTTTTCTTGGCAATTCTTTCCTTTATTACTTCAGGGTGTGAGCCGTTAAACTTTTCCAGCAGGTCAACACTTCCATAATCAAATTCCTCAGCGTTGTATTCATACTGTTCTTTTGCTTTATCCGGATCA
>CAYMFU010000274.1:0-14036 GCA_964389805.1 uncultured Roseivirgaceae bacterium | reverse complement strand
TACAAAATCCAAAACCAATCATGTTCGGTATCAGCGGTAAATCAAACCATCAGCGCTCTGAAAATTCTTTTCCAGGATGTATTAGGATTACAATGGGAAGAGATTAAAATCAAAAGGCCACGTAAAGAGAAAAAACTACCGGTTATACTGTCACGCAAGGAAGTAGCAGCTGTAATTGATCAAATCCGTAACCCGAAACACAAAGCGATGTTAGCGGTGGTTTATTCGGCCGGTCTCCGGAGACAGGAACTTGTAAACCTGAAGGTCTCTGACATTGATTCGGCTCGTATGTTTATCCGGATCAATAATGGTAAGGGTAATAAAGACAGAGAAACATTGCTGGCTCAAAACACTCTGAAGTTATTGAGACAATATTATGTTTTATATAAGCCATCCGGGTTATTGTTCGAAGGTCGGCCTAAAGGAACTCCTATCTCCTTCACTTCGGTATCAAATATTTTAAAAAAATCACTCGAAAAAGCCGGGATTAATAAAAAGGCTTCTATTCATTCTCTGCGACATTCTTTTGCCACCCATCTGCTCGAACAAGGAACCAACATTAAGATCATACAGAGGCTGTTAGGCCATCTCTCCATCAGGACTACCATGGTATATCTGCAAGTTGCCCAAATAGACCCTAAAGCGGTAAGCAGTCCTTTTGATAATCTTGATTTTTAATTATGATGGAACAGAATAAAAGACATCAAATCGAAGTTGCCGATATACTTCGCCGATACGGCCAGAACCATTATTTCAATTTATGTTCACAACAAAAGAAGGCCTACCGTGCTATCATTAACTGTCGTACAGATCAGATGGGCGGACATATTAGCCAGTGTAATCATTGTGGACATAGCAAGCCGGTTTACAATTCCTGCAGGAATAGACACTGTCCAAAATGCCAATTTGTAAAACAACAGCAATGGATAGCTAAATTAAAAGCTTCTTTACCTCCTACAAGTTACTATCACCTGGTCTTTACAGTGCCTCAATCTCTCAACAAGTTGTTCTATATCAATCAAGATATATGTTACAGCCTCCTGTTCAAAGCCGCATACAAAGCACTTCACAATGCAGCAGCTAATCCTGCTTTCCTGGGTGCAGAAACAGGTTGTGTGGCCATACTACACACCTGGGGTCAGGCACTAACCTATCACCCGCATATTCATATGATTGTTCCCGCTGGTGGCCTATCCCATGATGGAGTAGAATGGATACCAGCCGGAAAGAAATTTTTCCTACCTGTCAAAGCATTAAGTAAAATGTTTAGGGGGATTCTTTGCCGATTGCTCAAAAACCCTATTGACAGAAACTTCATTAAGCTTCCCGATAACTTCTTTTGTTTTAACATGCTGCAAACAGAACTATACAAGAAAAACTTTAATGTTTATTCCAAAAAGACCTTTAGGGGAGCTGGTGGAGTGATAGAGTATTTGGGCCGTTATACACATAGGGTGGCTATTTGCAATGATCGCATCCTTTCTATTGAAGATCATAATATCCGGTTTCGTTGGAAAGATTATAAGTCCGGAGGTATTAATAAGATTATCAATCTGGGTGCAGGAGAATTTATCCGTCGATTTATGCAGCATGTATTACCTAATGGTTTTTATAAGATCCGATACTATGGACTACTCGCCTCGGTGAATGCAAAGTCTAAAAGGGTACTCATATTCCAGTTAATGGGTGCCGTAGCAGGTAGAAGCATTTTTGATGGGTTAGCAGCAGTGGATGTCCTTCAGACTATTACAGGTATCAATCCACAGTTGTGCCCTATTTGCAGAAAGGGAATTATGAAACCTCTATCCTGCATGTTACCCAAGGCCACTACACCTTTATGATTTATAGTTTACAACCTTACCTAAGAAGGCATAATGTTCTTTGAAATGTGTCCTTTGTATATAGCCAGCTTGCGGACCATTGGATCGGTGTGTCTAAACTATCAGGTTGACCTAATAAAAACAGATGATAATGTGTATTAATTGGCAAATCTTACAGAATGCAATTAAAAAGACAACAACAAGTCAAAAATCTCAATATAGATATGCCCATAGCAATAGTGGCATCGTCCAACTTGATTTTATACAAAATATCCAATACCTTTTTCCTTCATAATTCGATAATCCTTTCCCTTCTTTCCCTTTTTATCTAATTTTAGAATACTTTGTATAAAACACTTAATCGTTAGGGCCAATACAATTTCCTTTAACTGATATCTATTATTTTACGTATATTTGATGAAACAATAAAGAGATGAGCGCAATTGTTATTCAAGCCGATCCGAAAAGTAATAAAATACTCGCAGAACTTGCTAAAAAACTTGGTGGCAATGTTTTAGCTATAGATAACAAGCAATATGAAGACATTGCTTTAGGTGCTCTCATGGATAAAGAAAAGACTGGAAAAGTTATATCACGCAATGATATTATGAAAAAACTTAATGGGAAATGAATGTAGAATTTGATAGCTCATTTCTCAAGTCCCTATCCAAAATCAAAGATCCCTCCATTTTAAATAGAATAAAAAAATATATAATTGAATTAGAGAATAGCGCTGATTTAAAGAAAGTAAGAAACTTAAGAAAGCTTACTGGTTATAAAAACTATTTTAGAATTAGAATCGGTGATTTTCGGCTCGGCTTTGAAACCATCAATGACCACACAATCAGGCTTATAATTATCGCTCATAGAAAGGATATATATAGAAACTTCCCTTAATTGTACTGGCCCTAACAAGCTGTTGGATTGAATTCAGCCTTTGGCTGACCAAAGTTATTCCGTGCTTCGCACTCCCGTCCCATTGGAAATTCAATCCAACGTCGACTAACATTTTTAACAACAATGAAGAAAATTCTTTTCGTCATATTATCCTTATTCTTAAATTCTTCATTTGTATTTTCCCAGTTCACCGATTCAGATATCAGTTTTATTGTAGAAACATTTGCTCAAGTTCATGAATTATGCTCCATTGATGATGGTAAAATGTGGGGAATTAACCTTGATCAACCATGTATGGTTATAGACCGAAATACGAAGAAGATTATAGCGAATTCTCAAGACAAAAATAGTTTATTAATTAGTGAAGGGTATTTCTATAGTAGTACATATCCTGAGAATAAACCACTCGGTAATTCCTTTACTGAATATGGATGTACAGTCTATGCTTATGTTACATTTCCGTTCCAGTTCCCTGAATCTTATCTTAAAGCTCAATTGATCCATGAGATGTTTCACATTGTTCAGGACAGCCTAAATTTAAATCCTCCTCAATCTTTGTTTAATAATGCGCATTTGGATGAATCATCAGCACGGATATATTTACGTTTGGAGTGGGCAGCGTTGGAAAAGGCCATATATAGTAAAAACGATCAGCAAAAGGCAATCCACATAAAATATGCCCTGAAGTTCGGAAAAAAACGGAGGTTAATGTTCAATGATATTTCAGAAGAAGAAAATTACTTTGAACTAAACGAAGGTATACCGGAATACACTGGACATATGATTTCCAGTAACACATTTAAGGACTATATAAAAAGCATCCAAACTATTGCTGAAATGGTGAAACCATTAGATTCCTATGCCACAAATTTTGCTTATTACTCAGGTTGCCATTATGGTGGCTTATTATATTCTTATGATAAAGAGTGGAACCAATATCTACAAATCTTTGATGATCTCGGTGAGAAACTTCGTAACATATGTGCTTTACCAAATTTAGATACTTTATTAAATATTGAATTCATCAACCAGAACTATAACGCGAATAAAATTACTGAAGAAGAAGTTGAAAGGAGAAAACACAAAAAAAACTGATACTACAATATAAACGGACTTTTTTAGAAGATACCATTGTTGTTCTTACCCTTGAAAAATGGGGTATGCAAATGTTTCCAACAGACATCATTCCATTGGATACCCTGGGTATGGTTCATCAGAGGATTATTCTATCTGATAATTGGGGTAAATTAACAGTTAATAACGGCGGATGTTTGTTAAAAGGAAATAAAGCATCTGTCCCAGCTAAAAATCTAATAATCGAAGGGAATAAAATCTATACACAAAACTGGAAAATCTTATTAGAGGATAACTGGTCTTTAGTTATGAATAATAGCAACTATATTCTTCGGAAAAGATAAAACGTTTGCTAACATGCGTCTATTATTTTTTACAAGCCTGAGACAGTTTCTATTATAGAATTGCAATAACTACTCCCCACAGAACAATAATACATCGGATACTTTCTTTTGCTACTTATCTCTGAGATACACTTGCTTTTGCAGTCGCTGGCAGAATATTTTGTTAATAAGAATGAGCTATTCAGGCATTTAGCATGTTATATCTAATGCTAGAAGAGCAAATGTAATAATTATGCTAAATTTGATAAATTAAACTTTTAATGGTACAAATATGGCCTCCATCCAGGAACATTGCTGTGGCGCAAATATGTTTTTTGATAAAAAAAAGTCAAATAAAGAATATCGTGATTATTTAAAAAAGGGTCCATCAAAGGTTACTGGAAAAATTATAAAGCAATTAACCAGTCAAATGATTGAAGGCAAATCGTTACTTGATATTGGTGGTGGTATTGGTGCATTACAATGGTGGTTTCTTACAATGGGGGGAGCTCAAACATCATCTATTGATGCCTCTTCTAGTTATTTACTACAATCTCAAAATCATGCCAGAGAAAATGAATGGGATAGTAAAACCCATTTCATCTATGGCGATTACACGGAAGTGCACAACCAGGTTCATAGCCCTGATTATATCACCCTTGATAAAGTGGTTTGCTGTTATCCGAATTTTAAAGAAATTCTTGAAATTAGTTGTTGCAAGGCGAATAGCCATGTTGCGCTGAGTTACCCTACTGATGATGTGATTTCAAAGATCATCTTTGGATTTATCATCTTATTTACAAAGCTGAAAACGAATTCTTTCAGACCTTATATACATCCGGTAAAAAGCATCCGTAAAGCATTCAAGCAATATGGGTATGAAAGAGTTTCACACACGATGGCTTTTCCCTGGCATGTAGAAACTTACCGTAAAATTGATGACGGCAAGGCAACTTTATAGTCCATTCCTGATCTTGAACGCGGCCGGGTACTGATATTTGTGAACAGTAAGGAATGTGGGTATTATATGTTTTTTGATCCTGAAATAGCAGGAATACTTTAAAAAGTGTAGTCTATTACCCATTAACAAAGAGTGCATCAGATGCTTTCTTTCCTACTTTATAGTAAGTGGTCAAGGTAGTGTTATTTTGGTATCTGTCACCTATCAATTTCAATGATCATGTATTAATTAAGCTCTCGTATAATAGCCCCATTATGGATTACCATAAAAACATTCGTTAAAGCGTCTATGTCATCAAGAGGATTATCATTTAAAATTAGTAAATCAGCAATTTTGCCTTCCTCTACGGTCCCTATTTCACTTTCCAAATTGCAGACAATAGATGCATACCTGGTGCCAGCCATTATGATATCCATGTTGGTCATTCCGGCATCCTGCATGAGTTTAATTTCCTTAACAGGCATTCCCAGATCAAATTCATTTATATACCCATTATAATCTGTCCCTAAAGCGACTTTCCCTCCTGAATTAACAAATTTTCTTAAATTTCTAATCGCTACTATATCCAAATTCAACGTATGTATTTCACTAACTCCATTCCACAATTCAAGGGTTGGTACCCAGTAAATATTCCTATCTATCATTTGTGTTATATGATCATCAGATAGTTCATCTATTATCATATGTGCCACATCGTTAACGCCGGAGGCAATAGCTATATCTAGTTGTTTTGCTTGACTGATATGCGCAGAGACGGGAATATTATTTTCGTGTGCTGTTTGAACGATATTGTTAATTTCATCCATTGATAACATGTTCCATCTTCTCCCCTGAAGATTATCTTCAATTGCTATTTTTATTATATCAGCACCTGAATTAATTATATTCAGTGTTTTTTGTTGTGCGTCCTCTGGTGAGGATACATAATAATTACCATATCCTCCAATGGCAGATATCATCGGACCTGCTGCTACCAGACGAGCGTTCTCATTATCATTGAGCAATTCATCGCGGAGAGCAAAAGATTCATGGATTGAAAGATGTAAATTGCTCAGATCACGAACGGTTGTTACTCCTGATTTTGCCCATTCTTTTAAATTAGATGCATCATATCCGTAATGGACATGGGCATTTATAAAACCCGGCATGATCGTTTTGCCAGTTAAGTCAACTATTCTGGCATTTTCAGGTATTGTTAATTTTGAATCATCACCAATATATTTAATATGACCACTTTCGATAACAATGTAACCGTTCTGTACCGGCTTCGATCCATTACCATCTATTAAAAGGCCATTCTGTAGTATGATTACTTCCGGAGAGGTAATGAATGGTTTCTCTTGATTATTACATGAAATACATAGTACTGCAAAGAATGCTATAAATAAAAATGAGTTTAAATTTCTTGTCATAATAAAAGGCTAAAAAATTAATGGTATATATCTGAAATAGGAAACACCAAAATTATGCCAGAACATTTTTTCCATACAAATAACACCTGAGAAATTGTTTTATGATGTGTCGTGTACATTAATGAACACGAAATGCCCGAATCCGAGTATTTACAATTTTATAACAGAATAATGTATAATCCACTATTTGTCGGTTGTTATCAAAGAATGTTATACGGGAGGGTGTCTTTCACTATGATAAATTTGATCGTATGAACATCTTCAATTTCAAATCAGAATGTATCAGACGCTTTCTTTTACCTATTATCGTGAGGTGTTTAAGCCTGAGCTAGTGGGGATTTCTCTAATTTTTAAATAGAATAATCACGCAAGATAAGAGATGTATAATTTTATAAATTCCGATACCAGTTGGAATTTATGATTCTTAAAACCGATTGAAACATTAATCAAAAACCTTTGATCAGGATCACAAACAAGTCTCTTTCCTGACAATTAAGTTATTATAATTCCTCTCGATGCATCAAAATTAAACAAGCATTAATAAATGTCGTATTTGTCATTATCCAAACTTTAAAGTACGACAAGTATGAAAAAACTAAATCTAAGCTTGATCATTGTTTTAGTTATTAGCCTAGCATTGATTTCCTGCCATGACGATGAAGACAATATTGATCCAACTCCAGGTCCAATTCCGGGTGACGCCATCCTGAAAATCCTGTCAATAGACCCAATTAGCGACACATATTCCTTTAAAAATTTCGATGAATCCACATTAAATATTTCAGCCTATCAGTTATGTTCAGAATTTCGATACACATCAAATTTGAGTTCATTGACGGTTGTTTCTGGTTCATTAAATTTAGAGGCAGGAGATTTTCTGACAGGTGAAGGACCTTTTAATTATCTTGGAGAGGGTGAGGAGAGCGGACTTGATTTCTGGGAATAATTTATTTTTTTTTGTACCTTAAATACTCAATACCCAATGCCAAACGATTGTGATTCGAAAAGCATCTATATTGGCGGTAATTTTTTTACTTATTTCCTCTGTGGTCTTATCCCTATCTCCTGGAGAAAGACATTTAACAGATGGTTTAAAATTACTTCGTGGGCCGTACCTGCAGTCAGGTACCTCGACAAGTATGATCATAAAGTGGCAGACGAATAACCCAACTTCCAGCAAAGTAGTTTTTGGAACCAACCCGGACCAGTTGGATCGAATAAAATTCCTTGAGAGAAAGACAAAAGACCATGAGGTTCTTATCGAGGGCCTGAATGAACATACAAAATAATATTGTACCATTGGAAATCATAAGAAATTATTTTTATAAGACGACCCAACTTATTATTTTATTACTTCACCCCGATCGCCTTACAATGAAACCGTCAGGATATGGGCCATAGGAGATTTCGGGACAGGAGATTATATCCCAGAACGGGTAAGAAAAGGGTATATGAAGTACAGCCGTGATAAACACACGGATGTTTGGCTGATGTTGGGTGATATAGGCTATTTTTATGGTTCTCAATCTGAATTCCAGAGAGGTATATTCGACGGCGTATATAAAGGGATGATGCGGAATACTGTCATCTGGCCTACTCCGGGAAATCATGATATGCGCAGTGCTGATTCTCAGTTTGGATCTGGACCATACTATAACATTTTTACTACCCCAAAGAATGGTGAAGCTGGGGGGATACCTTCAGGGAAAGAGGCCTACTACTCATTCAATTACGGGGATATACATTTTATTTCTATGGATTCTGAAGATACGCCGAGAGATAAAAATGGTGAAATGGCCAATTGGTTACGTACGGACCTTGAAAATGATGATCATAATTGGAAGATCGCATATTTTCATCATCCTGTATACACCAAGGGATCTCATGATTCGGACCGGGATAAGGATAGTGATGGCAGAATGCAGGAAATGCGCGAGAATTTTCTTCCGATATTAGAGGAACATGGTGTTGATCTGGTATTAGGCGGACATAGCCATATTTATGAAAGAAGTTATCTGTTAAAAGGACACTATGGATATTCTGATGAGTTTGATCCGGATCATATGATCATTCAAAATGATCCTGGATAAAAAAATTAAGTAATTCAAAATTTGAGTAGAAATATTATTTGGTTAGGCATCCTGGCATAGTGTTATTGAAATGGTTTTGATATATCCAGGAGGAACGGATCGTCCAGAATGAACACAGATATGGCACTCCTCCCACTTGGTAAGGGCCGGGCTTTAGTCTCTCAGCTCAGAATCATTCCGAACCTGGGTAAAGATCCAGTTGCGGACAAGTTGCTCTACAATATGAGCAACTACCTTACACCTTAGACTGGAGCATCCCGAATTCATTTTGGGAAATAGCATTCTCTCATAACTACTTATACCAGGTCGGACTTAGTTGTCCAGCGGAGTGTTCTAATAACTCATTTAAGAGCTTATCTAATTTTCTGATTGTTGGAGCAAGTCCAGTTAGGATGTTCATCTGCTAAAAGAACAAGCTTGGACGTGACAAACAGTATTATTATAAATATTTTTTTCATAATTTATTATTTTACTGAAAATCGCTCTTTCATCCATTTTTCTATCTTCTCATTGTTTTGCTGTATGATTTCAACATTTTCAATATCCGGATGTTCGTACTCGTCTAACAAACCTCTTGCCCTGGCTTTATTCCGTTGATATGCTCCACATAAATGAAATCCTACACATCCGGGATTGGCATAGAGTGCTTCTATTTGTTTTGCATACCATTCACCGCTTGTGCGTTTATAGATACCTTCCCCTTTGGTTATTCCAGAACCATCAGCCAGTAACACGGGCTTTCCCGTTTTCTTATACCACTCATCAAGATGCAATGTAGGATCTCTAAAATCCTGAAAAGAAAGCACATCTACATAAGGCAGTGCGGCTTCGATAACCTCCATCGCGATGGGTGCGTTTGCTTCATAACGGTCTCCGAGAATAAGATGATTTTTATCGTATTTCCTAATGGCATCATGAATCGTTTTATAGTATTGTTTTGCCATTTTAGAAAGATTGTCGCGTCCTTCCTGTGTCTCCAATTTTTCCGGATCAAACATAGGACCTCGCCATTCGTTTTGAGGCCGGGCATGTATCCAGGTTGGGCAATCGCTAAAGAAATAGCCGATAAGATTGGGATCATCCCTGACTTCGGCACAATAGGATCTCGCTACATAGTCACACCACTCAATCCATTCTTCACTAAAAAAATCAAAGTGTACCGTATGTTTTTCCCACTGATGAGACTCTGTGAATGGCAGCATCCTGCAATAAGGCATATCCAGTACTTTTAATTCATCATTGGTGAACGATCTTGAATGTTGCCATTGCCTTACTGTGACTTCCTGTTCCCATCCCATGGTGTTAAATCCCCATTCTTCCAGGTTAGGTTTTACTGAATTCTCTAACCATTCTATCGTGCTGCCATTGTATTTCTCCTCCCAAATATGAATATTCTCAGGATAGCGCAGACTCGCCGGATCGATATGGTTCAATCCAATAGAAAAGAATGGTTTTCCCTGGGGTGTGATAAACCACCAATGGCTATCAACTTTGTCAAGAGTAAAAAAGCCTTCTATGTTTGGTTGTGTTGTTTTACTCTTACTTTGAGCAAATAATTCAACCATTACCACAATAAAAAATATTGAAGGAATAATGATCGTGGTGTAATATCTGAAATTTTTCATTTTAATTACTTCTTTTTATAATGGCAATTTGTGCATGAAATACTATGAATGCTATTTTCGCTTTCAGGTTTTATGTAGCTTGTATTCATCTTACGCACGCCCAGCTTACAGCTTGTGGACACATCTATATAACACCTGATTGGAAAATCCAGCCTATTGACCACCCAAAAACGGAATCTTTGACCTCGATAGGTTTATTTAGATATACTTTTAAGGAATTTGTTGCTTTTAAGTCTGAAAATCCGTTTTACTTTCTTTATTCCCAATCAACCTCGTAAAGCAGGCTGTTTATTTCTTTCACCTTGGCGGCCTCCATTTTAATGATCTCACGATCGTAGGTCATAAGCCCGTTAACCTCGCCCTCAACGTCGGTTGTTTGGGTGTAAATGGCAGCAGCGAGGCCCTTCTTTATTAATGCCGGAATCTTGTCGATCAGTTTTTTGTATGAGTTAACCAATTCTTCCCTGTCATCATAATTACGATATCCCCAGTTCCGTTCACTCTGCCAGAGGTGACCCTCAACAGGTAAACCAAGTCCGCCGAATTCTCCAAGGACAAGAACCCTTCCCTCCACAATATTTGGTGCATGAATATTGAGATCAGGTATTCCTGGTCCGGGATACTGGTGCTGATCAACGGTGTGTCCGGCTGGGAAAAAGTTACCGCCACTCGGACCATTAACCAGTCTGGACGGATCGTATTCCATCGTCCAGTTGATAACTTTCATAGTATTGAATTGTCCCCATGCTTCGTTAAATGGCACCCACATGACTATGGATGGAAAATGGTAGAAAGCATCCATGATCTCTTTCCACTCTTTATTGAACTGATGAGCCGACTGTGCGGTCCTCTTCATCTCGCGGCCATCGTATCCCGAAGGTCCCCGCCAGTCGGCACTTTTATCACCACTGGGCATGTCCTGCCATACCAGCATACCCAGTCTGTCACAATGATAGTACCATCTTGCCGATTCTACCTTGACATGTTTCCGGATCATATTGAAACCGCTATTTTTCGTCACTTCTATATCGTATTTTAAAGCTTCGTCTGAAGGGGCAGTATATAAACCACCCGGCCACCAACCCTGGTCAAGAGTGCCAAGCTGGAAAAGCGGTTCATTATTCAGGTATAAACGCTCATGCCCGTCATTGCCAATATCAACACTTATCTTACGCATGGCAAAGTAGCTTCCAATTTCATCAATTGTTTTCCCTTTTCTTTTAAGTGTGACTTTCAGATCATATAAAAACGGATTATCGGGTGACCATAATTTGGCGTTTTCAATGGTAAGATTTGCGTGTAAGTTCAATTCGCCCTCTACTGAAGCAATTTTTGCGGTTCCTTCATATGCTTCATATGTCACACTATATTCTTCTAGCGCATTGGTTTTCGCATTTGCTATGATTTTGAGTTGATCATTATCTATATCCGGAGTAACTCTTAAAGAAGAAATCGATTGACTACTTACAGGTTCCAGCCAAACCGTCTGCCAGATGCCTGAAACCGGAGTATACCAGATTCCCTGTGGTTTAACAACTTGCTTACCACGCGGCTGTGTTCCGTTACTGGTAGGATCCCAAACCGAAACAACTAATTCCTGTGTTCCTGAAGCATTTACAGCATGACTGATGTCAAACGAGAACGGTGTATATCCCCCCTGATGGCTTCCAATTTTAATGCCATTTACAATAACATTAGTTTCCCAGTCCACTGCTCCAAAATGAAGCAGAATATTTTTTCCTTTCCAGTTTTCAGGGATCTCGAAAGTTCTCTTGTACCAAAGCACATTATTTTCAGATATTCTCTTCGACACACCCGAAAGGGCCGATTCTACAGCAAAAGGGACCAGGATCTGACCATCAAAGCTATTGGGAATGCCCATATTTGAATCTACAATTGTGTAATCCCACAAACCATTCAAGTTAAGCCACTGATCCCTAACCATTTGCGGGCGTGGGTATTCCTGCCAAACATGCTCAGGGCTTACTTGATTTGCCCATTTTGAGGTAATCCGGTCCGCATTTATTTGCCAATAGGTTTGGGCATTAAGATTTGAGTAGCCTAAAATAGCTATCAGAAATGCTAATCTAAATTTCTTCATCTTTTAAAATCCACTTATTGAAAACGTAAAAATACAAATTGATCAATATTTTCAATAAAACAATACTTTCATCCATGTTATGCAGGAAAGAATGAGTTTTTTACCTCATCAGATTATAAGAATACCAATTCAAACTATTCGAATTTTAAAGTATCAACAGGATTAAGTCTTGCAGCCTTTATTGTATGAGTGCTTACTGAAATCAAGGTTATAATAAACACAATAATTACAGGAACAATAAATAGCCAAACCGTAATTGACATTTTTACTGAAAATCTATTCAGCCAACTATTAATCCCCCAAATCAGAAATGGAATTGAAATTGTCAATGCTATAATCAGCAGGTAAATATATTCTTTTGAAATATGTGTTATAATATCTGAAGTTTTAGCTCCAAGCACCTTTCGAATACCAATTTCCTTTGTTTTTAAATTTGTTGTATACAACGATAAACCAAATAGACCTAAACAGGTAATGAATATGGCAAGAAATGAAAATATTCCGAACACCTTTCCAAAACGCTTATCCGCCTTAAATTGCTCATCATAATATATATCTAAAAAGAAATAATCAAATGGATACCCTGAAAATAACTCTCCCCACTTTTTCTCTATTTCATTCAAATTCTCCTTTATATTATCAGTTTGTAGCTTTACAGAAAAGGTTCCAAACCTGCTTTCATCAGGTAAGTATCTGAAAATCTGTGGTTCAGGTAGTGCCTTTGGTGATTCATGCCTGTAATCTTTAAGCACCCCAATTATGGTATAAATATTATCCCAATAATTTATTTGTTTATTCAATGCATCATCAGGGCTTTCAAATTCAAGCCATTTAACAGCTGTTTCATTTATAATTACCGCTTGATTGTCAGTTGGAAATTCTCTTGAAAAATTTCTTCCGTTTACAAATCCCATTTCATAAAGATCAATAAAGACATCATCCACTCCCAAAATCATATAGTTTTTACCGGAAGTTGGATCTTGACCTACTTTAAAAATTCCGCCATTATCCCACCATATTTTACGACCTGGGACTTCAGTCCCAAATGCTACGCCTTTAACTCCTGATAGTTTAGCTACTTCTTGTTTAAAAGTTTCTTTTCGCTGAATTAATGTTGAATCAATCGATTTCGGTATGTTTATAACTAAAGTTTGTTCGATATCAAAACCTAAATTTTGTGATTTCATAAACTTTAACTGTGAGAAAACTGCAAATGTCCCGGTAATTAATATAATAGATATCAATAACTGAGATACTACCAATACTCTTCTGAGATTAATTCCTCGAGCAGCAGATAATAACTTCCCATTAAGGACCAGAACTGGTTTAAGTGATGATAATGCAAATACAGGATACATACCCGTGATAAAGGTCCCAGTTATATAGGTAAATATCACAAATAATATAAACCAGGGTTGACTCCAAAATCTATAATCAACTGGTACTCCGGTGATACTACAAAATACCGGTTTTAATAACTCTATTAAAGCCAATGCAATTAAAAGTCCAATAAAGTTGATAATTCCAGATTCTGTATAAAACTGTTCTAGCAGATTAATTCTATTCGCACCAACAACTTTTCGCATACCTACTTCAAGAGCGCGCTCCATCGACATGGAAGTTGTTAGATTTATATAATTTACCCAGGCAATAACTATAATAAATATCCCGATTATATATAGAAACTTGACTGATTTCTCATCACCATTTGTTTCCTGCTCCTGTAATAAGTG
>CAYMFU010000273.1:0-5219 GCA_964389805.1 uncultured Roseivirgaceae bacterium | reverse complement strand
AGGAAGTGGCCATTCTGTTTTTGTTTTATATTTCTTATTCAAATCAGGGATTTCAATATGTAGTACACCAGATTTATTTACAGATAATTCAATGCTGGCATTACCTGCTTTTAGTTCTCCTGGCATTTCATAAATGGAATCGTGCCCCCATTTTCGTATTCCAAAACATAATTGGCCTTTATTAAGGAACAAGGAAAATCCGTGAATATTATCAATATTGTGGGTGATAACCGAGCCTGAAGCTTTTTCTTCCAGGTCCAGATTAATATACATTTTCATTGACTTCTCCTGAAAAAACGGGATACTGTTCCCTGAAAGTTTTCCTGCTTTATTTATGACCACCTCTTTTTTACCGGCAGGATATTTTTTTCGTCTTGCCATTTTCTCTTTTAAAGGAGGATGAAAGTTATATAGAATGGCAGTGAGCGAGTCAACAACCGAAAGATATTCATTTTTATAAAATACATTATAAAGTTCATCAGGATCCTTTTGCCTATCATAAAGTTCTCCCTCTTCATATGGAGTATAAAGTCCAAATTTATATTCGTTTGTAACAATCGAATAGTCGTTAAATATCTCAATAAAAGCATGGTCTTTAGCATCTTCTTCACCAAGTAATACCGGTAGTAATGAATTACCTTCAAGAGTTTCGGGTGCCTCCCCCTGGGCAATATCCACAAATGTTGGAAAAATATCGACATGTGAGGAATAACCTTTTATCCTTCCTTTGTTTAATTTCCCTGGCCACCAAACGATAAACGGGACATGAGAAGAACGTTCATAAGACAATCCTTTATGAAAATTATGATGGTCACCTAAATGTGCTCCATGATCTGATGAAAAAACAACAATTGTATTATCCAATTCACCTTTTTCTTCAAGCATTTTAATTACCCTTTCAATTTGTTGATCAATTAAGGTTAATCCACCATAGTGCCCGGCCCGGATCTTTTTAATTACCTCATTTTGCATGTGTGGATTTTGATCTACATAATCGGAAATTTTACGGGTATAATTGTAGCGGGCCAAAGTATGGTCGTATGGTTTTTCAATTAACTCTCCTTCTCTAAATCTTGCTTTGGGTAAATCTGCCTGAAGATACTTGTCCATTAATTCTTTGGGAGGATCCCAGGGATTATGCGGACCATTGAATGAAACCCATAAAAACCAGGGAGAGTCTTTGCTTAGCTTATCATTTTCCACAAATTGTACAGTTTGTTCACCCACATAGTAATCAATATCAAGGGTATCGTGCAAGAGCCATTTATAAACACCAAATACATCGGAACTGTCCTGGTATTTGAGATAATCCCAACGCGTATATCCGGCATGTTTTAAGTAATAATAATAATCATCGTGTTTTAAGGTATCACGCGACGAGTTTCCCTGCCCATCAGCAATTATTCTTTTATCAAATCCTGCCATCCTGTCCCAGGGTTTAAAGTGCATTTTCCCAACGCCAACAGTTTGATAACCTGCTTCAGATAATTTTTCCATCATCACCGGTGTCCCCTCAGGCAGCCACTTTCCTCCATTATCCATCATTTTATGGTAATGCGGATACCTGCCACTTACAATGGTATACCTGGAAGGCATACAAATGGGGGCTGTACAATAATGATTTTCAAAAACAACTCCTTCTTTGCACATTCTGTCTAATGCCGGCATCTCCAAAACCGGTGTCAGCTCAGGAATATCCTCCCATGCGTGATAATCTGTTGTAATAAAAAGAATATTTGGCCTGTCTTCCGGGATATTTTCCTGATTGTGACATGATGTTATAAAAACAAAAAACATTATTGAAACCGGGAATATCAAGTATTTCTTGTTAGTTGGCATTTAAAATAATTCTATGTAAAAATTTTCTGTTTCTTACTTAACAATCCATTCGTACAAGCCACATGCCGAATGTTCAGGCAATGAAACTTCTCTTATACCCAAGTTGACCACAAAATGGTATTGCACACAAAGTGAGCCTTTAGTGTAGTTATCGAAATCAAATCTTGACTTTTCTCAACCCATCCAGATGCGCCAATACATCCCTCTACCTTCACTTGGGATTAGTGAGATTATATTTTAAAGTTTTATCGTTCTAACACCAAAGACAGGTCCCGCTCTATGCCCATCGTGAGGTTTAAATGTAATTGTAACTTTACCTTTAATCATGGCAATTTCATCGGGCAATTCGTATATAATATCAATAAATTCACCTGGCTTTTTATTTGATATATTTTCTGTTGCCAACAAATCTCCATCCACCAGAATATCAAATGTTTTTGAACCGGTATAACCACCCCAATATTCCACAACCAATGCAACCCTGTTACCTTTCGCTAGTTTCATATCAAACGACATATTTCCGCCTCGTTCAACAGACCTCCCTTTACGGTTTTTCAATTCTACTACATTGCCTTTTTCACTTTTAAAGTTATGATTTCGTTCTGGTTGCATTTCTCCTGGTTGGAAAAAATCAATGGTCATTTCTTCCATTTTCTTTTTCTCTTCCTCCCTGGTTTTATAATCCGCCTGATATTCTTCCCATCGTTCTTGACTAAAAAGATCGAAATAGACTGAATATCTTTCTTCGTGAGTATTATAGAAAGGCTTCAGTTTAAACTGCCGAGGGACTCCAACCTGTTTCGTCTCAAAAGTATTTTTTTTGCCCTCAACTGCCGAAAGCCAATTTTCAGGATTTCTATCTTCTGTCATTATTACGGGTACATACATAGGGTCGAAGGCCTTTGGATCGTCTTCTGGCCCTAGTTCACCAGCCAAAACAAGTGGACCATACATTACCGCTACTCTGTTTGAGTCATCAGGCATAGTCTCCAACCTTAATGAAAATGGCATCTTGTACTCTACTTTATCACCCGTTTTCCACTTGCGGTTGATTGAAATAAAACTTTCCGGCTCCTGATTGATTTTCTGTTTTTTACCATTCACAAAAACCTCCACACCATCTTCTGCCCATTTTGGGTAACGTAACTTAACAATCAATTGTGTTGGTTCAGCACATTCAAATTCCAAAGCTGTAGTTTGTTCATTCGGAAAACCTGTGGTTTGCTTAACAACCATTCCTTTTTCATTCCATTTCAATTCAGCAGCAATAAATTGTGATATATACAAGGCTTCATTATTGTGGAAAAAGATATTTCTTCCGTATTTTGAATGAGTCTCCATTCCACTTCCAACACAACAGGTAAACCCATAAGGATCCTGATAAGCTTTATGACCGCCCATTTCAAGTGAAAGATTATAAATAACTCTTCCATCCTTTGGGTGTTGCGATGATAAAATATGATTAAAAAGTGCCCTTTCGTAAAAATCAGCAACTTCTGCATTGCCTTCCCACTCAAACAGGTGCCGCGACAGTTTTAGCATATTATAAACATTACACGTTTCTGTTGTATTCGAACTCAACCTGTTTCGTAAGGTGTCGGCGGGACCAAAATATTCATGATTACAATGTCCTCCTGTCACATAACTGTGATGGTGTACTACCCTGTCCCAAAAAAACTCACTGATTTTTCGATCGTCTAAATCACCTGTAAGTTCGTATCGGCGTGCAGTGCCAACTATTTTTGGAATTTGAGTGTTTGCATGTTTTCCAGGAAGAATATCTTTTTCATGTGCCAAAGAATCAAGAATAGATTTATGGTGAAATACCTTTGAAAGATGAAGGTATTTTTCATTTCCCGTAAATCCATATAATTCAGCCAATGATTCATTTATTCCCCCATGTTCACAATCTAACATATTTTGGATTTGTGCATCCGTTAAATCATCCACTATTGTTTCAAGCCAATCGGCAAACTTAGTATTAATGGGTAGCGCCTTGTTGATACCACACAATTTGTAGGCATTGTTAAGCCCATCCATCACTTTATGCTGTGTATAAAAAGGCACCCAAATTCCATTAAGATCAAATCCTTTCGAACGAATATCGCCTTTTGCAACTTCTTCTTCCAATATCCTTTTTCCATCGGGGAATGCTCCTAAATAACCATCAGGATCAGCATTTTGGCAAATTTCCAATTCATCAACAATATATTTTACCCGCTCCAAAAACCGTTCATCACCAGTTGAATTATACATTAGCGCACATGCACTTAAATAATGACCAAGGCTGTGGCCTGCAATCGTATTGCTTTCCCAACCTTCATAATGGTCAGCTTTTGCCTCCAAACCAGCTTCTGTCCGAAACTTTGCAAGCAAGCGATCTGGCTCGTAATTTAATAGGGCGTTGACATTGAGCTCTGTAGCCTGTTTGAATGGTCCATCCAACAGTTTTACATCCTTTAACGGAAAAGGCAATACTTTAAAATCAACTTGTTCCGGTCCTTCATTTCTAATTCTTGAATCCTGAGAAGAGGAACATGAACTAACAAAACAGATTGCAAACAAAATTAGCCCTAAAAACAGAATCGTATTTTTTTTCATTATTGAAGAAAATTTCAATTAATTTATAATTACAAAGTACATTTAATAAGCAATTATTTAATATACCGTATGTCTATAAAACTTATACAAATGTTGGTTAAACCACTGTTTATTATTAAAAGAAAGAATCGCTGGTTCTGTCGCATCTGGGTGAAAAGAATCTATGATAATCACATCAATTCAAAATTAACATGCTAATGAATAGAATGAAGTAAACGGAGTTCTCCCTGGATTCTCCAGTTGATTCTTCTTTATCATTCGTACAGTTTCTATTCCTGACAGAGTTATGCTGGCAGATTTAAATGACTTATATCCTATCCCATTGGAAATTCTCCATTTGATAAATCGATGGTCTTGCTCGTTTATATTGTTCAGGTATTTACACTGTCGATATTTAATTCTTGCTAACTTTCTCTTATTTTGACTCGAATAGCTTCTTTGTTTGATCCATTTTTATCGATATTGATCAGTCCTGGAACTCCATTCTGCGTAATAGCTTTTGTCAAGAATCGGTGGGCTGCTCTTTTTTTTCTTTTATGGGTTAATAGAAAATCAATCGTATTCCCGTCTTTGTCGACCGCTCGATATAGATAACACCATTTACCTTTGACCTTTATATATGTCTCATCTAGCCGCCATCGCAATCCAACAGCCCTCTTCCGCTTTCGGAAATTCACATCAATCATGGGTGTAAACTTAAATACCCATCGCTGAATTGTAGCGTGATCTACAACTATACCCTGCGTATTACATAATGACTTCATATTGTGTTGTCCCAA
>CAYMFU010000272.1:0-12415 GCA_964389805.1 uncultured Roseivirgaceae bacterium | reverse complement strand
CTAGAATTCGCTTTCAGGAAAGGAGGCCGGTTTAATGGTCTTGAAAAAGTGAAAGGGATTGAGAATACCTATCTGGCGACGGAGGGTAAGATGATGAATTATACTTATGGTTCAGATACCATTACATTTGGCCCTGGGATACGGGAACACGCCTGGACACAATTACGTGCAGCCTTGCCTAAGCTAGATGCTGATTGTGTTTATTTTACTGCTTATGCACCATTTAGAATAATATTTGAGATAAAATAAAGGTGATTTTTTGCCGATTAGAAAGTTCAAGAGCGAATCTATTCCTGAGAATTGAAATCAGGATTTTTCAAACTTAATTAGGAATTTTACTAGCCTTGCTGAGAATAAATAAGAATTAATTTTATCTGATTAATGTTTTCTATTTCTTAGAACCGTTTACCGAAACCCACCGCTACGCCGAATCCCCCGATATTACCATCTTTAATAAAATAACAAAATGAGGGAACCACATCCCAATGATTGCCTAATTCTAGTTCATATTCTATACCGGCTTTGAGAATAAAAAAGTTTTCATGCTTCTCGAATTCAATACCTGGCCCAAAATAAAATCCTGGTCCATTTTTAATTCTATACATGCCTACAAATACTATTTGAACAGGGTATTCTCTTTCCAATTCATCGTGATCCGGACTTTCAATTGCATAAGAAATAATTTCCAATTCACTTACTAATCCCATTGCAAATTTTGTATTAAACCAATATTGTAAATCCACACCGATAGTAGGTATAACAATGGCATTTACATTGGATCCGGATTGAGTACCTGACGGTATAAGAGATTGCCCTATGCCAAAGCCAAACCTCCAGTGTTTGAATTCATGGTGTTCAAAATTTTCCGCTGTATGTTCCTCTTCATGTTCATGTTTTTCTTCGTGCTCCTGAGCATAAACGCTAACAGGCATAGTAAGATTAAATACCATAAATATTAATGATCCTAAAAAGAAGGAATAAAGTAATATTTTCATTTGTAGTACGGCCTGATAACCAAACATTAACAATTATAGGGAAAATTTTTAATAATGTGGCATTGTTGTCAAAATATACAGTTTTATGGTTGCCTGGCTGTAATTTTCCCGAAATAAACATTTGATATTTTTAAGACTATAATTAATTTAATAATTGTTCTAATTTTTAGTCAGATCTATAATTGCCCCGAAGAAAAAGGCCAGTTCATTTACTCTGGCGGTAGCAGTATTTTGCCTCAATCCTTCCAGGGCCTGCCTGGTGATGGGATTATATTCAACCGGATCAGAATAATTCACCACTTGTAGCATTTCATTATTCCGTCCGAAGGTGTATTGTAGTCCGGTAACGACCTGAAATCTCTTTATGTTCAATACAGGTCCGACCGTTATATGGTATTTATCTATATGGATCTGATTGATCTTGAATTTATCTCCGACAAAGCGAATATCATCGGAAATACCGGAGGTGAAGTCGGTTCGGAATCCACCCAGAAAGAAAAAGGTTGGTGAAATATATTGCTTGAAGCCAATAGCCAGGTTGGTAACTGAATTCGCGGCTGTGTAATATGACATGAAATCATTTTCAATATTATTATTTCCTGAATTCCCCTGATCCTCTGGAAAATACACTGAAGACTCAATTACAGGGTATGCATCAATGCTTGAAAAATACTCAACGGTGAAAGATACAGAGTTTTTTCTGCTTGCAGTAAAATATTGTAATCCCAGAGCAGCCGAAAATGGTGACTTTATTCTGGGTTTGATCTTTTCTTCATATCCGATAAAGATGTCATTTGCTGTAAATGAGTTAGAATTATTATCATATACATTACTTCGATTAACTGCTTTTCGTACATCTGCCTGTCCAATGAATGGGATATTCGGGAATGTCAGGTTTATTCCAACACTGAATCGTTCATTATTTGTTTTATATTGGGCGCCGAGTTTGAAGATGAAACTTAAGTCCCAATATTTCATTTCTTCTTCCAGGCTATTTTGTGAAATGTATTTTGGTTCTAATTCATCGTTAACAAGAACCGAATCCCCTCCTGGTACGCATCAGCCCTTCTGCGGAACTGATACTTTAAAACTTTTATAGAAAGAAAGGAACTTGCCCCTATGTAGAAATTATCTGACAACCTGTAGGAAACACCGAAACCTGCCCAGGTTTCGTCATACTTACGTGAATATTTGAGATAGCCGGAATACGTTTCCGGGCCTGTAGTTCTCTGAATTATATCCAGCTCATCAAAGTGCTGAATTGTATAATTTATTTCTTCGGAAGTGGGAGATAAAATAGCAGCTTCAAAACCCAGCCTATCATTTTTATTCGGTAAAACATATGAAATAAACCTGGGTTGAACCTTGAATACAAACTTATCCGCATCAATCCCTTCCCCGGCAATGTTATCAGCATTAAAAAATTGAAGTGAAATAATGTTTGCACTTAGGGAAAAAGAGGGCACATTTTCGTGATCAATTAGTGCAGGATTATAAAATACCGCACTGGGGCCGGCACTCCCTCCGACTACTGCTCCAGCCAGCAATGTTGAAGGTGTATTAAAATTCCATGACCAGTAGTTGTCGGACTGCGCTTGAAGATTTTCAGCAGAAGCAAATAATACGATCCCAATCAGCAACCAATTTATGCGAATCAGCTTCATATAAGACATTGCACAAATTCTAAGGCACATGGCAATCAGTTCATTATTTAAGAAGAATACGTTTTATTGTTTCTATTTCTTTATTCTGTACACCAATACCTTCAAGATAAAGTTGAAAGGATTGACAGCCATATTCGATCGCTGAATTGGTCCCATCAACCCCTCTCAGCCCAACAGTAAACCAGTTTCAGGGCAATATATGTTTTGCTTCAATACAAAAAAACTATCCTTTTCTAGCCGCTTTCTGTTCTTCCTTATATTTGTCGTAGGCAGCAAGCTGATCCGGTGTCAGGATATTTTCCATACCTGCCCGTTTTTCTTTTTCAATTTTTTTCAGGTTTTTAGCAATGCTGATTTTCTTGGGTACTGAAAGTCGCGTACCGGCATTCTCGAATAGGAGTCGCACGGTACTGAGTAAACTTTTACCTACAATGGGAACTAAACTTTCCAACTGCCCATCTGTGAGATCAATTTGAGGTTGTACATCCATTAACCTGATCTCTGCAAGATCGTTGAACATGCCCTGCAGGACAGAATCAATAAGGCCCATATAAGTATTATACTGATCTTTTGATAAAATGCCCTGAAGGTCCTTTCTATAGCCATCTCTTACATCCCGGATCTCTCCGATCATTTTTCCAACATCCGGTTCCTCTTCGTCTTCATACTTTAGCAATACGCCGTCAAGTTTGGCCCTGTATTGAACCAAAAGATTCTGGACCTGGGTAACTTGTTTATCTGATAAGTCAAGGCTCTCCTGCAGGTTAGCCATGACTTCTTCCATATCCTGCTGGGCCATTGATTGTGTGTTGATCATAACACCGATAACACACATAAAAAAGATAATTTTCAAGAATAAGGTTTTCATAGTTTTGGGTTTTAATTATTGAATCGGGTAACTAAAACTTTAATACGTATTATATAGTTTCTCTAGATTTTTAGTTTCAGGGCGGGCATTTGAAATCCCGGTAAATGCCGGGCCATGCGCCTGGTCTTTGTCCGGATATTTTTCTTTTAGTTTCTCATGCCGTTCCTTCATTCTGACAAATGAAGCATTGAAATGTAACAGTGGTACCATTACCGGTTCTTTTTCCCGTATATCATTTTGCAGATCATAATATGATGTGGTTACCATTCCCGGTATAGTTACCGTCCAGTTCTGTTTATATTGGGCTTTTACGGTTGCTGATAAAACGGTACCATTGTAAATATGAACATAATCACGTCTGCTATAGGTATCTCCATTTAATAGTAATGAAGTTTGATCTATACCGTCAATTACCCTGTCGGTTGGAATGTATTCAAGTGCACCCCCAATTCGGGCGAAAGTAGTATATAAATCTGTGACGTGAAGAATATCTCCAACAACCTGGTCGGGTTTAATGGTTCCAGGCCACCAGGCAAATGCCGGCACGCGTACACCACCTTCTGTAAAGTCACCTTTACCTCCGGAAAACATCGTCTCAGTCATTCCAAGGCCAGGAGGAGGATCATGTACCATCGGCCCATTATCTGCCATGGCGACCAATAAGGTATTTTCTGCTATTCCTAATTCATTTAGTTCATCCATAACCTGGCCAATAAATGCATCAACCTTTACAAAACCTTCCCCCAATAATCCCCTTCCAGGAGTCTTTTTCATAGGAGATGCAATGAATGAGACCATTTGAGGCCAATAACATACAAAGAAAGGATCATCAGCATTAGCATTTTTTCTAATAAAGTCAATGGTGCGTCTTTCACTTTCCTCGTCCATGGCTAAAAAATCGTCATGATTAGGTTCTCTCCATTCACGAACCTGCTCACCCTTTTTCCCTTCAAGAAACAAGATCCATCCTCTTGGAAGAAAATTATCATCCAACTGATAGAGGGATCTTGTCAATTGATTTTCCATCAGCCCCATTACCGCATTAGCACCTTCACCAATCGGGTTCCAAAGGCTTAATACCTGATTATACGGTGTAAAAAAAGCCTCATCAAAACCCTGATTGTTAAGGTAAGATTCCTCGATATCACCCAAATGTCCTTTTCCAAAAAAGCCGGTTGTGTAACCCGCTTGTGAAAGCACCTCAGCAGTTGTAACCTCTTCCGCTGCCATACCACCATTTTCTACTGGAAATCCAGGAATATACATTCCATTTCTGACCGGATGACGTCCAGTCAAAGACGCAGCACGAGTAGGTGTGCAGGATGGCTCTGTATACATTCTGGTAAACAAAATGCCTTCCTCTGCCATTCTGTTACAAGATGGAGTTTTAAATCCACGAATTTGGTTGATAGCAGGTATCCCCGCATCTCCAAAAGGCATATCGTCCCAAAGGATATATATCAAATTTGGAGCTTTTCCGTATTTCTTCTTGAGTTCGGCTAATCTTTTATCAAGAGCCTTGTCTTCAGCAGCCCATTTGTCACCGTTTTGAGCTTCGATTACATAATACTCTGCGTCATGTACGATTTTATCCTGTGCAAATACGAATTGTAAGGATAAAAGAAGCGTACAAATGGTCAGTAATTTTGTCTTCATTTTAGATTTTGTGTTTAAGTTAAATATTGATAATAGTTATTATTTCGAAGTTTGGAAAAATTTCAGTCTAAGTTAATTTTTAGGTTTTTATCCCATATGTAATTCGTTAGATATTAATTTTCCTCAATTTTCATTATAATTATGATCATTCAGGCATGTAATTATAATTGGCAAATCTTTGTAGTCTTTCTAATTTATTATTTTGCCAAACTCCTTTGCCACTTTAGCCCAGTTTTCATCAGGAACATTTTCGGAAAGCCTTTTATGCAGGTGAACCAGATTAAAATAAGCATCCTTTTTGATTTCATTATTCCAATTTCCCACTGATTCCAATTCAGCTCTGGAGGAATTTCTGTCCCGGATGATCTGACTGAACTTATTCCTTGAATCCTGAACCGTATGCACTAAGTCATTATAACTTTTTCTCACTTTTTCCAATTGTTGCAGCGATTCCTGTTCATTTTGGTTATCCAGGTTAAGGGATTTAATGACTTCCTCCAAATTCGAGAAGGGTTTCGGCTCTTTATCTTTCTTTTTGCTTTTTGATGCTTTAGTTTCCTCCTTTATCAACCTATCCTTTTCCCTCTGAATCATATTTTTCCATTCTTCATCTGTGATCATTTCAAGTGACTGTATCCTGGAATCAATCGTTTCCATCTGGAGGTTCTGCAAAGTAAGAATCATCTCATCATAAAGAGAGGAAAAATCATCAGATGATGATTTTTTGGAACTAAATAATGCTGCGAGTTCTTTTTTCTGGATTTTTCTTATCTTCTTATAGTTCTTCACTCTTTTTTTATAGGCAGAAATGATACTTTTAATCTCCTTTTGCCGGTCTTTATCAGTAATTTCTTTCTTTATACCCTTCTCAAGGGTACCTATAAGAAACATCTCTTCAGGACCTCCAAATAATAACATGGATATTAATGTTGCGGTGGCAATTAACATAATGATTCTAAGTAAATGATTTCATAATGAAAACTAATAATTATATAATTTGTTAATGATTAAGAAATTATTAATCTGTTGGCCTTTCGAAGGGGGACATGCCAACTACCCCTAGGCAACATAGGTACACATTTTTGATAATGAATTCAAATTTATTAATTTTAAAGATTCACTTATATCAAGATTCCGCAAATGTTAGATCTCAACACTAAAACTAAATTCTTACAAAACTCAATTGAATCTGATGATATAGATCACTTCGATATTGTAGCCAGACCCTGGGACGTGGAATTAAGAAAGTTGAATAAGAATACCAAATTTAAAGTGCATCTGGATCGTATTTACGCCCCGGATTTTTTACTAATAAAAGCTGATTTCATGGATATTCTTGAACAAAAAGGAGCACCCCCACAAGGTATGCGGACTTTTTGGATACCTGCTAATAACGATCAGCAATTTTACTGGAGGAAAAATAATGTGAATGGTAGTCAGATTGGAATTTTCCCCTTAGAGGCTGAGCTGGAGGCTACTTCAAAACCGGGATTCAGTGTTTTTGTGCTTTCAGTTCCTGAATCCATGCTTGTTGAGAAGGCTGCCAGGATGCAGTATGATTGGAATTTATTGAATAAAGATATTCACAAAGATCATATCAAACTGGAAAGTGAAAGGATGCAGCATATTCGCCAACATTTTCATGATTTTTTTGCACTCCATTCAATGTCAAATGATCCGGGACAATTGAATCAGATATTCGATCAAAACATGAATAGACTAGTGGACGAAGTAATTCTAAGTTATAAAACCTTGCCTGTCAGATATCGGCCTGATAAATCGAATCGATTGAGGATTTTTAAAAAGTTCAAAGAGTATATCATCTCAAACCCGGGTTTTGAATATCGTTCTGACGTATTATGCGAATATCTTGCATGCAGTGAAAGAACCTTTCAATATGCCATTAAATATTTTACGGGCTTAACGCCTCTTCAATATGTAAAATCTCAAAATCTGAATTTTGTTCGAGAAGAATTATTGAAGAGTGCTCCTCAGAGCACAAAGATCTTCGAAATCGCCCTGCGCTATGGCTTCTGGCATACCTCCCAATTCATTCAGGATTATAAGAGAATATTTGGTGAACTGCCTTCCGAAACGCTATACAGAAAATAAACTATTGGAAAAAGATCTGTATTGAAAGTCCATCTGCCGGTACGCTGTATTTCTAAATCCTGTTTTGAGTTATTACAGAGCTATCATCAATCGTCTTAAATCACCCTGTGCCGATATCTGAATTCTGGTTGATTCCATTCTGATAATTGAAAAAATTTAAAGAATAATGCCAATAAATAGCAGATTCATAATTAATTGTAGATAATATTCGAATTTTTTAAGAATTTTTTTATTTTGAATATTGTTATATATGTAGAACCTTAACGTAAAGATCATGAATACGAAATCTTTTATTATCGAGTTCAGTGTGGTCTTTATGATCACATTTATAATAGCTTCCATAGTTTCACTGGGCTGGAACTATTTCTCTGAAGGTATAGCTGAATGCAGCTGGGGAACAGCCTTTCAATTCGCTTTAATTTTCGGGATATTATGCCCTATGATTGATATGATGAGATCAAACAGATAACTATTTTGAATGGGGACATTATCCGTAAAGTAGGGAGAATTCATTTTTTTTAGTCTGAAAATCCGGTTCCGGGTTATCCGAATCTATTTTTTGATCATCCAGAATATATTATACCAACAAATCTATTAACCTTGTTTGTAATAGTAACGTAATTAGAATCAATGATTGATTTTTTAAATTATTCTAAATCCTACGGCAGACATGAAGTTCTTTCCATTTCAGAACTTTCTATTTCTGATGGCATTCACTGGATTAAAGGTCAAAATGGTTCGGGAAAATCCACCCTGCTTAAATCTATTGCCGGAATCATACCATTCAAGGGAGATATTCAGGTTAATGGAGAAGGCCTGAAGCAAAATCCTGTTGAAGTCAGACGAAAAGTTACTTACAGCGAGGCTGAGCCTGTATATCCGGTCTTTCTAACAGCCTCTGATATGCTGAATTTCGTTGCACAGATAAGGAACTATAGTAAGGAAAAGGTTAATAGTCTAATGGATTATTTCGGTGTGAGTTCTTTTAAAAATCAGGCTATTGGAGGATTTTCTGCGGGTATGTTAAAGAAACTTTCTTTATGCATTGCCTTGACTGGTGAAGTATCCTGGGTCTTACTTGACGAGCCATTTGCTTTTATAGATAAAGAGTCTGAAAAAAACCTTATTCTATTCATCGAGCAAAAAGTTAATCATGGGGTTAATTTCATCATTACCTCTCACCATGAACTCGTTCAGGAAGATCTTGATTTCAAAAAAGTTTATGTTATCAGGGACCATAAGTTACAGATTGAAAAATGACCAGGTTTCTTATACAATCGTGGGTATATCCATTTTATAAAGCATATTCCGGATTTTTGTTTGTTGTTTTTTTGCTGGCTGCTGGTTTGCTGAAAGGGGAGGAACATGTAGCCATTGCCAGGTTTTTTACAAGCAATGCATTAAATCTTATATATCCATATATTGGCCTTCTTGCTTATGAAGGTCTGACACTTCGCTTCAGTATTCCCTGGGTATCTCATCACAGGAACCGGATTTTGCAGGATTTATTATTTGTCACAGTAAGAAAACGAATAGGGCACCTAATTATAGTCATTCTTTACCTGCTGGTTCCGGTGCTGTTATATTCTTTCTTTTTATTATCCATAGCTCTGACAACTGGGAATTTTATTGTAGGGTTGATCATTCTATTCTTTACACTCACAAGAATTCTCATTTATTCAATTGTTTTAAATCGATATATTATTCATCCTTTAGAAAAGAGATACCATCATTTAATCCGGTTGAATCTTCCTGGTTATCTTGATTTCCCGGTTATTCTGTTTTCCTTAAGGCAATTTTTTTCAAGGAACTTTTTAAGTCTGCTTCTCAGTAAACTGTTATCAATCGGCCTTTTGTTGATATTTATATTACTTATTGATACAATAGATAATTATAACCGGTTCGCAGCTGTAATATTACCACTAACCTTTATATCAAATGCATTTATTGCATATGGATTATTCAGGTTTTTAAATATCGAACTTAATGTATTCAGGAATTTACCTTTGCAAGCACCAATTGTCCTGTTTCAAGTATTTATTGTCCTGATCATATTGTGTCTGCCAGAGATAATTATTATATACAGAAATTTCATTGATGTTGTCACTGCCGGAAGCCTGAGCATTCACGTTCTTAATGCATTATCGATTTTACTCTTTCTATATGCTGCCCAGGTATATTTTAATTTTGATTTACAGAAATTTATTATTCGATTATTCTGGGGAAGTATTATCCTTGTTTTGATTCTGCTGTTTGATTTTCCTTCAGCTCTTATGTTTATAATATTTTGCGCCTTATCATTTTATTTATATAGAAAGGGATATTATACCTTTGAGACTGTTTTTGATCAGAAAAAATAATAATTATGCAGCCTACAAAAAGAACTAAGGTAAAACGTGTGCCTGTCAGAGGTCAATATGACCTTGAGTCAATCTATGCTATACTCGATGCTCATTTTTTGTGTCATGTAGGTTTTATCCATGATGATCATCCGGTGGTAATACCCACGTTATATGGTCGGCATAAAGACAGGTTATACATTCACGGGGCCACAACAAGTCGTTTATTAAAGTCTTTGCAGGAAGGCATTGAGGTTTCGCTTGCTGTTACTCACATTGATGGCCTGGTTCTGGCCAGGTCAGCATTCCATCATTCCATGAATTACCGTTCAGTGATCCTTTTTGGTACAGCTGAATTGGTAACCGATCCCGGGGAAAAGCTGATCGGGTTAAAGTCAGTTTCCGATCAGATAATCTCCCAGCGCTGGGAGGAAGTTCGAGGACCTAACCAGAAGGAATTAAAAGCAACCACAGTACTATCCATCCCGATCATTGAAGCTTCTGCAAAGGTCAGGACCGGCCCCCCTGTCGATGATAAGGAAGATTATGAGCTTAATGTCTGGGCCGGAGAAGTACCTTTTCAAATGAGGACACAACAGCCTGTTCCCGATCCGCTGTTAAAAGAAGGTATACCCCCTAGTAAAAGTGTATCAAAATATATTGAGCGAGACAATACGTAATGATTCCAACTAGTAATGGAGAGGTAAAAAGAGAGTTTCCCTGTTTATTTATGGGCCCAAAAGAGATCAAGCTGAATTTAATAATGGTAAAATGACATCCCTTCCCTGTGCAAATTAAATAACCCGAATTATAGACCTTCAAAGGATTGATTTTCAGATATAAAATCCTCAGATGATAGACTTCAGGTTTGTGATGCTTTTTTTCGCGAACCCAATTGGATCAGGAGGGAAATCGCTTTCAATGATATAATGTCGTATCCCTTCTTTTTCTGCTGTGTTCAGTATTTTTTTAAAGTCAATTATACCTTCACCCACAATTGTCTGATTAGTCAATATCTCCCGTCCAATGCTCATATCAGTAAAAACACGCCAGTCTGTTGATGGCGCATCCATTTTTCTGGCCATATCCTTGATATGTACTAACCTGATCCTGTCGGCATGCTTTTTAATGAACTTAGCTGGGTCGACTCCCGCAACGGTTGTCCAGAAAAGGTCGAGCTCAAATATTACCAGGCCCGGATCTGTTCTTTCTATTAACACATCGATAGGTCTTTCGCCATCAAAATCATGAAATTCCTGGCTGTGATTGTGGTAGCCAAACTTAATGCCGGCTTTTTTACAGGATTCACCGATCTTATTGAACTTATCAGCAGCATTTTTATATGTGTCAATATCCGGTCCTAAAGTCATTGGGCATATAAGATATTTATGGCCGATCGTTGTTGCAGCCTTCAATATTTCATCGATATCATGTTCCAGAGATTGAATTGATACATGGGCAGAATAGGAAGTCAGGCCGAGATCATCCAGAAATTTACGGAGTTCCGCTGGCGTGTAGTTATAATAGCCATAACCCTTCAATCCCATCTGCTGGATCAGGATATCGTTTTTAATTTCTTCTTCCGGGCTGAAATAATAGGGACCGGCAAATTCAAGATTTTTATATCCTGCCTCAGCCAGCATCTCCACGGTTCCGGTAAAATCTTCAGAAAGTGCCTTAGACATACTGTATAATTGCATGCCGATGTCTGTTGATTTCGAATTGGTGAATGCCGATAGGGAGGAGCCGGTTAATGCCATTGCCGATCCAGCTACAAAGGAATTCTTCAAAAAATGTCTTCTTTTCATGGTAAATGTATTTGATTTTTTGAGGTATACTAGTTTTCTATCAGGGTAAAATGCGCATGGATGCAAAGCCATCTTTCATTTTCATTTACGAAAATTCTCGTTGACTTTCCCTTTGAGGAAAAGGATTGGCCACTTTCTTCACCATAATCAGTCCAGTAATAGGTAATCCATGCAACATTTTCCTTGACCGTAACCTGGGCATTATGCATGTCGGTATGTATGGATTTGACATTTGAGGTCCAGTTAGCAGCGTTTCTTACCTCAAGATCCTTGCCTTCATTTAGAAATATATCATTTTCACCAAAAGAGGTGAAATCAGGATGCAAATGTGCAGCATACCCATCTATATCTTTATTTTCTATGGCATCCCACATATTTGTAAGTATGCTTTTGATGTCTTGCTCAATATTGGTTTGTGAAAATACCCTTGAAGTGAATAAGGTGGATATCGCGATTATAAAAAAGGCTACCGATTTTAAGGTTTTCATAGTTAATAATATTTTAATATTTAATTTTCAATGCGAATTCATTGCTTAACTTATCCATACCTACGCCCCCTGCTTTATGTAGTGAATGGTAGATCTAAGGTAGTGGGTTCATAATTTAATTTCCACCTATTGGAGAATCTTTTTTAAGATCCTGTGTTCTATTGAGGATCCTATGCCGGACATTTAAGCTGAAAGATAAAAGACAAACATCTGAGATTAGTTGCCAGGAATTCTATATGTGTGTTAGAACTGTAACTGGAACCAATTCGATTTATTCTTGGAATAGGTGAAATATACACTTACCGCCAGCCAGGGGATCATGGGGAGCCAGGCTTTGAATCCTGTGCCAACGGAGGCGAGGGGCCTGGTTTTAAAAAGATCGGAATATACCATGCTACCATTTCCAACATTCACATAAATCGACTGCTCTATTGCAAACCAGTCCCGGTTTAAATAGGTAAGAAATACACCCGTGCTGCCATAAT
>CAYMFU010000271.1:0-53091 GCA_964389805.1 uncultured Roseivirgaceae bacterium | reverse complement strand
GAAAAATCTAAATCATTGTTGGTGATCAGTGAAAGTCTTGCCAGAATGAGCAGCAAGAAATACCCCTGGATGGAATGGGATGAAGCGGAAATGTTTGGAAAGTATATAAGTCTTCCACAACGCGATGAGATCCCTGAAAATATTCAGGAACAATTGATCGGCGAATTATACTCAAAGTAATAATCTTAATTTTAATAAAAAGAATTCAAATGTGTCAATTTTAGCGTTTCAAATGCCTGAAAAGGTGGTAATGGAAAAAGCCGATGATTTCCACGGATTGTTTACCTTTAAGCCACTAGAAAAAGGATATGGTGTTACTATAGGGAATGCATTAAGAAGAATTCTTCTGTCCTCTTTGGAGGGATATGCCGTAACTGGTATTAAAATACCAAGTGTATTGCACGAGTTTTCAACCGTCGAAGGTGTAAAAGAAGATGTTGCTGAAGTCATTTTAAATCTTAAACAAGTAAGGTTTAAAAAGATAGCAGATGTTGTTGATAATAAAATTACTGTTCCGGTAAAAGGCAAAACTGTTTTAAAAGCTGGTGATGTTATGGATTATACTACAAGTTTTGAAGTACTTAATCCTGAACTGATCATCTGCAACCTGGATCAATCTGCAGATTTTGAAATTGAGTTAAATATAGAAAAGGGTAGAGGATATGTTCCCGCTGAAGAGAACAAGCCTGCAGAACAGATATTTGGATATATTCCAATCGATGCGATTTTCACACCAATTAAGAATGTTAAGTACAGTGTTGAAAATACACGTGTTGAACAAAAAACGGACTATGAAATGCTCATCCTTGATATTGAAACCGATGGCTCTATCCATCCTGAAGTAGCTTTAAAAGGAGCTGCCAATATCCTGATCCAACATTTCATGCTGTTTTCTGACCAAACAATGATCCTTGAGACGGCAGATTCTAAAGAGCCAGATACGGTTGATGAAGAAATGCTGCACATGAGAAAGTTGCTCAAGACACCATTGAGTGATCTTGATTTGTCTGTTCGTGCATATAATTGCTTGAAGGCTGCTGATGTAAGGTCATTGGGTGATTTGGTGAAATTGGAAATATCTGATATGATGAAGTTCCGGAACTTTGGAAAGAAATCACTGGCAGAATTGGAACAATTGGTTGCAGAAAAGAACCTGACCTTTGGTATGGATCTTTCCAAGTATAAACTTGATGAAGAATAATTAATAATGAGACACGGTAAGCGATTTAATCATTTAGGAAGAACGCCCTCACATAGAAAAGCGATGTTGTCAAATATGGCTTCTTCCTTGCTTGTCAATAAGCGAATTAATACGACCCTTGCTAAGGCCAAGGAGTTGAGAAAATATGTAGAGCCTTTAATAACTAAAGCAAAAGATGATTCAACTCATTCCAGAAGAGTGGTATTCTCATATCTTCAGGATAAGGAATCAGTAAATGCATTGTTTAATGAGGTCGTAGACCGGGTAGCAAATCGCCCAGGCGGATATACCAGGATCATTAAACTTGGGAGTCGATTAGGAGATAATGCCGAAATGGCCATGATAGAACTTGTCGATTTCAATGACCTGCTGATCACGGAATCTGAACCTAAAAAGGCCAAAACAAGAAGAAGCCGGCGAGGTTCTAAACCTAAGCAGGAATCTGCAGCTGCCAAAACTGATGAGAAGGCTGAAAAGAAGGAGGAAGTTGAAGAAGCAAAATCAGAGGACAAAATAGAGTCAGCACCAACGGAAGATGTAGCCGAAGTAAAAACAGAGGAGGTTCAGGAAGAAGTAAAAGAAAAAGAAGACGATAAGATTAAAGGGGAGGAAGTAGAATCCAAAGCTGAAAAGGCAGAGGTAAAAGAAGTTAAGAAGCCTTCTAAGAAAGCTGAGAAACCAGCGGATACAAAGGAAGAGCCTGTTGAGGATGTAAAAGCCGAGGCAAAGGATGAATCAGAATCCACAAAAAAAGCTGAAGATACGAAAGATGGTCAAGAGGGGAGTGAAGACAGCCCGAAAGGGGAGAGTGAAAAATAAATAGAAATCGAGTGTTATTTGAAATATAAGGGCCTGAATTTTTTCCGGTCCTTTTTTTTGTAAATAATTAGTATTACTACGTGGATTAACTATTACGAATTAAGTATTTTTGAGCAAAATTTTTAAAACTCCATGAAGGATATATTCAGCAAAGAATCCATTCTATTATTAAAAGACGGAACCTTGTTTAAAGGCAAAGCCATAGGGAAAATCGGGACCACTGGCGGTGAGATTTGTTTTAATACAGGTATGACAGGATACCAGGAAATCTACACCGACCCATCCTATTTTGGACAGATAATTGTAAATACCACAGCACATATCGGTAATTATGGAGCCAATGATGAAGAGCAGGAATCCGGATCTCCGAAAATTGCAGGGATAGTCGTTAATGATTTTTCTGAAACCTTTAGTCGGTTTACAGCTACTGAATCACTGCAGGAATACCTGTTCCATAACAATGTTGTCGGGATTACTGAAATTGATACCAGAGCCCTTGTAAGGCATATACGTGATACGGGAGCTATGAACGCAATAATATCGTCAGAAAATCTGGACATGGATTTCTTGCAAAGCGAGTTGGCCAAGGTTCCAGATATGAGTGGCCTCGAACTGGCCACCAAAGTGACCACACCGGAACCATATCTCTACGGTGATGAAAAAAGTCCGTATAAGGTTGCCGTGCTCGATCTGGGAATTAAAAAAAGTATCCTGAAAAATATGGCATCCAGAGGATGTTATTGTAAGGTTTTTCCTGCTGAGACTCCTTTTAAAGAAATGAAGGCGTGGAATCCTGACGGATTTTTCATATCCAATGGCCCGGGTGATCCGGCAACTATGAAATATGCCATCGATACTGTTAACGAAATATTGAAAGAAAATTCACCAATGTTTGGGATATGCCTTGGACATCAGGTAATTGCACTGGCCAATGGAATATCCACCTATAAAATGCATCACGGTCATCGAGGTCTTAATCACCCTGTTAAGAACCTGGAATCCGGGAAGAGTGAAGTTACTTCACAGAACCACGGATTCGTCGTAGACAAGGATGACCTTGATAATAACAGCAAAGTCGTGATGACGCATATCCACTTAAATGATGGAACCCTTGCTGGATTAAAATTAAAGGATAAAAAGACCTTCTCTGTTCAATATCATCCGGAGGCGTCGCCGGGACCGCATGATTCAAGATATTTATTTGATAATTTTATTACATATATGAACCATAATTAATTTTTCGAAAATGAGTTTTATAGAAAGTATTTACGCTAGACAAATCCTGGATTCCAGAGGGAATCCCACTATTGAGGTTGATGTTATTACTGAAAATGGCATACTGGGACGAGCCGCTGTACCATCAGGTGCTTCCACAGGAGTAAATGAAGCAGTTGAATTACGAGATGGTGATAAATCTAAATATCTTGGGAAAGGTGTTTTGAAAGCTATTGAAAATGTTAATGAAGTAATCGCTGAAGAACTAATCGGACTTTCCGTATTTGATCAGAAATTGATCGATAAGATCATGATCGAGCTGGATGGAACGGATACTAAAAGTAAATTGGGCGCCAATGCCATTCTTGGTGTATCGCTGGCAGTAGCAAAAGCCGCTGCAGAAGAATTGGATATGCCTTTATTCAGATACATTGGTGGAACAAACGCTGCCACCCTTCCAGTTCCTATGATGAATATCATCAATGGGGGTTCGCACTCCGATGCTCCAATTGCTTTCCAGGAATTCATGATCAGGCCTGTTGGGGCCCCAACTTTTAGTGAAGCCCTTAGAATGGGAGCTGAAATATTCCATAATCTCAAAAAAATCATAAAGGACGAAGGATTGAGTACCGCAGTAGGTGATGAGGGTGGCTTCGCTCCTAATTTTTCCGGAGGTACTGAAGAAGCGCTTGATAGCGTTTTAAAGGCTATTGAAACAGCAGGATATAAGCCTGGTTCAGATGTTACGATTGCACTCGATTGTGCATCTTCTGAATTTTATGTGGATGGCAAATACGACTATACTAAATTCGAAGGAGATAAAGGTAAAGTAAGAAATAAAGCAGAACAGGTTGAATACCTGGCTGAATTGGCTGATAAATATCCAATAGACTCCATTGAAGATGGCTGTGATGAAAACGATTGGGAAGCCTGGGCACTTCTGACTGAGAAAATCGGGAATAAATGCCAGCTTGTTGGTGATGATTTACTCGTGACCAATGTAAAATTCCTCAAGCGGGCAATTGATGAGAAATGTGGTAACTCTATTTTGATTAAGGTTAATCAAATTGGATCTCTTTCCGAGACCCTGGATGCTATTGAAATGGCCCATAAAGCAGGCTGGACAACTGTGGTTTCACACAGGTCTGGTGAAACGGAAGACGCTACAATCGCAGATATTGCTGTTGCTACAAATTCAGGACAAATAAAGACCGGATCTATGTCCAGGTCTGACAGAATGGCTAAATATAACCAATTATTAAGAATTGAAGAGGAATTGGGAGAGGTAGCTATATACCCTCAAAAGGGATAATTACTTCTTTAATCATAAAAAGCCCTGCATGTCTTTTATGCAGGACTTTTTTATTTTATAACTATTTATTACTTTAGTTTCATAATTTGTTCAATATGTTCAGAAAATTACCCCCAGTTTTCAAAAACTTTTACTTCATAATAGGTGTTATATTTATTATCTGGATGTTATTTATTGATTCTAATGACTTGTATTCTCAATTTAAAAAACGTGGAAAACTTAAAGAATTAGAACAGCAGAAAGCATACTATACCCAGATGATAAAAGAAGTGCAAAAAGACAGGGAGGAATTGCTAAGCAATAACGAACTGCTGGAAAAATTTGCCCGGGAAAAGTATTTAATGAAAAAGGAATCAGAGGATCTTTATATTCTTGATATGGATGGAGAATAAACTTGAATTCTCCTTTCAAAGTCCTTGTTATAATTAGTATAAATAAAGACACAATGAAAAAAGTCTATAGTTTAATTCTGTTTATTCTTATATCTGTAACAGCATATAGCCAGATTGAGATGGATCCAGGCGAAGATAAACCAGCATTTAAAGACAGGATATATTTCGGGGGAGGATTCAGTGCCACATTTGGGAATATCACATCTGTTTACGTGTCGCCAGCTGTTGGATATATGATTACAAAAGGATTATCAGGTGGCGTTGGTATTACTTATCAGTATTACCGAGATGACAGGGGCGGGACAACTATTGATAGTAATTCCTATGGTTACCGTTTTTTTCTGAGACAAAATCTTTATTTCATTCCTAAACTACCTTTATTTGCGTACGGGGAATTTGAAAACCTCAATTTTGAGGCTTGGCAATATAATCCCAGTACAGATGAGTGGTATGTGGACAGAGACTGGTATCCCAGGACCATGCTGGGACTGGGAATTTTTGCCCCTTTGGGACGTAAGGGAGGATTTTACTTTACCGTTTTGTATGATGTGATGTATTCAGGTTCAACCTCAGCATACAACAGTCCCTGGGTTTATCGACTTGGATTTTCCTTTTAATGAGGAAAAGGAATACCCATTCTATCTCCTAATTCTGTAAGATCCTGAATAACCTTATCCAATATGGGAATTCCTTTTTCCCGTCTGTCTAATTCAAATTCCCTTTCCGGATCGCCAGGGATGAACACTCTTTCCTGGTTATCAGTAGTTTTGGCCTTCCTGAATCTTTCTATCCAAATGTCCATATTCTTTTTAAATTCTTCTTTTGGCCGGAAAGCATCAATCCGCCAGGTCCCTAAAAAATGACCAAGACCATCACCAACCGGATCCTCTGGCATAGGGAGAAAACTGACAAATGGAGGAGCCCAGGGGCCGAAGTTTGCACCACTTAAAACAGCCGATAAGATATCTACAATGGAACCAAGACAATATCCTTTATGACTTCCATGATCTCTGTTACTTCCCAAAGGTAATAATGCACCCCCATTCTTAAGTTCATTTGGATTTGTAGAATCTTGCCCTTCAGCATTTTGAATCCAGCCTAGAGGGGTTTCTTCATTTTTTCTCTGTAATATTTCCAGTTTTCCATTAGCGGCCGTAGTCGTAGCAAAATCAGCTACATATGGAGGTTGTTTATCTGCAGGAATTGCCACCGCTATAGGATTCGTACCTAAAAGGCGTTCTTTTGAGAAAGTAGGTGCTACCAGGGGGCTGGCATTGGTCATTGATAAACCGATCATATCGTGCGGGAGTGCCATCATAGCATGATAACCTGCAATCCCGAAATGGTTGGAGTTCTTAATGGCTACCCATCCCGAACCGACCTTTTTGGCTTTTTCAATCGCAATTTCCATAGCTTTAGGTGCTACTACAAGACCCAGGCCTCTATCGCCATCAATTGCGGCAGTACTCGGTGTTTCATGGATTATCCGGATATTTGGATTTGGATTTAACCTATCCTTCTCATATAATCGAATGTACCCTGATAACCTGGCTACACCATGAGAATCAACACCTCTCAGGTCAGCTGATATCAACACATCACTTGCAAGCTTAGCTTCTTCATCCACACAGCCTATACTTTTAAAAATTTTATATGAAAAACTATGAAGATTTTTTGCAGAATATTTTTTCATAAAAGCAATTTAGCTACAAAAATATTTATTTCTATTAAAATATAGGGAGTTGAATTATATTAATCCTCTAAGTATCATCTTAAAGATTAATTTAATATCACTATCCATTCTCAACTCATTCAATGCTGCGTTTTTATATTTTGTTTAATATATAGTATTAATATTATCAGCAAGTCCGATAATACCACATTATTACGCCATAAGGATATTGGAAAATAAATGGGAATTGACCATTTTTGCATATATATTTAATCCAACAACTTGCCTAAAAAATACTTATTATGAATACAAATGAGAAATTGGAAAAAGCCAGTAAGGATGCTTTAGCCCAATTTGAGAAAATTGGAGATGAAAAATACTATGATATCCGATCTAAATTAGAATTTGTCCTTGGAAGCTATGGATTCGATAGCAATCCTGTCGGCTTATATGAATACGCCAAAAAATCATCTGACCTATTGAAGAAATATAAGGCAAAACACCCGAGAAAGGTTTCTAAAAAGCTGATTGATTCAATCGATAAGGCAGTAAGTGACTTTAAGAAAAAGTAATATCTTCTCAGGATAATTCTTTGAAAACAAAAAACGCGTCAGTATTCATAAGAGACAGGTTTTTTGTTTTCTATTTATTCCATACTGGCAGACGGCCTGGCGTCCATGCAGCACCAGCCTCCTCTAAAGACTTTTCAATACCAGCAATATCCAGCTGAGTTATGTTCTTGATTTCACTATATACTTCTTCAAACTGATTCTTAGCTATATCCAATGAACTGATCTGTGTTTGAGTTGGGGCACTTGTGGAACTCCACAGGCCATACACAATCGTATATATTCTTCCTGTAATTGAAGGAGGAGTTTCGAAATCTCTACTGGACAGGCTCCCGTCACCATTCAATTTCCTGTTCAGAACTTTTAGTTGCTGGTCTGTTTTTACGATTCTTTCCAGAACATCATCTGAAATACCAGTAGTACTATTGGCTGCCTTGTAATAGTATTTGAGTTTAGTGTTCAATTCATCAAGTGTATTAGCTGTACCGCTAACAACCCGTTGGAATTGGGCAACTTCCTCCTGAAATTTGAATAACGCTTCTTTATCCTTTGCGGGAAGTGTCGTATTCGATAACAATCTGGTTTTAAATTCCGTGGAAGATACAATCTGTATGACTTGCCCGTTCACAACTTTCGATAAAGAAACTGAATATGTTCCGGGAAGTGCCAGAGGACCTTTGTCAGGATCTGAAAATGGGTTATCGAAAGCAGGTTTTTGCAACTGTATGGGTGTTGAAGGGGGATATCTGAAATCCCAGGTTATTCTGTTAATTCCTTTCTTTGCCTTTGTTTTCAACTTCGTAATTACGTTTCCTTCAATATCCGAAATGGTAAATATCAAATGAGGTTCAATTTCATCATCTTCCTGCCTGATCTTTTCAATAGAAGGATATTCAACTGTGCCCCCCGCTTTTTCTGTTTCCATTTCTTCTTCCTTCCTTACAGCTTTTAAAGTTTTTATTTCATCCTTTAAATAATACGTAAAAACGGCAGCTACCGGAGGGTTGCTGGCAGCATAATAAGCTGATCCCTGGAAAGTATTCCCCCGTAAACCTAAAGGTTTTGAGGGATGGAACATCCAACTGTCTTTTACTGGAAAAATAGTAGCCTCTTGGGCCAGAGTTTCTTCAGAAATATGTCGTAAAGCTGAATAATCATCTAATACATAGAAGCCTCTTCCAAAAGTGGCAAGTACAAGGTCATTCTCCCGTTTCTGAATGGCTATGTCGCGCACCGCGACTGTTGGCATACCTCCTTTTAACTGGGTCCAGGTAAGGCCACTATTGTTGGAAAAGAATATCCCGAATTCGGTGCCGGCAAATAATAAATTAGGATCAATAAAATCTTCTGCTACGCTGTATACGGAACCTCTTTCAGGCAAATTGGAGCTTATTGGTTTCCAGGATTGTCCGTAATCATTACTTTTTAATAAATACGGTTTAAAATCCCCATTTTTATGATTATTAAAAGCAGCATATACAATATTGTCGCTATGTTGGGAAGCCAGGAGGGAATTTACATACGTATTTACAGGAACTCCAGGGAAGGTCTCCACGCGACTCCACGATTTGCCATCATCCTTTGTGATATTGACAAGCCCATCGTCGGTACCAACATACAGAAGACCCTGTTGCAATGGCGATTCATCCAGGCTAACTATATTCCCATAAATAGATGTTGATTTATTCTTTGCTACTGCATCCATGCCCCAGACCTTTCCCATAACCGGCATCTTATTCCGGTCAATTAGCCTGCTCAGGTCATCGCTGATTACTTCCCATGAATTACCCCTGTCGGTACTTTTGAAAACTTTATTGGCAGCAAAATAAAGAGTTGTAGCATTATGCGGACTGATAATCAGAGGGGCATCCCAGTTCCATCTATAGGCGGCCTCCCCGGCCCGTTCCAGCGGTTTGATATCGATAGACTCACCGCTTTTCCGGTCATACCTGACCAGATAACCATATTGTGATTGTGCATAGACAATATCCGGATTTTCCGGATCGATCACTGATTCAAATCCATCCCCACCATTTGTGATGTACCAGTCTGAGTTCGGTATGCCAGCAATATTTGTGGTTCTTGATGGACCGCCCATACTGAAATTGTCCTGGGTGCCACCATATACGTTATAAAATGGGAATTCATTATCAACACTTACCTTATAAAACTGTGTGACAGGAAGGTTCGCGAAATAACTCCAGTCTTTTCCTTCATCGAATGACTCATATAGCCCCCCATCGCAGCCAACCAGGTAATGCAGGTTATTTTCCGGATTGATCCACATGGCATGATTATCTACATGTTTGAATTTTTCTCCAAGCATTTTAAAAGTCTTGCCTCCATCATTTGTAACCTGCAACCAGGTGTCCATGGCATATATTCTGTTAATATCTATGGGGTCGCAATATATCTCCTGGTAATAATTTCCTGAAGTGCTGTAATCGCTCATCTTTTCCCAGCTCTGTCCCCTGTCAACCGATTTAAAAAATCCACCTTTTCCATCTGCGGCTTCAATTATTGCAAAAAGGATGTCTGGATTTATAGATGAGACATCCAATCCAATTCGTCCCATATCGACTTCCGGCAGGCCTTTTGATACCTTGAACCAGTTTTCACCTCCATCGATGCTTTTGTAAATGGCGCTTTCAGGTCCACCCCCGATATAAGTATAAACATGCCGCCTGCGTTGATGTGACGTGGCATACATGATCTCAGGATCCCTCGGATCCATATGGATCTCATTAAAACCAGTATGCTCACTTACAGAAAGGATATTCTCCCAGGTTTCACCCCCATCAGTAGTCCTGTATATCCCCCTATCCCCACCAGCTGACCAAAGCGGGCCATATGCAGCAACATAAACGATTTCAGAGTTTTCCGGATGAACGACGATGTTTCCAATATGTTCTGAATTTTTTAATCCAGTATGTTTCCATGATTTTCCACCATCCATTGATTTATAAAGGCCATCTCCATATCCCACACTACGCTGGCTATTATTTTCACCTGTACCTATCCAGATAACATTATGATTATTCGGGTCTATTGTAACACATCCTATCGAATAGGATCCCTGGTCATCAAAAACAGGTGTCCAGGTTGTCCCTGCATTATTGGTTTTCCACACCCCTCCAGCAGCAATAGTAACGAACCACGTATTTGGAAGCACTGGATCCACAGCAATATCTGATACCCTACCGGAGGTTAGAGCCGGACCAATGGATCTGAATTTAAGACCTTTAAAAATTGAAGACTCAACAGGTTTTTTCTCTTCTTCCTTGTTTTTGTTTCTTTGTCCATAAGAAAAAAAAGTGAGGATGATCAATAACATCGCTAGAACGATTTTCTTCATCTTATTTGGGATTATAATTGATATGATTTCAATAAAGAATTATGAATAAAAAATTTCCAGCTAATATAATCGTATTTTGAATGAAATTTATTTTAATCACTTGAAAAATAGGCATATGTAATTCAAATTCTTTATCTGTTTGGTATACCAGAATGGATTTGTTATTTTTGTAGGCACGAGCAATAAACCTAAAGGAGAAATCAGAATAACTGTATATTCCTTTAGGTTTTTGATTTGTATTACATCACTATTTAATATTCCAACGTTATAGATAAAGAAACTTGATAATTGACATGGATAAAGTAGCATATTATACTGAAGAAGGATTACAAAAGATCAAGGATGAACTACATGAACTTAAAACTAAAGGGAGATCTGATATATCTAAACAGATTGCCGAAGCAAGGGATAAAGGCGACTTGAGTGAAAATGCAGAATATGATGCAGCTAAAGATGCTCAGGGACACATGGAAGCTAAAATAGTTCAATTGGAAAAAATTGTAGGCAATGCACGTGTATTAGATCCTTCTTCAATCGATACTTCTAAAGTATCAATCTTGTCCAAAGTTAAGATCAAAAATGCCCAGAACGGAGTACAACTTTCATATACATTAACTTCAGAAGAAGAGGCAGATCTTAAGAAGGGCAAGATCTCCGTTCAATCTCCGATTGGTAAAGGATTGCTTGGGAAAGAGGTTGGAGATAAGGTTGAGATCCAGGTACCGGCCGGTAAAATAAATTTTGAAATCCTTGAGATAGGTTTAGAATAATGGCATCAATTTTTTCCAAAATAATTAACCGGGAGATACCGGGGTATATAGTTGCAGAAGACGAAAATAACATCGCAATACTTGATATCAATCCCTTGGTAGAAGGACATACGCTTGTTATTCCTAAAAATGAAGTGGATTATTACTTTGATTTGAGTAGTGAAGAATATGAAAGTTTAAATAGATTCAGCAAGAAATTAGCAGAAGCTATAAGATCTGTAATTCCTTGTCTTCGAATTGGAGTGGCCGTCGTCGGACTGGAAGTGCCCCATACACATATACATTTGATACCTCTCAATAGCATGGGGGATATTAACTTCAAAAGGCCTAAATTGCAGTTAACAAATGAGGAGTTCGGGAATATCTGCAAAAAGATCAATAATGCCTTCCTGGCAATGAGTGAGGGTTAAAAATACTTAGTGTAGGATTAATTATTAATTAATGATCCTGTCGGGATTATCGCTTATGAATGACTTCCAGGATTTTTTACTTGGAATACCCACTTTCTCCTGATATAAATGACATAAAGCTACCGCCAACGCATCAGTTGCATCTAACATTTTTGGAATATCTTTAAAGTGCAACAGGTTCTGTAGCATTTTGGCAACCTGTTCCTTAGAAGCATTACCATTACCTGTTACTGATTGTTTTACCTTTTTAGGGGCATATTCTTTTATTGGGATATTCCGGTACAACACTGCTGCCATGGCTACCCCCTGAGCTCTTCCCAGTTTCAGCATAGACTGAACATTTTTACCATAAAATGGGGCTTCAATCGCCACCTCATCAGGATTAAATTCGTCAATAATACTTATGACACGGTCAAAAATCTTTTTTAACTTCAATTCATGTGTTTCATACTTTTTTAAATGTATGATCCCGTATTGAATTAAATCTATCTGGTTTTTTCTTGCATGAATAATCCCATACCCCATTAGATTGGTGCCCGGATCCATGCCAAGTATAATTTTATCCATGTTTAAATAAAAATTTAACTAATTATAGGAAGAAATTATCATATTTATTGGATATTCAGGAAATTTCTGGCTGTCTTAAAAATTAAAGTCTTGGTCTGGATTATCTCCTTTTTAAGTATATCGTATTTTATATTTCTTCTCCTTCTGATCAGGGCTTGGAGCGGGATAAAGGAGCTGGAAATTTTAAATTCAGACTATCCTTTTATAAGCGTTATAATTCCTGTTAGAAATGAGGCTCATAATATTACTCCACTTATCCGGTGTCTGGAAAATCAGGCTTATGCCTATGAGCATTTTGAAGTTATATTTATTGACGATTATTCTGAAGATGGCACGTATGAACAGTTGATAAATTTTTCAAAGAAGAGCGTCGCCGATATTCGGGTATACCAACTTGAGAAAGATGCTGTTGAAGGCACTTCACATAAGAAAGCAGCCATTACCTATGGCATGACGAAAGCTTCAGGTGAGCTTATTTTATTGACTGACGGGGACGTTTTGCTTGAGAGAAATTGGATTCAAGTTTATGCGGGTGCATTTACAGGTACAGATTCAAAATTTATCTCAGGACCAGTTGTTATGGACGGTGAGGGATTTATAGATGATGTTCAATCTCTTGAATTCTCCAGTTTGATAGGCGCCGGAGCTGCTGCAATATATTATAATAAACCAATTCTATGTAACGGGGCAAATCTGGCCTTTAGAAAAGAAGCCTTCTTTGAAGTGAAAGGGTATGAAGGATATGAAAAGATTATCTCGGGGGATGATGAGTTCCTGATGTATAAAATCAGTAAGCGGTATCCATCCGGTATTTCATTTTTAAAATCGATCCAGGCTATAGTTCATATCCAACCAAAATCTGGTATTAGTGAGTTTTATGATCAGCGCAGGAGATGGTCCGGAAAGTGGAGAAAACACCCTAATCCGCTATCGAAAGCGTTGGCCATATATATTTTCATAGTTCACCTTTCATTTTTATTGCTTTTTATCTTTGGCATTTCGAAATTAGTGACTCTAAATGCCGTTATTTTATTATTGGCGATTAAACTCCTTCTTGAATTTATATATTTTAAACTGATGTATCGGTTTTTGATTAAAAGATTAAAAGTAATTCCGTTTATGATAAGTTCATTGGTATACCCGCTATATGCTGTTACCTTTGGAATTCTTTCGAATCTGGGTGGATATGAATGGAAGGAGAGACACTTTAAAAATTGAAATATGTCTGACCTTGAATATGATGTATTAGATGAGTTATATTTTGTTCAGTCTTACACGCAATTAAGGGATACCTTGCGGTGGGATGACCTGATGCTAAAAACAACATTAGAATCATTGCTCCGCAAGGATTGGATAAGGTGTTATTCCTCACCTACAGATGAACTGCTAGGAGATGAAATTGACCTGGAAACACGATTCCATTCCTACTATTATCTGGCGTCTAAGACTGGATTATTTGCACATAACAGTTCTGATCAGAATGCCTGATGAAAAGACCATAGGGAGATCTCTAAACTATTATGTATTCAAACGACTGCAGAAAAACAAACCCGCAATGATAGGATTGTATTTCATATTATTTACAGGATTTGTTGCCTTGGCAGGATATTTAATTATGCCTGATGATACCCCAAATGCCAATAATGGCGCCATTCAGATTCAGAAAAAATTACCGGGATTTCAGGCTGAGTTTTTGTTGCTTAGGAAAGATTTCGAAGTACCTGAAAAAGGTTTCATGCAAAGAGCGATGTCAGGTCAGGAATCATCTTATATAAAGATCCCAATTAAAGATTATTGGATAAAACATGATACCGTTTATTACCGGGAATATGGACGTGAAGAGAAAACAAAATTTTCAAAAATGGTGCCAGCAGTGTATCCCTTGTATATTGGTGAATCTGAGCTTCTCGAAAATGGTCTCAATCATATAGTGGAGGGTGAAAATATTCGTTATGTCAATTATCAAGGACAACTTCTTGAAACAAGCCTGGATCAACTGCATCAAAAATTCAAGAATGAGAGCATAATTTCGGAAAAGTATTTATTAGGAACGGACAGAGCCGGGAGAGACATTTTGAGCAGATTAATTTACGGAGCCAGGATATCCCTTTCAATAGGTTTCATATCAGTGCTTATATCCCTTTTCTTAGGTTTATCCTTAGGAGCTATATCAGGTTTCTTTGGAGGAAAGGTTGACCATTTCATTATGTGGTTTATGTCCGTAATCTGGTCTATACCAGGTATTATGTTAGTAATTGCCATCAGTATAGCTCTCCAAAGCCGGGGTGTTTGGGTGGCTTTTGTAGCGGTTGGATTAACCATGTGGGTTGAGGTGGCGCGGGTAGTACGCGGTCAGATAATGGCTATTAAAGAGAAAACCTTTATTGAAGCAGCCAGGGCTTTGGGGATGGGAAATTTCAGGATTATTTATACACACATATTTCCAAACATCATTGGTCCTGTTATTGTGATTGCTACTGCGAATTTTGCTGCCGCAATTTTATTGGAAGCAGGTCTTAGTTTTCTTGGCTTGAGCGTGCAACCCCCAACACCCTCCTGGGGGAATATGATTTATGAAGGATTCTCAATGATCGGAACTAAGAATAGCTGGCAGATGGTCATTTTCCCGGGTATGGCCATTTCAATGATCGTACTATCCTTTAATTTGCTTGGGAATGGTCTGAGAGATTCATTTGATCCCCAAACAAGTATAAAGAAAATATAACATGGATATCGAAACCATCAGGAAGAATTTTGAATTGAAAGATCTCGAGCTGAATGCTTTGCTGGAGATTACTCAGGCTATCAACAATAACCTTCCTGAAGAATCACTATACAAGATATTTAATTTCACTTTAAGGGCAAACCTCAAAATTAAGAGGCTTGCACTTTATGTAAAGGATGATAATTGGGAGTGTAAAGTAAATTTTGGGACGAACCATGACTTCAGCACGGTGGCATTTAAGGAAGGCAGCTTAAATATCCATGATATATCAGACCTGGATCATTCAAATGAAACTGAACCTTTCAATGAATTTGAAAGAGTAATTCCTGTTAGTCATAAGAATGAATTGCTGGCTGTTGTTTTCCTGGGAGGTTTTAACAGTGGGGATTATGTAACAGGGCAAATTAATCTGAACTTTATTAAGACCTTATCTAATATTATTATTGTTGCCATTGAAAATAAAAAACTGGCAAGAAAGGAACTTGAGCAAAAGGCATTTCAAAAGGAAATGGAAATAGCCCGGAAGGTCCAGCAACTATTATTTCCTAAAAATTTACCATATACAGAAAAATTTAAAATATTCTCAAGTTACGAACCCCATCAGGCAGTAGGCGGTGACTATTTTGATTTTATTCCAATCGATGAAAACCAGTTCTTAATCTGTATAGCCGACGTGTCAGGCAAGGGAATACCCGCAGCCCTAATGATGGCCAATTTTCAGGCTTCACTCCGAACTTTAATAAGACAGACAACGAAGTTGGAGAGGATCGTCAGGGAATTGAATTATTTAGTACTTCAGAATAGCAATGGCGAAAGTTTTATAACCTTCTTTGTTGCTATCTATAATAGAGATCTGAAATACTTTAAATATGTAAATGCCGGACATAATCCGCCTTTATTTCACAGCCCGGGTACTGATGTCACTCAACTTGAACTTGGCACTACCGTATTGGGGGTATTCCATCCCTTACCATTTTTGAAAATAGGTAGAATTAAAGATCTATCAAGTTTTTTCTTCCTGGCCTTCACCGATGGATTAATTGAAACATTCGATGCCGAGGATGAACCATTCGGTGTGGAAAGGGTTATTAACATAGTGAAGGATAACTTAAATCTGGACCTCAAGGCCCTTCACCACAAAATTGTCGAAGAAGTAAACAGTTTTAATGCTTCCAGTGTTTTAAATGATGATATCACCTTGTTGTCCTGCAAAATAAATTAATACCGGTGCATTTTTTTAAGACCCCAAAACTTTTCGAATTTCTTTACCCTGCTGCTTTATGGCATGGTGACAGGGAAAAGAAAAAAATATACCTGACCTTCGATGATGGGCCTGTTCCGGAAGTAACTGAATATATCCTCGATGTGCTATCTGATCTGGATATCAAAGCTACTTTTTTTTGTGTAGGTGACAATATTAGAAAATACCCCGAGGTTTTTAAAAGGATCGTTGAGGAAAAACATGGGATAGGAAATCATACCTTTAATCATTTGAATGGCTGGGAAGTAAGTGATGAGAATTATTTAAAAAATATTCAATTGTGCGAGGAAGTTTTATGTCATAATTCAGGCATAGATCAAATTAAGCTGTTTAGGCCTCCGTATGGAAAAATCCGAAAAAAAACGCTGAGAAAAATTAAAAATGAATATAAGATCATTATGTGGGACGTATTATCCTATGATTTTTCACCCCGGGTGACAGCCGATAAATGTCTTGAGAAAAGTATAAAATATACACGAAATGGTTCAATCATCATATTTCATGATAGCACCAGGGCCTTTGAAAAAAATAAATTGATAATTTCGCAATATATAAGGCATTTAAAAAGCAATAATTATGAATTTTGTAAATTAGAAGATATATATTCGCAAAGTTAGCAATATTTTTTTATGGAATTGATTGACACACATGCGCATATATACCTGGATCAATTCAAAGATGACAGGGAAGAAGTTTTGTCGGGAGCTATTAGCTCGTCAATCTCTAAGATCTATCTGCCTAATATTGATGTATCCACAATAGATCCCATGTTGAACCTTGAAGCTGAATTTCCTGATCAGTGTCGTTCTATGATAGGATTACATCCCTGCTCTGTAAATGCATATTTCATGGAGGAACTGAAAATTATGGAGAATTGGTTGGTTAAACGCTCGTTTGCCGGCATTGGAGAAACAGGGACCGATCTTTATTGGGATAAAACGTATCGCCAGCAGCAAATTGAATCTTTAGAGATCCAGGTGAACTGGGCAAAAATGTATGATTTACCTATTATATTACATTCCAGAGACTCTCTTGATTTATCCATCCGGATAATCGAAAAAAACCACGGTGAAGGTCTTTCCGGAATATTTCATTGTTTCACTGGTGGCCTGGATCAGGCCAGGCAAATAATTGATCTGGGATTTTTTTTAGGGATAGGAGGTGTGGTTACTTTTAAAAATTCGGGATTGGGATCAATCATTGAAAATATACCATTGGAAAAAATTGTATTAGAAACCGATAGCCCATATTTAACGCCGCATCCTTACCGTGGTAAAAGAAATGAACCAGCTCATATCAAATTGATTGCAGAACGATTGGCGGAAATTTATGATACTGATATTTCATTAATAGCGCAAAAAACAACAGATAATGCCAGAAAAATCTTTAAAGCAAATTAGTCCGAAATACAGGATAATACATATTAAAACTGGTGCTGTCAGGCCGAAGGCCTCAATATTGATCATATATTCCGGAGGAACAATTGGAATGGTAAGAGACTCAGCTGGTGCATTGGTAGCCCTGAAGTTCAACCAGATCATGCAACAGCTTCCCTCGCTAACTGCCTTAAATGTGGGTATTACGGTCATTTCATTTCCAACACCGATGGATTCCTCAAATATGAATTATGGGAACTGGATAGAACTTGGACAGATCATATATGAAAACTATCAGCATTATGATGGATTTGTGATCTTGCAGGGAACGGATACCATGGCCTACTCAGCTTCAGCACTTAGTTTCATTTTAGAGAATCTGAACAAACCGGTTATTTTCACAGGTGCGCAACTTCCTATTAGCGCCATTAGATCTGATGCCAGGCCTAATCTCATCACTGCGATAGAGATTGCTTCAAGAATGATTGGCGACCGACCCTTGGTCCCTGAAGTTTGCATATATTTTGATTATCAGTTATTAAGAGGGAACCGGACAACAAAGCTCAGAAGTTCTCAATTTTCTGCCTTCGAGTCGGAAAACTATCCGATTCTGGCGAAAATTGGAATTACAATTGAATTCAATAAACCAGCCATAATGTCTTATGACAAAGACAGACAGCTGGTCTTCCATGACCATTTTAATCCTCATGTTGTAGTATTAAAGTTATTCCCAACTATCACAAGGGATGTGATTGAGAGCATAATGAACATTAAGGATCTTAAAGGAGTGGTTATGGAGACATATGGTTCAGGAAATGCGCCTACAAAAGAATGGTTTATTGAAATTTTAAAGAAAGCCATCAAGCGTGGAATAGTTATTTATAACGTTTCTCAGTGTGCTGGAGGCAAGGTTATTCACGGCAGATATGCAACTAGTTCCCAATTGCAGAACATTGGTGTTGTTAGTGGATGGAACATCACCACAGAAGCTGCAATCACAAAATTGATGTATGTACTGGGTTATGAAACTAATTTTGAACGCATATGCAACTACCTTTCAACCTCTTTAAGGGGAGAAATGGATATAGGCATATAGGCTTAAAAATCCAATTTAAAATTTGCATAAGGCGTAATTTATTAATTTATTTGTGCCACTAAGAGTGTATTTTCGGAGAGGTGACCGAGTGGTCGAAGGTGCTCGCCTGGAAAGTGAGTGTGCCCCACAAGGGTACCATGGGTTCGAATCCCATCCTCTCCGCTAATTTTTTTAATAACTAATCGGATATTTTAACTATAATTTGTATACTTGAAAAAATCAAAAAACTGAATTATGAAAAAGTTACTGGCTTTATTTATGCTTTGCGGAGCATTCACTTTCGGTTTCACCAGTGCCATTTACGCACAGGACGATGAAACTGAACAACCAACAGAAACAACCTCAGCTGCTGCAGCTGATGACAGCATGGCATCTGAGGACTTCGTGGTAGAGGAAGAGACCTTTCATCAGGCGATCAAAACCAAGTTCATTGAAGGTGGATGGCAGTTTATGTCCATCGTGTTATTGTGTTTAATTCTTGGACTTGCTGTTGCCATAGAAAGGATTATTACATTGAATCTTTCTACTACCAATACAAAAAAATTACTTTCCAATGTCGAGGAAGCCCTTAGTTCCGGTGGCGTTGAAGCAGCTAAGGATGTTTGTAAAAACACTCGAGGACCTGTTGCATCAATTTTCACCCAAGGTCTTTTACGTATTTCGGAAGGGATCGAAATGGTTGAGAAATCAATTATTTCCTATGGTTCCGTTGAAATGGGTAGACTTGAAAAAGGATTAGTCTGGATATCATTATTTATTTCTCTTGCACCTATGTTAGGTTTTATGGGAACTGTAATTGGTATGATAGATGCCTTCGATGCTATTGAAGCTGCCGGGGATATTTCACCATCACTTGTTGCCGGTGGTATTAAGGTAGCCCTTTTAACAACTGTCGGTGGTCTTATCGTAGCTGTTATTTTGCAACTTTTCTATAACTACCTTGTGTCAAAAATCGATTCACTTGTGAATCAGATGGAAGATGCATCAATATCATTTGTTGATATTCTTGTTAAGTACAATTTAACACAGGGAAAATAATTTAGGACATATGGAACAGGATTTTGTTGATATAATGATAATTGTCTCATATGCCTTGCTTGGATTAGCAGTGCTTGCAGCAATTATCCTCCCATTGATCAATGCTATTGATAATCCCAAATCACTGGTAACAGGTGCCATTGGCCTTGCAGTTATACTCGTGATTTTTGGAATTGGATATAGCGTTGCCGGGTCAGAAGTTACAGCGACATACTCCAAATTTGGAATAGAATCAGGTATGTCAAAGTATATTGGTGGTGTAATTAATACTACTTACATCTTAATAGCTGTTGCAGTCGTTGGGATTGTATTTACCGAAATTTCAAAAATATTTAGCTGATGGCAAAAAGTAAAAACAGAAAGGTTGATATTCCTTCAGCATCATTGGCAGATATCGCATTCTTATTGCTGATATTCTTCCTGGTTACGACAACCATTGCCTCTGATAAAGGGATCGCCTTATTGTTGCCGCCTAAGCCTGATCCAAATCAACCCCCGCCGGATATTACCAAGAACCAGAGGAATATATTCAAAGTGAATGTAAACTCGAGTGACAGGATTCTGGTGGAAGATGAACCATTACAGGATATTTCTAAAATTAGAGATATGGTTAAGGAGTTTGTCTTGAATTTTGGAGAACAGGATCAGGAAAATCAGGATCTGATAAATTCACTGTCAGGCGCCCAAAGGAATTTTGTCCTCTCGCAGGGCCGAAGGCCTGATTCATCAGATAGCCCTAGGGATGCTGTTGTATCCTATAAAACAGACCGGGGAACAAGTTATGAAATATATCTTGGAATTCTTGATGAGATCATGGGGGCATATGATGAAATTTATGGCGATAGGGTTGGATTGACAGCTGAGGAATTCAGAAACCTGGATAAAAGTGATCCGGCACAGAATGACGTATACAGTAGAGCAAGAGAGGGGATTCCAAGGAATGTCTCTATTGCTGAACCAACAAAAATAGGAGAATAAAATGTCAAAATTTAAGAAAAAAGCCAGTACAAGTCAGGATATCCCTACGGCTTCTTTACCGGACATAATCTTTATGCTTTTGTTCTTTTTTATGGTAACAACCGTTCTCAGGGAATCAGATATTCTTGTTGAACAAAAAATTCCTGCAGCAAAGGAATTGAATAAATTGGAAAGGAAATCCCTTGTTAGTTATATTTACATAGGGAAACCAAAACAATCTGATATGGGGGCTGAGCCCAGGATCCAGATCAATGATCGTTTGGTGCAACCTACCGATATACAGAAATTTGTCAACGAGGAAAAAGATAAATTAACTGAAGTAGAAAGAGATCAGATCACAATGGCCCTTAAGGTTGACCGTGAGGTGAAAATGGGCATTGTGGTTGATGTGCAGCAGGAATTAAAAGAAGTGAATGCACGGAAAATACTCTATTCTGCAACAAAAAGAATTGATCTATAGTTCTTTAGATCTATAACCAATTTGTAAATCCCGCCCAGGCCTGCCTACCGCAGGCAGGCGGGATTTTTTTTGCTTTCAACTTTTTCATTTCAAAATATGATGTAATTACCTAAAAGATATTTCCCAAATATCTATTGAGGCCAGATGTTTAACTCTCCTAAACCCCATAATCCAGCGTCTGAACTGTTTCCAGTGGCCTGGCTTAAATTACTTGCACCTACTTATACTTATCTGATATAGGTTGTTCCAGTTCTTTAGGCCAGGTAAAACATAAAAGTTTTATCCGATTGGATGAAATTCAGGTATCACACCAGCTTAATTATACCAATACAAGATTATAGGGGGATGAAAACCTTATTATAAAGCACAAGCAGTGCAAGGAAAGCAACAATAAGGTAAATTAATGTAACTGGAACTCCAATCCTGACAAAATCTTTGAGGTTATATCCACCGGGTCCATAAACCAATAAGTTGGTCTGGTAACTGAAAGGTGTAATGAAAGCTGCAGAGGCTGCGTAGGCAATACCAAGAAAATAGGGCGTAGCATCGATTCCCATGCTTTGACCGATACCGAGTGCTATTGGGAAAGTAATCGATACGGCACCTACATTTCCAATGAGTGAGGTGAGTAAATTGGTGATTAACATCAAACCAACTAGAATGGCAGTCCGTCCAAATGGAGACAATAATCCGATCAACCAGTCAGCAACCATAACTCCTGCACCGGAAATGATCATAGCCTGTCCAATGGCAAGGGAAAATACAAGAATGCCGATCAGGTTAAAATCGAGTTCTCGCCGAATATCTTGTACACTTATGAGACCAAAACCTACCATTATTGTAAAAATTATTAATAACGAAGGGAAGAGGGCCAATCCCTTAGTTATCAATAAAACAATGGATCCCAATAGTATCAATCCAATAGCATAATATTTTTTTCTTCCCGGATCTGCTATCTCCCTGACCTTGTTGATTACATAAATATCTTTATACAATTCAACTCTGTTGCCAAAATCCTTTCCCGTATATAATAATAATACATCCCCTGGATTGATCTCGATATCCCCGATTTTACCACTGATCTTTTCTCCATTTCGGTGAATAGCTATTATAGCTGCGTCATACCTGTTCCTGAAATTTGATTCCTTTACCGTTTTGGCAATAATGGAGGAAAATCCAGCGACCACCGCTTCAATCACTTCAGTTTTATCCTGGTGGTAATCGCTTGCCTTTTCCGGTAAAATCAGTCCTTTCTGTTCATTCATCAAGTCCATGATATTCGTCGTATCCCCTGCAAAAAACAGTACATCATCTTTTTGTATGATTTCGTGGGGCGTAATTGGAGAGATCATTTTTCCATGTCTTTGGATCTCGACAAGGTATACACCTTGCAGATTGCGGAGGCCGGCATCTAAAACGGTTTGACCGATCAATGGCGACTTGCTATCCAACCAGGTCTCTATCAGGTAATTTCTTTTATTTTTGGAAAAGCTTTGAAGAGAATCAGTATGATTTGGGAGCAATTTAAATCCAAAGAATACGATAAATGCAATTCCAGTAATGGTTACTGCCGAGCCAATAAAGATCAGGTCATTAAACCTCAATTCACTTAAGCCGGCTTCTGTTATAAATCCATTCAAAACAAGTGTGGTGGATGTTCCGATCAGTGTTAGCATCCCTCCCATAATAGTTGCATAAGATAAAGGGATCAGTAGTTTTGAAGGGGCGATATTGTTTTTTTTGCCATAATTGTAAACATAGGGAGTCATCAATGCGACGACAGCCGTATTGTTGATCATGGCACTAAGAATGGCCACCTGGGCCATCATCCGGATCAAGAAATTCCGGTAAGTTTTGGCTTTTTTAAATACCAGGTCAAAGATCAGTTCAACCCTGTAATTTTTACGAAGTGCAGCCGTAATCACAATTAGTAGAATAATTACGGCTATCGAACTATTAGAGAATCCTGCCAGAACGTGCTCAGTATCCAGTATTCCTGTTATGGTAAAAATCAGAACCGCAAGCAGAAAACTGACGGATGGCCTGAGTATCTCAAGATATATCAAAGCGAAGGTCAGAGAAAGAATAATAAGGACAAAATACGGTTGAAATGCTTCTGCCATGAACTATATTAAAAAAAATTATTCAAATTTCAGGTGCTTTACGGAATCACCGCTGAATATTAATTCTTTTAAAGCATCTATCCCAATTTGCAGGTGTAATTTTAGAAATTTATCGGATACTTTTTTATCACTTTCACTCGTTTTTACTCCATGAGGGATCATCGGATTGTCAGAAACGAGTAATAGCGCACCACGCGGGATCCCATTCTTAAAGCCTACAGTAAACAAAGTAGCAGTTTCCATGTCTACAGCCATGGCCCTTGCCATCCTTAGGTAAGATTTAAATTGTTTATCATGCTCCCATACTCTTCTGTTGGTGGAGTATACCGTTCCTGTCCAGTAATCACAAGCATGTTTCTTGATCATTGATGAAACAGCTCTTTGCAGTTGAAAAGAAGGCAAGGCCGGGATCTCCTGGGGTAAATACTCATTACTCGTGCCTTCACCACGTATCGCTGCTATGGGCAAGATAAGATCCCCCAGTTTTGTTTTTCGTTTAAGCCCTCCGCATTTACCTAGGAAGAGCACCGCCCTTGGTCGAATCGCGATAAGAAGATCCATGATGGTTGCTGCCATGGCACTTCCCATTCCAAAATTGATCAGGGAGATGTTTTCAGCTGTTACGGTCTGCATAGGTCGCCCTTCACCCTGGATTTCTTCTCCATGCATATCTGAAAATAATTCCAAATAGGTATGGAAATTTGTCAGCAATATATATTTTCCAAAATCTTTAAGAGGTGTGCCGGTGTATCTTGGCAGCCAGTCTTTGACGATCTCCGTTCTTGTTTTCATAGGTTAAAATTATAAATTCAATAGTTAATAGGAACCATTGATGAATAAAATAATCATTATCTAGGATTTTAATGATAATTTTATTCATGTTGGTATCATAATAATTTTTTAGGAATTTTAAGCAATGAACAAAAAATTGAACTTTCCTTCGTTTGAATTTCGAATTGAAAAGGTCGGGAACAAATTAGTGATTTTTGATATATTACGAAAAAAAAGCGTAAGATTAACACCTGAAGAATGGGTAAGGCAACATTTGATCAGGTATCTTATTGAAATACGTCACTATCCGAAATCAATGATAAAAGTTGAATCAGGACTTAAATACAATACACTTCTGAAGCGATCGGATATATTGATTTTCGATCCGGCCGGAAATCCATTCATGGTGATTGAATGTAAATCTCCCGATTCTAAACTGGATGAGAAAGTGATCCATCAGGTTGCCGCCTATAGCTACTCTCTCAAGGTCAAATATATAGGAGTAAGCAATGGATTGAAACATTTTTGCTGGGAGATAGATCAGAAAAACCGGTCTACCACGAGTTTAAATGATTTCCCGGAGTATGAATAAGTAAGAATTGCTTCTTAAATAAGTCTCCGGGCCATGACCTGTCTTTTATATTTGTAATGAAAGCGGATAAAACTGAAAGGTAAACCTGACGACAGCTTAAAGCCCTGACGAAAGCTCAGCGCCCTGACGAAAGTTCAAAGCCTGACGAAAGTTCAAAGCCTGACGAAAGCTCAGCGCACTGACGAAAGTTCAAATCCTGACGAAAGCTCAGCACCCTGACGACAGCTCAAGGTCCTGACGAAAGCTCAAGGTCCTGACGAAAGCTCAGCGCCCTGACGAAAGTTCAAAATCCAAGCGACAGCTCAAGATCCAGAATGAATCTCTATATCCAGACGGGAGTTTTACTAAAGTAAAAAACTCAGTAAAATACCAGCGGCCACCGCTGATCCAATAACACCGGATACATTTGGAGCCATTGCATGCATCAGAAGATGGTTCGTTGAATCTGCTTTTAGTCCTTCATGCTGGACAACCCGGGCACTGTCTGGAACTGCAGACACTCCTGCTGCGCCAATTAATGGATTAAGTTTGTTGTCGCCTTTTAAAAAGAGATTCATGAACTTGGCAAATAATAGTCCTCCAGCCGTCGCGATCATAAAGGACAATGCACCCAATGCGAAGATCAGTAGTGAATCCGGAGTAAGGAATACATCAGCTTGAGTTGATGCACCTACCGTAATGCCCAGAAGTATGGTAACTATGTCGATAAGGGAATTCTTAGCTGTATCAGCCAATCTGTTTGTCCTGGTTGATTCTTTCAAGAGATTCCCGAAAAACAGCATCCCCAATAAAGGCAGCGCATTAGGAGAAATAAATCCTGTTAGTAAAAGGCCTATTACCGGGAAAAGGATTTTTTCTGTTTTCGATACGGCTCTTGGTGGTTTCATTCTAAGCTTCCGTTCCTTTTTGTTGGTCAACAAACGCATAATTGGCGGTTGAATAACCGGAACAAGGGCCATATAAGAATAGGCTGCAATCGCAATAGGTCCAATTAAGTTTTTAACTGTAGTGCCGTCCGGAAGCAAATTTATCCCATTGGCCAGACGGGATGATATAAAAATGGCTGTTGGGCCATCGGCACCTCCTATAATACCTATAGCTCCTGCCTCTGGCGGAGCAAATCCAAGCATTAAAGCCCCCAGGAATGTTAGAAATATCCCAACCTGGGCGGCTGCCCCCAAAAGCATCAGCCGTGGATTAGAAATCAACGAAGAAAAATCCGTCATAGCGCCAATCCCAAGAAAAATCAATGGAGGATATATACCTTTTACGACACCAAAATACAGATAATTTAAAACACTGCCCTCTTCATAAATTCCAATCTGAAATCCTGGCACAAAGGGAATGTTCCCAATGATTATCCCAGTTCCAATTGGAATGAGCAATAAGGGTTCATAATTATACTCAATAGCAATTATGATAAAGAACAGCCCAACAATAAGCATCGCTATATGCCCTATTGTGGCATTGGCGAAACCTGTATAACTGAAGAAATTCTTAATGCCTTCCAAAGCCCCGCTTGGCTTTTTAGCTTCAGAAAGGCTGTCAGATTCCCTGTCAACAGTTATTTCTTTCTTCGCGAGCTCGTCCTTATCCGTTGTAGACGGGTGTTCAGCACTAACAAAAGATAACCGCACCAGCGATATTATGGCGATAATCCCTATAACCGTAAATAGCTTTCTCATTTCAAATTATTCAATTTCAATTAATAGATCACCCTGTAGAACAGAATCTCCTTCTTTCACTAGAATCTTTTTAACCATTCCTTCCTTTTCAGCAAGAACATTATTTTCCATTTTCATAGCTTCCATGATCAAAACAGAATCTCCCTTCTTAACTACATCGCCTACCTTAGCTATTAATTTAAAAATTGTCCCAGGTAATGGGGCGGTTATCTTGCTCAACCCTGATCCCTTTTGTATCTCCCTTGGGGCTTCTTGTGCTGGTTTTTCTGGCCTTATCAATTTTGGAGTCTTGGAAGTTTTGATCTCCTGCTCCATTTCTACAGTATATGGCGTTCCATTAAGTTCAATTTCTGCAATATTATCTTCGAACGATTTTATGTTCACTGTATACTTATTGCCACTGATTGTAAATTTGTATGTTTTCATTCGAATTTCAGTATTTTTTTATCGGTCTATTGATTTTGCTTTAATGATGATATCGTCCTTTTATAATTCATGAACAGATCATTCGGGCCATTCTAATTAAAACCTTCTGTTTAATCCCCTGGTAATGCCATAGATCTTAGAACTCCATGGAGAGTAACTCTTCGATATTTTCCGTATAGTAATTATCGGATCCTCTTCATCATGTAATTCATTGAAAAACATGAATATTGCAGTTCCTATAGCAGCATTGGCTTCCCCGGATAGGTGATCCATGGAATTGATCAGAGCAGCTTCTTTGCCTTTTTTCTTTAATGCCCGTCTTTTCCGGTAATCCAATAATTTAGGGATAGCATTGAAAACAAAAGCCAGCATTACCAAAGCCAGGAAGACAATAAGGTAACCTACCAGGGTTATTACTAAGCCATCATTTAAAAGATAGCTCCAATTTATTTCAGCTAGAATCATCATATTAACCAGATTATAATGGGATGTTTGAGTGTTTTTTAGGAGGATTAAAGTCCTTTTTGGTCGCGAGGATCTTTAATCCCCGGATAATTCTGAACCTTGTATTTCTTGGTTCAATAATATCGTCAATAAATCCATATTTAGCAGCCTGGTATGGATTCGCAAAATTTTCAATGTATTCCTCTTCCTTTTCAGAAATAAATTTCTTTCGTTCTTCCTTATCGGCAATTTCACGTAATTTTTTGCCTTCCAATACTTCCACAGCTCCTTTCGCTCCCATAACGGCTATTTCAGCAGAAGGCCACGCATAATTCAAGTCACCTCTTAACTGCTTACAACTCATTACATCATGAGCTCCGCCATATGATTTTCTCAGGGTGATTGTGATCTTTGGTACTGTTGCTTCCCCATATGCAAACAACAATTTTGCCCCGTGGATTATGATACCTCCCAATTCCTGTGCACTACCCGGCAAAAACCCCGGGACATCAACCAATGTTATGATCGGGATATTGAATGCGTCACAAAAACGAACGAAACGGGCAGCTTTTCTTGAAGCGTCAATGTCAAGAACACCTGCCAGGTAATTCGGTTGATTAGCTACAATACCAACAGGCATTCCGTTGAATCGGGCAAAACCGATTATGATGTTTTTTGCATAGTTTCTTTGAATTTCTAAAAACTCATGCTCATCTGTGATGGCATGTATCACATCCTTGACGTCGTATGGTTTGTTTGGATTTTCAGGAATTAGTTCATTCAATTCATCTTCAAGCCTGTCTATCGGGTCTTTTGTTTCAATAATCGGGGGCTCTTCAAGGTTATTTGAAGGGATATAACTCATCATTTTACGGATCAGCAGTAGTCCTTCTTCTTCTGATTCAACCATAAAATGGGAAATTCCAGATTTTGTAGAGTGCACATTGGCGCCACCAAGGTCTTCTATCGAAATATCCTCACCTGTTACAGTTTTAACTACCTTCGGGCCGGTTACAAACATATAGCTTGATTGTTCACTCATAATTATAAAATCAGTCAATGCAGGAGAATATACAGCACCACCAGCGCAAGGACCAAAAATTGCAGAGATCTGAGGAATTACTCCAGATGACAATATATTCCTCTGGAATATCTCGGCATATCCGGCCAGGCTACGTACGCCTTCCTGTATCCTGGCACCACCACTGTCATTTAGTCCAATTACCGGGGCGCCAACTGACATGGCCTGGTCCATTATTTTACATATTTTCTGAGCGAACATTTCAGAAAGGCTTCCTCCAAATACGGTGAAGTCCTGTGAAAATACGTAAATTAGTCTGCCATCAATTGTACCGTGACCTGTAACAACTCCATCGGACAGGAATTTCTGATCCCACATGCCAAATGATTTTGTTCTGTGTGTAACGAACATGTCGTACTCCTCAAAACTACCTTCATCCAATAATAGCAGGATTCTCTCTCTGGCAGTTAATTTGCCTTTCTTATGTTGGCTTTCAATACGTTTCTCGCCTCCGCCCATACGGGCTTCAGCACGTTTCTCAATTAACTCATTAATTTTCTCCTGATTAGTCATTGCTAATAATTATTTATAAATAAAATTGGTACCTAAATTTTACGGATATCAAATGGGGATTATAAGATATATTTGTAACATAATCCTTGAAAAAGAGCACGTTATTTTGTTACAAAACTACTAATATATTATTTTCAAAGTATGATAATTATCACTAAATATGTGATTGGAATATTAAAAATAAACAAAATAATTTGAACCGCTACAATATCTTTTGTGCAATTAATTATTAAGGATTCAGCAGGCAAAAAAACAGGGCCAGGATTAATCACCACGACATATCCTTAGCACCTCAGAAACATGATTTGGACTGTATATGCTATCTTCCTCACTCCAAAGACCGTATAAATATGTTGTTAATTCAGCGATCTCAAGATTTGACAGATCTGGATTCGCTGGCATGGGTTGGTTAAAAGATATCCCATTCACAATGATCTCCCCAAGCTGACCATTACGAATTATACAAATTGTTCTGGCCGGATCGGTCTGAAAATAATCAGAATCTTTTATGGGAGGGTATAATCTTACCAGACCAGTACCATCCTTTTGATGACAATTACTGCAATTATTCAGATATAACTGCCTGCCATTATTATAATATTGCCTGTATTTTATTTTTGCAGCAAAAGAACCTTCATGTCCTGATCTGTTTCTACAAGAGGCAATATGAATTATTGAGATCAGGATGAGAAAGTAAAAAGATCTATAGACCATATTCGCTTAAGAGCTTTGGGATATCAGAGATAAGCCGGTCAACCTGGTCCTCTTTAGTTCCATCGTATAATCCTCTAATGTGCCTGTCCGGATCAACAAGTATAAAAGCACCGCTATGCAGGTATCCTCCTGGCTCATTCTCCTCCTCCATCGCCGTAACCATATAACTGTTTTGACCAATTTCGAAAATATACTCCTTTGGGCCAGTTACAAAGTGCCATTTTTTACTAGACACACCCAGTCGATCAGCAAAATCATGGAGTAAGGCAACCGTGTCATACTCAGGATCAATGGTATGGGATAAAAACAAGATCCCTTCATTATTTTCAAATTGTTCATATACTCGCAACATCTGAGTTTTCATAATGGGGCATATAGTGGGGCAGGTAGTAAAGAAAAAGTCAGCCACATAGATCTTATTTTCGAATGTGCTGTTAGTCACTTCCATTGAATCCTGGTTGGTGAAAGTAAACTCATCAATACTGTGGTATATGGTGTCAAATTGGATAGTCTCGTTAACTGTTCTTTCCTGAATACTTTTCCGGCCGAGTATTGGCAGTTTTTTATTTTCCGGATTTGAGCATCCAGCAACCAACAAGACGAGAAAAATGAATAATAGAACTACTGATTTATTTATCATATCTGAATGCGAATTTAATAGAAATATAAGAAGTTAAATTTTCGACACACAAATTTATTCATATTTGCATTCCCCTGGCTATCCTATGTCATAATTTGACGCCTGATATAAAATATCACCTGTTTTCACAAGTCCTTCCCTCAGGCAGATAAGATTCTGGCCAAAAAACACATTCTGATCAACCTTTCGATATTCTGAAAGCGTTTTTAGAGGTTCTTTTGATCTTTCCCCTGTTAGTTGGTCTATGGTCGTGACTACACATCGTGAACAAGGCTTCGCTCGTTTAAATACAGCTTCTCCAATTTGAAAAATATCAAGCTCATCTTCTGTAAAGGGCCTATCAGTTGAGATGACAAGATTGGGCCTGAAGCGATCCATGGGAACCGGTATTTCCAATCTCTGATTCAAATCTTCAAGTGATCCGGTGCCAATGATCAGATATGGAAAACCATCGGCATAGCTGACCAGCTCATTGTATACGGCATATTTGTTCTGAATGGGCCTTATGGTTTCATCATCCATCAAGATCAGATGGCACTCATGGTTTAATTGCTCTGAGAACCACCTGTTGTAATGACCTTCCGCCTCAGGGGCTAAAAACTCATCATCCCAAATAGTAACTTTCCTGGAATTTTTAGCTGTCAGATTAAAAGGAATATATGTCTCCTCTCCCTCATGCTGTACCATAAACCCTTTGTCATTAAGGGATAGATTTAGTCTGGCCATTTCCGGTATCCTGCGTTGAGTTAGAAAATGTCCGGTACCGTCTGTAAGCATCATCCTTCTATCAAATTTTAATCCTCTAATGCGGGCTTCTGACATCTTTAACGATATCTTCCCTAAAGATTTAATAGGATAAATGATAATATCTTCCAGTCTAATATTCATATATTTTGTCAATAGTTTTTTAAATGAATAGAATCCAGTCCTGTATTTTATATCTTCGATATATATATTTATTCACTCCAAAATAAGTATTTTAATTCAATGATAGCAGAAATAGGAGTCTTATTTGACATGGATGGAGTAATAATGGATAACAATCCGTATCATGAGAAAGCATGGAAGACTTTTTGTGATATCCATAATGTACCTATTACAAATGATGAACTCCACAAGTACGTGTTTGGACGAATTGCTAAAGATACAGTTGATTATATATTTAAAAAGGAACATTCACAGGAAGAAGTTGACATGTATGTCAATGAGAAAGAAGAAGTATATCGGAAAATGTATAAGGGTAATATTGAGATGGTGTCAGGATTGAGAGATTTTTTAGAGGACTTAAAAGAAAACGGTGTGCCTGCTGCTGTCGCAACTTCGGCTCCTCCAGATAATGTAGAATTTGTATTCAAATATCTACCCATTCGAAATTATTTTAAATTTGTCCTCGATGCTTCAGATATTGAAAATGGAAAGCCTGATCCGGAAATCTATATTAAGTCAATTTCAAAGCTGGGATTAGAACCAAAGCAATGTGTTGTTTTTGAAGATTCATTATCAGGAGTGGAAGCTGCTATTAATTCAGGCGCACACGTTATAGCAGTATCAACAACACATAAAAGGGAAGAATTTGACAATATAAACGGAATCATTAAGAATTTCCGGAGCATGAATTACGAAAAATTGATCTCCTTAATCACTAAATAGAAATGAAAATCAACATTCGAGAATTAAAAGAAATTTGTGAAACACCAGGTGCTCCTGGCTTTGAAGAGCTTATCAGGTCAAAAATAGTCGACCTTATTAAATCAAGCGTGGATGACTATTACACAGATAATATGGGCAATTTGATAACGGTAAAAAAATCTAAGAATAGTCCGAATAAAAAGAAGATAATGGTTGCTGCCCATATGGATGAAATTGGATTTATCGTAACTCACATTACTAAAGATGGATTTTTAAAATTTCATACACTTGGCGGATTTGATCCTAAAACTTTAACTGCCCAGCGGGTGATTGTCCATGGGAAAAAGGATCTGATTGGGGTTATGGGTACTAAACCCATACATGTAATGTCGCCAGAAGAGCAAAAGAAAATCCCAAAGTCATCTGATTATTTTATTGATTTAGGAATGAAAAAAAAGGAGGTTGAGAAATACATAGAAATTGGCAATCCCGTTACAAGGGAGCGGGAATTCATCGAAATGGGAGATTGTGTTAATTGTAAGTCGATCGACAATAGAATTTCAGTCTATATACTTATAGAAATCCTTAGAAAAATAAAGAATCCACCCTATGACATGTATGGAGTATTTACAGTTCAGGAGGAAATGGGTATGAGAGGGGCTAATGTGGCAACTCATCTGATAAATCCAGATTTTGCTTTAGCGCTTGACACAACCATCGCTTTTGATGTACCAGGCGCTCAGGAACATGAGAAAGTTACTTCACTGGGAGAAGGAGCAGCGATTAAAATAATGGATGCTTCAGTAATTTGTGATTCACGGATGGTTAAATTTCTGAAAAGTACAGCAGCAGAAAATAGCATTCCCTGGCAACCGGAAATTCTTACAGCGGGTGGAACGGATACGGCAATGATGCAGAAGACAGGTAAAAATGGTGCGATTTCCGGGGCAGTTTCCATACCTACCCGGCATATTCACCAGGTGATCGAAATGGCACATAAAGAAGATGTAATAAGCTGCATTGACCTTTTATGTGTAGCTATACAGAATATAGATCAGTGGAAATGGGATCATAAAAGTTAGACTATTACTTTTAACACATAAATTGTCCAATTAAAAATTTATTTTTATATATTGGTAAATTGTAAAACGAACAAAAATACTTAAATCATGAAAACAAGAAATCTACTATTCCCAATTGCATTGATTGCCGCTGCGGTCATCTTTCAATCAAATATCCTTTTCAATGTTAACAATGGTGTTACTGGAGATGTGAACATCCCTGAAGATGTTAAATCTGTTTTAGATAATAAATGTTACGGATGTCATAATACGGAATCACAGGCTGATAAAGCCAAGAAGAAGTTGCTTCTTGATAAATTAGGTGATCTGTCAAAAGCCAAATTAGTAGCTGCTTTGAGCGATATAAGTGAAGTAGCAGGTGAAGGTTCTATGCCACCAGAGAAATTCCTCGAGCAAAAACCTGAAAAGAAACTTACGGAAGATGAGCAGAAATTACTGGTTGATTGGGCTGAAAAAGCAGCCGACGATATGCTAAAATAGACCAATCCCTAATGAAAATCCTGAAAATTGCCGTTTGGGTAGTATTGGCATTATTTGTTATTCTTCAGTTTATTCCCAATACGTATCCGGAGGTAATTAAATCGAATGAACATGATTTGATTCTGACAGGCAATGTGCCGGTTGAAATAGAGCAGATACTCAGAACTTCTTGTTATGATTGCCATTCCAATGAAACAAAATATCCCTGGTATGCCTATATAGCCCCGGTCAGTTGGCTGGTGGTCAGGGATGTGAAAAATGGTCGCGATGAGCTTAATTTTTCTGAATGGGATAGTCTGAAATCCAGGGATAAGATCAAACTTCTGGATGATATTGCAGAAGAGGTGGATGAAGGGAATATGCCCATGCCCATTTATTTAATAACTCATGGAGAGGCATCACTTGATGACAATCAAAAACAGATATTGGTAGGCTGGACGGAAGAAATGATGAATGATATTTTGGGGGAGTAGAAGCTCCCTTTTTCTTTTAATAGTCCGATATCCCGGGCTTTCATTCTTTTAGCGCACCTTTTTTTTCTCACTCTTCCATTCCGGGTGAAAAAACTTTACTTTTGGGCCGGAATTTAATTTAGAATTTATGAAGAAGTTATCCTTGTTTTTTATCCTGGTTTTCCTGTCTATGCAAATGGGATTTGGTCAGCAATCTTATACCACTGGTGCTGAAATCTTAAACAGCATTGAACGTAGGGCAGCCAATAAAGATTTTAGTATATACTCAAATTATCCGGTTAAAAATGTTGGACCTGTAGTCCAGGGTGGCCGGATCACTGATATAGTAGTTAATGAGTCGAATACCAAAGAGTATTATATTGCTTTTGCCTCTGGTGGTGTATTTAAGACCTCAAACAATGGAATCACATTTGATCCTGTTTTTGATAATATGGGGGCTCTTACCATCGGTGACATATGCTTATCTCCATCTAACGATCAGGTGCTTTGGGTTGGAACAGGAGAAAATAACAGCAGCAGATCCAGTTATGCCGGATCCGGTGTTTATAAATCCTTAAACGGCGGGAATAGTTGGAAATTCATGGGATTGGAATCAACTCAGCATATAGGACGAATAATAATACATCCTGATAATCCGGATGTTGTTTGGGTGGCTGCTATGGGAAACTTATATACGCATAATTCCGATCGGGGTATTTATAAAACGACGGATGGTGGTGAGTCCTGGATAAAAACCCTCTATGTGAATGATAGCACTGGCGCTATTGACATGATAATTAATCCGGACAATCCGGATATGCTTTGGGCTTCTATGTGGGAGCGGACCAGGAAAGCCTGGAATTTTAAAGGGCATGGCCCCGGATCAGCCATATATAAATCATCCGATGGAGGGAATAGTTGGGAACAGGTAATGGAAGGGATAGCTGAACTGGAATTTACCGGTAGAATAGGACTGGATATAAGCCAAAAGGAGCCGAATGTAATTTACGCACTTATTGATAATCAGTTTGAAACCAAAAAAGAAAAAGAAAGGGAAGAAGACGAATTACTGGGAGTTGATTTCCTTGAAATGTCAAAGGAACAATTCCTTGAACTGGAAGATGAAAAACTGGATAACTTTCTGAAAAACAATTTCTTTCCGAAGAAATATAATGCCAAAAAAGTAAAAGGAGAAATAAACGAAGGCAATTACCGGCCAAAAGATATTGCAGATTATTTGGGAGATGCCAACAATGCCCTGTTCGATACTGAAGTCAAAGGGGCGGAAATATACCGTTCCGATGATTTTGGGTCAACCTGGAAGAAAACCCATGATTATAATCTTAAAGGGGTATATTTTACATATGGATATTATTTTGGAGAAGTAAGAGTTTCTCCATCAGATCCTGAAAGAATCTATATTTTTGGAGTACCCTTGCTAAGATCAGATGATGGTGGCAAGAATTTTTCAAGGGCCGATACGATAGGGGATGTACATTCAGATCATCAAGCCATGTGGATTAATCCTAAGGATTCTGACCATCTTATACTCGGTAACGATGGTGGATTATATATGTCCTATGATGGAGGAGCAGCGTGGAGCCATATAAACAATATACCTGCAGGCCAATTCTATACCGTGAATTATGATCTGGAGAAACCCTATAATATTTATGGGGGACTCCAGGACAATGGGATATTATTTGGTTCCTCCAGGTCTGTTCCTAATGAAACCAAACAATGGGAGTATTTGTTTGGGGGAGATGGTATGTTCGTAATTCCGGATCCACGTGATTTTAACCTCGTTTATGTCGGTTATCAGTTTGGCAATTATTATAGAATAAATACCCGGACTAAAGAAAGGCAATACATTACCCCCAGACCAGATATAGGGGAAAAAAATCTTAGATTTAACTGGCGCACACCGGTTGTGATGAGTACCCACAATCCTGATATTATTTATATGGGTGCGAATAAATTATTCAGATCCCTTAACAAAGCAGATACCTGGACTGCCATTAGTGATGACCTCACAAAAGATCTGCCAAATGGAAACGTACCCTATTCAACCATAACCTGTATATCAGAATCACCGCTGAAATTTGGATTATTATATGTAGGAACTGATGACGGGAACTTGCAGGTTTCAAAAGATGGTGGCAGTACCTGGAATTTAGTTAGCAAAAACCTTCCTGAAAACAAATGGGTAACTAGTATATATCCTTCTACATTTGATGAAGGGACTGTATTTGTCTCCCTGACAGGGTATCGCAATGATGATTTCAGAACGTATGTATATAAGTCTGAAAACTATGGAGAAACCTGGAAGGCCATCAACGGAAATATAGAAATGGAGGCTGTTAATGTAGTATTACAAGATCTTTCAGTACCTGAACTATTATTTATGGGGACTGATCATGGATCGTATATTTCGTTAAATGATGGTGGCAGCTGGGACCTTGTACCCCAAATACCCAATGTAGCATCCTATGATATGGCTATTCATCCCAGGGATCATGACTTGATCATTGGCACCCACGGCCGAAGTATTTATGTATTGCCTTTAAAGCCAATTCGAGAAATTACACAATTGCCGGATGAAGATCAGTTTCAGGTATTCAAACCTGAAAAGGTCAGGTTTTCGAAACGTTGGGGCGAGAAAAGGTTTCCATACTTAAATGCCTATACTCCCGAAGCTAAGATCATGTATTTTGTATCTGAAAAGGATACGGAAATTACTTTCGAGGTATTTCATGAGGATGTTAAATGTTATGAAACCACATTTAATGCTACGCATAAAGGATTCAATGATTTTAACTGGAACCTCATGATCCATCCTCTTAAGGATAATAAGAAACCAAATACAAAGGAATTAATTTATGCCGGGAAAGGTGATTATACCTTGAAGTTTACGGGATTGAGTGAAACAAAGGAAGTGGAATTTGAAGTTCAATAGGAGTTATTGATTTATGTAGTCAATAATCTCAGGAAAAAACTCCCTGAAATCATTTTCCAGTTCCTTGTAATGCTTTACTAAATCATTACTGGCATGTTCCATCCCGGATTTGAAATTGGTTCTTCGGGAAAGCCCGGTTAATGAACGATCTATTCCATCAATAGTACTGTAGTTCAATAACCAATTGGACTTTACCATAAAAGGTAGCATATATCTGGCCTTTTCAGGTATTATGTGTTCCTGTTCAAGAATTATTTCATAAAGATTTGTTGTAAAACTTCGCAGGGATATCTCAGAATACTCATCCCAGTTTTTGGCTAGAAAGTGATCATAATACAGATCGATGATCACTCCGGAATAATGATTGTAATTTTCCCGTATCCGGTTCTTGCTTTGTTTAAAAACAGTATGGTTATCGGTAAATGTATCAATTTTTCTATGCATGATGATACCCTCAGAAATCCCGTCATCATACTGCTCGATCTGCTTTCCCTTAACAAAATCACCTATAAAGTTCCCGATAATAAGGGGTACTGATGGATGAGCCAGGTATGCATGAGCTAGAAAATTCATTAAAAGACTATTATTTTATGAGTTAACGTATATATCTGACAGGAAAGACCTGATTATTTACAATTATAAACCATTATTCCGATACTTAACAAATTCACAATATTTTGCACCATTTTTTCGTTTGATAGTTTGTATGCTACCCTTAACATTTTACACAGTGATTAGTATATATTATTAGATGGATTATCATAATAATTTATGTAGTCGGTGAAGGATTATTATAAAATATTAAACATCGACAGGAATGCTACCGAGGGCCAGATAAAAAAGGCATACAGGGATTTGGCTTTAAAATACCATCCTGACAAAGCCGGAGCCTTTGATTCGCATCATATCTTTACTGAGATAAATGAAGCCTATCAGGTACTGAGTCGCAAAGACCACCGGGAAAATTATAACTTCATTTATGACTATAACCACATTGACAAAAGGCGTCAGCGGGCCGATTCGATCTTTACTGAAACGGTAAACTGGAAAACAAACGTAAAAGAAAAAGATGGCTGGAGACATCCATTTTTACGAGTGGACGAAGAAGGTGTGGATTTAACTCCCTACATTAAATCTGTAAGGCTCATATCTATGCTTTCATTTTTATTTACGTTCCTTATCATTCTTGATTATTTTCTACCGAAAGTCAATTACGAGCAAACGGTTCGGGCAAAGCTGACTACATATAAATCTATGAATACTATAGTTGTAGCAACAGAAGATTTTGAGTTTCCCTTGAGTTTCCGGTATTCAAAGATGATCAGGCCCGGGGATAATGCCATTGTATCCCTTTCGCCAATATTTGGCATACAATATAAGTTAACCATAGAATCGAGAATGGATAAATATGTATTTAATCCACACTACAGTATATACAATATATTTGCATTCTTTTTAGTAATCCTATTGGTGACTTCCTATATTGGTTTATACCAGAAAAGAAATAATCCCGAATTAATTTTCAGCGCCGGTGTTGCCAATGTTTTCTTATCCGTCCTCGTGATGTATCTTATATTTTCAAAATAAGATATAAAAACATTGAATTAATTAAAAACAGGTTGTTTACAACCTACCCATGTAAATCGCTGCAGTACAAAATCAAGATTTGCTGCAGATGCATTGCTTGCAGTATTTCCTCCGGTCAGGTGGTATTCATCGTAGTCAGCCCCAGGTACAATGTATATGTTCCCCACCATATTAAAGGTAATCGGAGTATTGGTCGAGGTAACCTGATCGATTATTATATCCTTGAATTTTTCATTGGTGGTAAAAACACTACAATATAATGCCCCTTTTCTTTCGGCCGTTTCATAGGCAAGTTCAAGTGAGTGAAAGGAGTTTTTAGTTTTGATAAAGAATCCAACTGGCCCGAAATGTGCTTTCATATAAATTTCTTTCTGATCAGGGAACAACTCCATGATCATAGGAGACAAGGTTCTTGCATTTTTATATTCCGGATGTTGAAATGGACTTGCTTTATAAATTAATCCACCATTTTGTTTTTCGAGTCGTTCAATGCCTGATATGGTTTTAACATCCTGAATGGATCCAAGAATTTGAGCACCGGTTTCATGGTTGATTAGCTCTGAAAGTGCTTTTATAAAACGATTAACAAAATCATTATAGGAAATCGGGCCGTCTGGGGTTTTAATCCCTTCCTCTGGGATAAAAAAGTTTTGAGGCGTATTGCTCATTTGGCCCGAATATAATGCCAGCGCCATCACCAGGTTCTTAATCCCAATATCAAAATCCTCGAAGGAATCAATAATAACTGAGTTAACTGTAAGTTTTTCTGTGAATACTGTTTTGTTTTTCAGGTTATTTAAATAATCTGAAAATAAACAACTTCCCTTAAAATCAATCAATTTGATATGCGGATGTTCGACAAGCGATCTTATAAAATCTTCGTCATCACTGTCGACAGCCAGCTGACATACATCCGGATCAAATCCATTCTCGCTAAAAACCTTCTGAATTTCCGCTACCGCAATGGCTATAGGCAATACGGATGATGAATGAGGTTTTACTATAACAGGATTGCCTGTGATCAGGCTGGCAAATATGCTTGGAACGGTGTCCCTGGACGGGAAATTAGGACATCCTATAATAAGGCTTATCCCTTTTGGAACGGCGATCCATGATTTACCCAGTTTGATACCAAATTCGTCCTGTACTATCTTCCCAAATCGGGTGACGGGGTATCTTTTCAAGGCGTCAAATCCCGAAGCGACAGCATTAAGGGCTCTCTGAGCCGAATGAGGTCCTGAAATTTGAAATGCCATGACATATCCCATCCCCGTTGTATGCATGGTTGCATATGCGATTTCAAAAAAGCGCTTTTTAATTCGTTCCAGTGATTCAATTAATAATCCGGCCCGGTCTTCAACAGAAACCTTTCTCCATTTATGGTATTCATTTTTGGCCCTTTCAATAAGCGTATTTATGTCGAAGGTAGGATATTGGATATTTAATGGCTGCAGGAGGAAAGGGGATTGTTCATTTCCTTCCCAGCTTTCTGGCATGGCTTGCCTAAGTTCTTCAAATTTGTTATTAATATGGCCCTTGAATTTCTGATACCCTTCTGAAATTGAATTTTCACCGTATATCTTATCCGATGGTAATTCAGGATATTTATTAAAAAAATATCCTTTCTGAATTGATTTTACAGTATCATTTATGGTGTTTTTATATTTTTCGAACAAAAACATATTAAAAAATTCGCAATTCTTATATATAATTTAGAAAAAAATACTAAAAACCTAAGCTCGTAAGCCATTTAATTTAATACTTTAATATATTTAACGAAAAGGTGCTTAATGTGTTATTTATCTGAACAAAATATTGAACTTTAAAATGAAAATAATTAGGGCTACCATCTTGACTATTGGTGAGGAGATCTTGTATGGTCATATACTGGATACAAATGCGAACTTCATAAGTAATGCTCTTTCGGATATTGGGATCAAAGTAGTCATGCATCTTTCAGTAGGAGACATTTTTAGTGATATTTTGGATGCATTAAAAGTTGCGGAAGCTAAGTCTGATGTAGTCTTAATTACCGGAGGACTCGGGCCAACAAACGATGACATTACTAAAAAGTGCCTGTCAAAATATTTTAATACTGAAATAAAGCTAAATCAGAAGGTATTTGATGACTTGTCAGCCTATTTCAATAAGAGGGGATTCCCTTTTACTGAAAGCAATCAAAAACAGGCATATATTCCTAAAAACGCCGATGTAATCACTAATGAAATGGGAACAGCGCCTGGTATGTGGTTCGAAAAAGACAATACGGTCTTTGTGTCAATGCCGGGAGTACCGCATGAAATGAAGTACCTGCTAAATGAGAAGATTATTCCAAGGTTAAATGATGTTTTTAAGTCAAATATTATTTACCATAAGCTTATTATGACCGCAGGACTGGGTGAATCATGGCTGGCTGAGAAAATTGAGAAATGGGAAAGCTCCTTGCCTGAATACTTATCACTCGCCTATCTTCCATCGTATGGACAAGTTAAATTGCGACTAACAGCCAGGGGGCATGACAAACAATTTCTGATAGATGAAGTGGAATCCTATATCCGTACATTAAAAAAATATATAGGCCAGTATATATATGGCGAGGATGGTGAAACCATTCAGGAGGCAATTGGTAAACAGCTGACTTCGAACAAACAGACTTTATCTCTCGCCGAAAGTTGCACAGGGGGTTATATCTCGCATTTTATAACCAGTGTGCCTGGATCTTCAGTCTATTTTAAAGGGAGTGTAATCGCCTACAGCAATGATGTAAAGGAGTCCATTCTAAAATTGAAGCCTGAAACGCTTCGGGATTACGGTGCAGTAAGTGAAGAAACTGTGAAAGAGATGGCTGAAGGGATTAGGCAGAAATTTAATACCGATTATGCAGTTGCTACCAGTGGAGTAGCCGGGCCGGGGGGAGGGACCGCTGATAAACCAGTAGGCACTATTTGGGTTGCCATCGCCGACCGTAATAAGACAATAGCCAAAAAACTAACCATCCTGAAGGATCGGATGAGTAATATTAAATACTCATCCGTATCGGCACTGGTATTGTTATGGCAAAGAATATCTCAAAAAAATTGAACTGAAGACTTAAAATGTTAATTTTGTTTATACCTGTCATCAAAAGATTTGATTATGGCACTTGTTGAAATGGTTATGCCTAAAATGGGCGAAAGTATAATGGAGGCTACCATATTGGAGTGGCTTAAAAATGAGGGAGATCAGATAGACCAGGATGAATCTATCCTGGAGGTTGCCACTGACAAAGTAGACACAGAAGTTCCTTGTACACACGGTGGTATTTTAAAAGAGATCCTGGCAAAAAAAGGGGAACTGGTACCTGTTGGATCACCTATTGCAGTTATTGAAACTGTGGAGGAGATTAAGCACCCTCTCGGGCTTGATGATCTGCCAGATGACTATGAACATCCGGAAGAAATTGGAGTTTCTGACGTCGCAGGCGTATCAGCCGGTGGTAGAGGTAATGGAATCAACCAGTTAAGCAAGCCAGAATCAAACCGTTTTTACTCACCACTTGTAAAAAGTATAGCAAGACAGGAAGGGATCGGCCTTAAAGAATTGGACGAGATCGTTGGATCAGGAAAGAAGGACCGGTTAACGAAAAAAGATATTCTGGCTTATATTGCAAAGAAAAAATCACAGGAAGCTGCTAAGATCCAGGAAGTAATATCTATAGCCGAGAGGCCTTTGCCCCCGGAATATGATGAGTTTGAAGATGCCAATTTTGCAGCAGGAGAGGATGAGATCATTGAAATGGACAGGATGCGAGCTATGATCGCTGAGAGAATGCTTGAATCCAAAAGGATATCTCCACATGTAACTTCATACGTTGAAGCAGATGTTACCAATATAGTCATGTGGCGGGAAAAGGTTAAGGGAGCTTATAAGGCAAAATATGGGCAGAAATTAACCTATACTCCATTGTTTCTGGAAGCAGTAATTCAATCGATAAAAGATTTTCCTATGATCAATGTCTCTGTCGATGGCAATCGTATCATCAGGCATAATAAGATTAATATTGGAATTGCTGTAGCCTTGCCAGGCTTTAACCTTATTGTTCCGGTTATCAAAAATGCAAATCAATACAGTATAAATGGACTGGTAGCAAAAGTAAATGACCTGGTTATCCGGGCGAGAAATAGTCAACTTAAACCAGATGATTTGAGTGGCGGGACCTATACCATCACAAATGTGGGATCTTTCGGAAATGTTATGGGAACTCCCATCATTATGCAACCTCAAGTCGCTATTCTTGCCATAGGGGCTATAACTAAAAAACCTGCGGTTATTGAGACGCCAACAGGCGATACGATTGGGATCCGTCATAAAATGTTCCTCTCTCACTCTTACGACCATAGAGTTATCGATGGAGCCCTGGGAGGCTCATTTATTCGAAGGGTGGCCGATTATCTTGAACGGTTTAATATTAAACGGGAAGTATAGTTCCCTGTCATTTACTATTCAGAAACACTCCTGTATAAACGATACCTTATTTATCAGGCTAGCTCCGGATGATTTTTCAGCGTTTGCCGTACAAAATGGCGTATTGCGATCCTGGAATCGACAGCTTCAGTAATGTATACCTCCTTCTGGGCTTTTACCAGTTCTTCAAACATCAATTTCCCGAAACCATTAGATATTACAATCTGGCAATCCCAGATGGCTGAAATTAGGGACAGTTCTTTTTCATTTAATTCCTCTTGATCTGCTCCCTCTTCAAGTCTCTCTATTGATTTCTTTGAAATATATGTTTCAGCAATAATTTCCCCGCCTGAAATTTCATATACATTGAATCCTTTAATACTCTGGATATTGGAAGATATCCGTCTTCCATCACGAGTCGGTATTGCAATTTTCATTTTTACTATTTTATAGGTTATATAATCTTAAATAAAATTTATCTCAATCATTTCATATGCTATTATCCAGGCTCCATTCCTTTTTCCTGGTCCAATATACGGACCGTTTCTTGTGCTATTACGAGCTCTTCATTTGTTGGGATAACCACAACCTTCACTTTTGAGCCTTTCTTACTTATTATACCTTCCTTTCCTTGCACTACCTTGTCATTCGCTACCTTGTCAATATCAATGCCCATGAATTCCATATTCTTGCATGCCTCGTAGCGTGTGGTGATGTCATTTTCTCCAATACCCCCGGTAAAAACCACTATGTCGATGCCTTCTATAGCTGCACAATATGCACCGAGGTATTTTTTAATCCTGTAACTATACATTTTCAAGGCTAGTGCTGATCTTTTATCTCCATCAATTGCCGCTTTCTGCACTTCACGCATATCAGAAGATATACCAGATATTCCCAGCATACCGCTGTGTTTATTGATTAGGGTATTAGCTTCCTGAACCCTTATCTCTTCCTTGTTCATAATAAATGTAAGCACACCCAGGTCAAGGTCTCCTGATCTTGTTCCCATGATCATGCCTTCCACAGGGGTAAGGCCCATGGAAGTGTCAACCGATTTGCCATGCTTTATTGCAGCGACTGATGCTCCATTGCCAAGGTGACAAGTAATAATTCTTTGCTTATTAAGATCCAGATTGAGCATTTCACATGCTTTTTGCGATACATATTTATGACTTGTACCGTGAAATCCATATCTCCTCAATCCATATTTTTTATATAGGGAATAGGGGATAGCATACATGTATGCATAGTCTGGCATGGTCTGATGAAATGCAGTATCGAAAACTGCCACTTGAGGCACTTCCGGCAATAGGTATTTAATGGCAAAGATCCCTTTCAAATTAGGAGGATTATGCAGAGGCGCCAGTTCCGCAACATCTTCAATTTTTTTGATCACCTTATCGTTAATAAGAACACTTCCCTTAAAAGTTTCGCCGCCATGCACGACCCTGTGTCCAATGGCATTCACATCATCAAGAGAGCCTATACTTCCATGTTTTTTGCTGATAAGAACTCCAAATATATATTCGATCCCCGCTTGATGATCGACAATCTCGCCTACCAGTTTTACTTCATCTCCATCGTCCCTGGTATTAAACAGGAAAGAACCCTGCATGCCTATCTTCTCTACGGATCCCTTAGCCAGTACAGCTTTCTTTTCAATTTCAAACAATTGATATTTAATTGAGGAAGATCCAGAATTAAGTATAAATACAATCATTATTTGGTATATTATTCATTTAAATAATCAGAACTCAGCATGATTCATGCCGTTCCGGTACGATCTTCTTCCCTTCCTCATCATAATTATAAAATCCTATCCCAGCTTCACGTCCTAAATGATTTGCACGTACACGCTTTTTTAACATTGGTGAAGCTTTATATTTGATATCACCAAACTCACGATATAAATTATCCAACCAACGGATTACCATATCCAGGCCAATCTTATCTGCCATTTCGAAAGGTCCTAGCGGGAAGCCATAACCTATTTTCATGGTATCATCTATATCAACCATATCTGCAACTCCCTCCATAAGTATTTCGCAGGCCTCATTGATCATTGGCGCGATCAGCCTTGTACTGATAATGCCTGGAGATTCAATTACAGGTATGATTCGTTTCCCAAGAAGTCTGGTAAATCTACATACTCTTTTATAGGCCTCATCGGAGGTATAAAGACTTTTAGCTACTTCTACTAATGGAATATCACCTGCAGGAGATATGAAGTGAAGACTGACACAGCGTTGTGGGTGCTTTAATTCTGAAGCCAGCTCCGTAATAACAAGTGTAGTTGAATTCGTAGCTATAATCGCCTTTTCATCAACCACTTTTTCAATATGTTTGAATATCTCCTTGCGCATTTCCACGCTTTGCTCCCGGGTTTTTGATTTGATCGACTCTATGACCAATTCGCATCCTCTCAGATCTTCATAGTCAAGAGTGCCACGGATCCTGGACATAATGGCCCTTTTGTCGCTATCAGTCATTCCCCAGCGTTTGATCATATGCCTCAGGTCACGCTTTATTCCTTTTATCGCTTCATTGATCTTACCAGTGGATAATTCCAGGAATATGACATCTATCCCATAGCTACTAACCATCCTGGCTATTTCCATACCAAGTATACCACAGCCAACAATTCCTACTTTAGTGAAGGCATCAAATTCCCGTATTTCATCTCCAGAGCTCTTTAAAGCATATCCTTCAATAGGTTCAACCTGTTCCATAGTATTCAGTTTTAATTATTTCTTTATTCCAGCGGCCTGATTAGCAGTAATTGCAATCATGTTAATTATATCTGAGACCGAGCAACCTCTTGACAGATCATTAATTGGGGCAGCCATGCCTTGCAGGATCGGTCCGATCGCTTCTGCATTGGCCAGGCGTTGGACCAGCTTGTAGGCGATATTACCTGAATTCAGATCAGGGAATACGAGAACATTCGCTTTCCCGGCAATAGGACTACCCGGTGCTTTTTTATTTCCAATGGCCTCTATAATGGCGGCATCTGCCTGCAATTCCCCGTCGACCTGCAGGTCGGGAGCCATTGATTTTGCTATCCGTGTAGCATTAGAGACCAGGTCAACCATATCATGTTTTGCACTTCCTTTGGTAGAGAAACTTAACAAAGCTACTCTTGGTTCGAGTCCAGCTATATCTTTAGCAGTTTTCGCAGTAGCTACTGCTATCTCGGCCAATTGATTTTCATCAGGATTCGGGTGAACAGCACAGTCTGCAAAGATCATAATACCATCATCGCCATATTTTGTATCAGGCAGTATCATTATAAATGCGCCACTTACAACCGAAATGCCAGGAAGTGTTTTAACAAATTGAAAAGCAGGTCTCAATACATCTCCTGTAGCATTGCTAGCTCCGGCAACTTCCCCGTCAGCATCACCATTCTTGATCATCAGAGTTGAAAGATATAGCGGATTTTCGATCTGTAAGGATGCATCATCCTGGGTTAATCCTTTATGCTTCCGGATTTCCACCATCATGTCAATATAATAATCCTTCTTATCGTGTTTTTCAGGATCTATAATAGTGGCCTTATCCAGAAAGCCAAGATCTAATTCAGAAGCTTTAGACAAAATAAATTCTTTTTTACCGAGCAATATGATTTGAGCTAAATCATCTTTCAATGCAAAATCAGCGGCTTGGAGTGTCCGCTCTTCATAACTTTCAGGTAAGATTATTCTCTTCTGGTATGATCTGGCATTTGCACGTATTTTATCAAGCAAAGTCATTTTAATATCGAATTTATTTTAATAAAAAATCCAGAATAGAAAACTAAAAACAGAAAAATAGTTTCTTGTTAAGATACGAAAAAATACGCAATTTTGCTTCCTATTATAGGCTAACTTTTAAAGAAATCTTGGCAAACGGCCTTATTTGAAGAAGAACTGTTGACATAGGTTGCAATAGAGTTTTTTTTTTAATAAACTTATAACATAAGTATATACTTGTGAAACTGGGAGAGCAACTATTTTTAGCCTATAAATCCTACGGTCAGGCATTTCGTACATTGGATAATAAACGGCTTTGGTCCATACTCATTCTTCCTTCCATTTTAAGTCTGTTAATTGCTGCTGGTGTTGGAGTACTGGCATGGACGACATCTGATGATATCCTGTTATATGTGAACGGAAAATTCCTGGTAAAGGAATTTGATTCGGCCATGGGTAATATATTCCGCATAATTACCACATTGGCAATAAGGGGTTTAACCTTTTTTTTATATTTGAAATTATATCGATACCTTATCTTAATACTGCTTTCACCAGTTTTCGTTAATATTTCAAATGTTTTCCACCGGTTAGTCAGTGATGAGGAACAAAAAATGAACATATGGTCTTATTGTTTTTGTTCTTTCCGTGGAATAAAATTTGCTTTGCGCAATTTTGGCCTGGAAATTCTCGTCACACTACTACTGACTCTCATAGCGGCAATTATATTCTGGATATTTCCATTGATCCCCATTTTAATATTTATTGCTGAGAGTTATTTTTTTGCAACCGTCTTAATGGATTATGCTTTCGAGATGGGGGGACTTTCAATGAAAGACAGCCTTAAAAAAAGCAGAAGTATTCCAGGAATACCCATTGGGATTGGATTGATATTTAATTTCATATTACTGGTACCCGTTCTTGGAGTTATAGTTGGACCGGTGTTGGCTTTTATTGCTGCTCAGGAATCTGTTAATACCCTAAATAAATAGAAATTAATGCCTATATCATCTGTTAATCCTTTTAACTCAGAGGTACTTGAAGAGTTTAGCGAATACAAGGACCAGAAAATTGAACATGCACTTCAAATAGCCGAAAACACATTTAAAGAGTGGTCGAAAACTTCTTTCGCTAACAGACGTGAATTGATGATTAATTGTGCGGATATTCTTGAGCATAAGATTGAGGAGTTATCCGAGATCATTACGCTGGAGATGGGCAAGATCATTTCTGAATCCAGGGCCGAAATTAAAAAATGTGCATGGGTATGTCGATACTACGCGGATCATGGGGAATCTTTTCTTAAGAACGAGAAGCTTGATGTTGAGGAAGCAGACAGTTATCTTGTGTATGACCCACTTGGAATCGTGCTGGCCATTATGCCCTGGAATTTTCCTTTCTGGCAGGTTTTCAGATTTGCTGCCCCGGGGCTTATGTCAGGAAATGTCGGGATATTAAAACATGCTTCCAACGTTCCACAATGTGCCCTGGCGATCGAAGAGGTTTTTAAAGAGGCAGGTTTTCCAGAAGGAGCTTTTCAATCACTTCTGATTGGCTCGGATAAAGCAATAAAACTTATTGATGATCCTAGAATTAAGGCGGTTACTCTAACGGGTAGTGACATAGCTGGACGGAAGGTGGCTGAACGTGCCGGGAAGAACCTGAAAAAGCTGGTTTTAGAATTGGGAGGGAGTGATCCATTTATTGTTCTTAAGGAGGCTGATATTAAGACCGCCGCAGATACAGCGGTAAAAGCCCGAATGATCAACTGCGGACAAAGTTGTATAGCGGCAAAGCGATTTATACTTGAAAAACCGATATTCGATGAATTCATTGATCATTTTAATAAGGCTTTTGATAATTTGAAAGGAGGGGATCCCCTTTCAGAACAGGTCGACTACGGGCCTATGGCCAGAGAAGACCTTGTCGTAGAGATCAGCCACCAGGTGGAAGCATCTGTAAATTTAGGTGCTAAGATATTAACCGGGGGCGTAAGGCCTGCTTCGAAGGGAAGCTTTTACGAGCCAACCATTCTTACTCATGTAAGGCCAGGAATGCCTGGTTTTGATGAAGAATTATTCGGGCCTGTGGCATCAGTGATTTCTGCAATGGATGCAACTGAAGCTGTTAAAATGGCTAATCAATCTAAATTTGGCCTCGGTGCTTCCCTATGGACAAAGGACCAGGACCAGGCCTGGAAATTGGCCAGGAACATAGAAACAGGGGCGGTTTTTGTGAATGCAATGGTCGCCTCCCATCCAGGAATCCCATTTGGAGGAATCAAGGATTCAGGGTATGGCCGGGAACTGTCTTACCTGGGCATACGTGAATTTATGAATGCCAAATCAGTCTGGATATCCGGATAATCTAAATATATCCGGCAATTTTATAGGACAGTAATCCAAGAAATTCATGGATTATCATATGCCAGTCTCTGAACGCCGATGGATCAGGTATAAGTAACATATCCAGACTAAAAGTCCGGTCTTTAGTGTAAAAATCTGCACTGAATCCATCGACATCCATTCCCATTTTCCTGAAGCAAAGAAGAGATCTCCGGAGATGAAATCCTGAAGTAATAACAAGGTGTCTGTTCCCGGGGAATTCATTATCTAACAATTCCTTTGAATATAATGCATTTTCATAAGTATTCCTGGCCTTGCTTTCAAGAATAATGTCTGTAGAATCAACGCCACATAATATGAGAAAGTTATAAAGGTTATCAGCTTCCTTATACTTGGTATTGATCAGCTTGCTGGATCCCCCGGAGACCAGGATTTTCCTGATCTTGCCCAACTCATATAATTGGAAAGCATGGGTGATCCGATCCGCGCCCTTTGAAAAGTATACCCTGTCCCTTGGTGTTTTTTCACTATTTGTCACACCCCCCAGTACGATTCCAGTCTCGTATACACCAGTGATATTTTCATAAGGTGTAGGAGGAACCTCCCACATTAATAGAACTTCATTCACTACAAACCTATTCGAGAAAAAAAGCAGGTATGCCATTCCCAGGATAAGAAATTTTCGTTTTAACGACCTTTTTTTCAAGAAAATAGCCAGAATAAACCATATGCACATTTGCGTGAATGGCAGAAACAAAAAAGCGATCAGCTTTGATAAATAAAAAAACATATATGATCAGATAAACGACAGGTCATTTCGAAGTACAAGAGCAATATAAGTTTAATTACTTATAAGCTAGCGGATTGTTTTTTCAAATTGACCTTGCTGAAACTGTCGACTAATTTACGAAGAAGATCAAAATACAATGCTATAAACATCAAGATTGTCATAAACCATATCATTCCAATATTAAACCATAAAGTATCTCTTTGCTTAGCAGCAAAATATTTTGTTGGGGAATAAAATATGGTCCTGAAATTAAAGATATTATCCGAAACAGTAGGTTCATGGAAAATTGGAAAGATCTTTTGAACCAGACGGTCTTTATATTCTATGATCCGTACCACTTCACTGCTTTTCTTGACCATTTCTTCAATCCTTTTATTGTAGTGATTCCTTCTGAGCCTGTCATACATATCTCTTTTTTCAGGATTGTCAGTAAGTGCCCCGATGAGTGCGTCTTTCTGATCACTTTTTTCATTGTAACGCCGTATATAGACTCGTTTCAGGATTTTCAAGAATTCATTCGTTTCTTTATAGACCTCCGGACCAAAATCATCAATATTGAGATTAGGATAAAGAGGTAATTGGTCTTGTCCAAATTCATCCAGTCTTTCTCCAATTTCATTACTTAATAGTGCAAATCCATTTTTAACAAGGTCAATGGTTTCAGTATTCGTGGCTTTGTAATTTCTATTACAATAATTCAGTTTTGTCATTAAAGCCGGCACATAATATAAATTATAGAATTCAGCAGTACTTTTCTCTTTATCCAGATAATAAAAAGATTTTTCAAATTTGTTTTCCTTGAACTGGGTCACCATAGCCGCCTCAAATGCCCATCTGGAAGCCATAATTTCACCAATAAGAGGCACCTTGTCTTTACTGGAAATACCCGGGTTAAGCTCTTCAAATTTGACAACCACGCCAGATAATAATATTTGGGGGATTAACAGGATTGGGATTAAAATATAAATAGTAACAGCGGAATTGAACGAAGCTGAAATGTTGAGACCCAGTACATTAGCGAAACAGGAAGTGCTGAACAAAATGAGCCAGAACGAAATATCCATGCCGCGAATTTCAAGTATATAATTGCCAATTAAAACATATGATAAGGTTTGAATGGCCGATAGGGAAAATAAAATCAGGAGCTTGGAGTTCAAATAACTGCCCCTGCTCAGATTCAGAAATGATTCACGCTGAAGGATCTTTCGATCACGGATAATTTCTTCAGCACTTACAGTTAATCCCATAAACAGAGCAACAATGATACTCATGAATATGTAGGCCGGGATATTAACATTGTCGCTAAAACTGTAAGCAGTATTGAAACTTTCACCTGTAAAGGGAAAATATTTTACGATATATGCCAGTAATAAAGCGAGCACAGGAGCTTCCAGCAGGTTTATAATCAGGTATTGCCTATTGACTATTTTAGTCAGGAAATCCCTCGTAGCAAATATTTTGAATTGTTTTAATTTATTGGGGATCCTAAGTGATGACTTGAGTTGATGAGTATGTTCTGAAGAATGTTTTATATCTGTTTTTTTCTGAAAGATATCATGCCATTGTGCCGGCGTAACTTTCCTGTCCTTTGTCAGCTTGCCAAATTCATTAACCACCTGTGTTTCTATAATGTTGAAGATCTGTTCGGGATTTACATTACCACAGGTCATACAGGTTCCTTGGTCGCTATCAACCAGGTTAAACAGGGCTTTAAAATAAACCACAGCTTCAACTGGATTTCCATAATATATCTGGTATCCTCCTTCATCTAAAATTATAAGCTTATCAAATAACTTGAAAATGTCGGAGGAAGGTTGATGTATTACTGCAAAAATCAGTTTACCTTTTAAAGATAGTTCCTTAAGCAGATCTATTATATTTTCAGAATCGCGGGATGATAATCCGGATGTAGGTTCATCTACAAACAGGACAGTAGGTTCCCTGAGCAGTTCAAGGCCAATATTAAGCCTTTTTCTTTGACCGCCACTAATCGTTTTGTCCAGTGGAGAACCTACTTTCAAATCTTTTGTTTCACTTAATCCCAGGTTTATCAGTGTTTTCTGAACGAGGTCGTTTATTTCCTGGTCGTTCATGTCATCAAAACAAAGTTTGGCAGCATAAAACAGGTTCTGGTATACTGTAAGTTCTTCAATTAACAGATCATCCTGAGGAACATATCCTATTACTCCTTCTATTTTCTTCTTATCAAAATGAATATTGACCCCATTGATCAATACTTTCCCAATATCAGGGCTCTCATTTCCATTCAGAACATTCAATAAGGTTGATTTACCTGATCCGCTTGAGCCCATAATCCCAACCAATGTCCCATTTTCCTCGCTGATATTGACCTTGTTCAGGCCCACTGTCCCAGACCTGAACCTGTATTCAATGTCTATAGCTGAAAATGACATTCGCGCTTCATCCTCTGTTTTAGAAAAGCCGCCCACGATATCGCTATAATAAATAGGGCTGAACGTGGTCCCTCTGATCGTGCTTCCGGCAGGCAATACTCTTATTTCGCCTTTTTTCAGGGGGACGTTGTTTATGAAAATGACGGAGGAACCAACATATTTTATAAAGAAGGATCCAGAATAATTTTTTAACTGGAGAATTGAAATGAATCCGTCAATTTTACTTACCCGTATACAGTGTGAATGATTTTTCAGGTGTTCTTTTTTTGAGGCAATGATCAGCGATATGTTATTTTCCAGATCAGAAGTATTGTCAGCCAGCGAAAATAGTTTTATAGAATTGATATCCAGAGAATCAACTTTTATTTCTTTAGCGATCTGGGTTAGCAAGGCCTCTTCCTTAGAGGATATTCTACCGTCAGCGATAGTGAGCATGATCAAATCCAGTGATAAAACGATTTTTTGATGGTGAGTTAGCTCAGCATTTATCTGGCGGCATATCTTTTCAACTTCCTGCTTTTCACTGATATTCTTCTCCTCTGCAGACATTTTAATACTCTGCTGCTGGTATACTTCTATAAGATTAATAAAAAGATCATAATATTTCAAGGCCGTTTTCTCATTGAGCCGGTTCAATAGGAAGTTTTTAATGTTTGCCTTTTCATCCTCAGATACCCCATCTACTTTCGCCAGGATGGCAAACAATAATATTATAGCCTTCAGGAGTTGTTCACTCATAAACTAGTTGATCCTTCGTAAATTATATAAAAAAAGTATTGAAAGAATAACCAATCAATACTTTATAATATATTTTTCTTATTCTTAGTATGTGACAGTACTTCTTACCTTCTGCACCTGTATAGTTATGCGTTCAAGTACCTTGTCAGATAGAACTATATTTCCTTTATTCTCATCCAGCAACTCATCAATATCCAGTTCTTCATAATTGGATTTCAATTCCTCCATACTATTGA
>CAYMFU010000270.1:0-4496 GCA_964389805.1 uncultured Roseivirgaceae bacterium | reverse complement strand
TACAGATTCTACATATTCCCTGGCTTCCTGATATGCTTGAGATAGGCTATGAAAGGTAATGTCTTGTAATCCAGTTGATATAAGCATTCTATGAAGTTCCAGTCGAACAGAAAGCTCATTTTGAGAAAATTTCAATAAGGGTGTAAGAAATTTTTCATGAGGTTTAAAATTAGGTTGCGTAGTGATTACGGGCGAAGAAAACTGTGTATAATAACAGTACTGATCACTCATTTTATTTCCGTGGGATTCTTTCAGATATACAGGAAGAAAAATAAAATCAACTTTATCCATAAGATAATTTACATGCCCATGCAGTGCGGCCATTGGAGCGCAAAACTCTGCTGCGCTGAGATTTTTTCCATCCTTTACGGCCTTTGAATATTTCTCACTAGTAACTGTTTTTATTGAAAGAAGGTCGAAAAACTTCTGCCAAAAAAGGTTTTCTTCAAATAGGTGCAACCCAGAAGGTATGCCAATAGTAAGCTGTTTACTATTTTTCGATGCTTTAAATCGGTATAATTCTTTTCTTTTGCCTATCAATTGGAACCCTAAAGATATATTTTTTACATATTCTTCAGTCTGGTAATCACGACCGCATAAAAATCCATAGGCCTCAAATTTATTTTCAACTTCTGCTACTTTTAACTTACAATGATTCGTACACAAATCACAAACTTCAGTCCTGACAGGAATGGACTTCTTATACAGGTCGAGTCCTCTGAAAATCGTGTCATTATTCTGAAGATCAAGCAATTCAAGGGCAACACCAAGGGCTCCGGTTAGATGACAATACCTGGATACCATTATTGGCTTTTTGAGTTTTTGTTCAAATGCTGCAACAAGTGCTTTATTTTTTGCTGTAGCACCCTGAAAATATATCTTCTTCCCAATATATCCCTTCGAAGCTACTTTTGTCAGGTAATTTTCACGTGTTGCATGTAAAACAGTTGCCAATATCTCATCCGTGGAATATCCTGTCATTAAGTAATGATTCAGGTCGCGTTCCATAAAAACTGTACATCGGTCACTTGCCATGGGTGAATTAACATTTTCAACCCGGAGGGCATATTCCTCCAGCGGACATCCCAATCTTTTGGCTTGTTCTTCAATGAAACTACCAGTCCCCGCTGCGCATACATTATTCATTACAGAAAATGTTACCATTCCATTACGCATAATGGTGAATTTTGAATCCTGACCTCCTATCTCAATGATGGTGTCTGTTTCCGGATTCAGTTCATAAGCAGCTTTTGCATGGGCGGTTATTTCATCCAGGATGATATCTGCTCCAACTATTTTTCCTGTAAATTTTCTTCCTGATCCGGTAGTACCTGCTCCCCGGATTTTTAATTGAGTATTTCGTTTTTCAGCATAGTCACAAATACACTCGAAAATAACTTGGACTGCGTGCAAAGGTTGGCCCGAAGTGCGGGTATAAAATCCTGCGAAAACTTCCTTATTATCATCAATTATGACCGCTTTAGTACTTGTCGACCCTATATCAATTCCAAGATATACCGGCATTTCGTTCCGGAATGAAGCAGACAAATATGCATCCACTTCAACCGCTTTCATAGAAGGGAAGCTGGCTGAAATATATTCGTATCTCTCGTGGGCATCAAAATCAGGATATTCAGATAAATTCAATTGAAGTGGCGGATTGTAAAACTTTTTCTCATTTATATCTGATGAAATAATATCTTCAATGCCATTCACTAAAGGCTTCAATTCATATCCAGATTCTTTTGCATGGAGAGCAGCTCCGATTGCTCCATAAATATGTGCATATCTATCTGTCGTAAGCTTGAATTTCGTTAGTTGTTTAATATGCTTGATCACGGCCTTATTTAAAGCCACACCTCCTGCCGCAATAATATCTGCATGAACATCACACGGATGAAAGACAGCATCTACAATGTTCTTTGCCAGTCCATAAGACAAACCGTCACAGATTTCGCTAAGGGAATAACCCTCCTGCTGCACATGTATTAAGTCGGTTTTAGCAAATACCGAACACCTGGAGGCTATTTTAGGAAAACTGCCTTTGTTTTCATAAGCAATTTTGCTGAATGTTGCTATGTCTTTCAGGTTCAGTCGTTCGGCCTGCTGATCGAGAAAATTTCCGGTTCCTGCTGCACACGAAGTGTTTGATTTATAATTACGATAATTGCCATATTTATCAAAAGTAGCCAGGCCAAATTTCTCTGCACCAATGATTAATAATGATTGTACCTTTGGGTAAAAGTTTTTGGCGGTAGTAATATATGCAATTCTTGTGTCAACGGACATTCCTGTTTTAAAAATTGGAGGAGAAGAGGAAGTATAGGCTATTGCTCCCAGTTTTTTAAGATCCGTTTTTTCAAAAAACTCATTCAGTTTTTTGATGATCTGACCTTTGTGAAAGTCGTAATATGTTTGAATGATCCTACCCTGTGCATCGACAATCGCAGCAGAAATCGCAACGGAACCAATGTCGATCCCAAGGAAGTTTTTGATCATACTATAAAAAACACAATTAATGGTGAAGTAATCATTAATGGCTGAAATCTTTCATTACTACGATGAAGGTATAAAAAAGAACCAGACTATGAAAACCAAATGCAAAAAGGATGATCCTAAGGATCCGAAGAATCCAAGATATGAATGTTCCAAATGCGATCGAAAATCAAAGAAGAAAGAGAAATTGTGTAATCCCAAAAAGTTATTATATACAGAATTATGAGCAAGAGGCTGATCACATTTGCCAGCTTGTCTCTCTTAAATAAGTAAACGTGATTAAAAATCCTGGGCTTTAGGAAAATAAGTTTATAAAATTTTATTTAATTTAATACATTGTAGTTGGAAGACTTTTTTTTGAATAAACGATTGGTCTTTATAAATCTGAAAGTAATCTTCTGGAAACAAGCCTTTATATTATAATCAGATTGTAACAATATTATTTATTTCTAAAATTCCTCTACGCAGAATATATGATATTGAAGCCTGAAGAATTATTAAATTAAAAATAGAGATGATAAAATTCCAAAAAACGACCTATTTCTTCCTATTCCTCCAATTCTTCTTTGGATGCACCGAACAAAATAAATTGGATAAAAGCAATGACAATATCAAAGCGTATGACCTGGATTTTAATTGGGGAGAAGGGGGACCTAATGCTTTTGCAGAACCGGGACTTTGGGCGGATGCTGTTCCTGAAGAACATATTAAATGGTATAAAGACCTGGGTGTAAACGTAATTCAAACTTTCATCGTTTCGTGCAATGGATATGCCTGGTATAAAAATGGCGTAGTCCCTCCACAACCCGGGTTGAAACATGATTTCCTTACTGAAATGGTTCAGTTGGGTCATAAAGAGGGCATGAAAGTGATGGGATATTTGTGCATCGGGTCCAATACACGCTGGGGCATTGAATATCCGGATTATAGTTATGGATACCCCGCTGATAGACACATTCCCTTCACCCAGAAGTATCTCGAGTATCTAGATGTTGTCATTCGAGACGCAATAGGGAAAACCGGAATTGATGGATTTATGATCGACTGGTTCTATCAGCCAAACAGAAGCAGCATTGGGGGTGATTGGCTTGAATGTGAAAAGCAAAGATATGATGAACTTATGGGTACTCCCTTTCCGGGTGAAGAAGAACTTAGTGAAGAAGATTATAACTTGTACAGTCGACGTGCAATTGAAGCTTGCTGGAATGTAATATACAAAGCAGCAAAGGAGACAGATCCAAATTCTTTGATATGGCTTACTGCTTTTGATATAACCCATCCACATTACATTAACTCCAAAATGTTCAAAGAGGTAGACTGGCTGATGAATGAGGAGGGTGACCTAGCTAAAATAGATTCAATAAGAAATATGGTCGGCGATAAAACACAATTGATTACCTGTCTGGCAAGTTGGAATAAAAAAGATGCCAGGAAAGTTGTTGCCGATGCCCTTAAATCTGGTGTAGGATTATATGGTTTTAAGAAACCAGATGCCAATTCTCTGTTACCACCGATAGAACATTATCTTTCCTCGCCTATCGAAAATTTCGAAAATGACCACAGGAATATTGCCACTTTCGCACGTGTATATAATAATCTCCCAATGGAATATGTAAAACAATAATTTAACTCTTAAATTACCAATAATATTGAAGTATGGACAAATCTCCATTTTTTAAGATTTTCTGGTCCAGGAACTATAAATCTTGAACCCGATTTTTTTATTTGAAAACAAATTTAAAGTACTGATATGCTTAGAAGGGAATTTCTTCAACACACTGGAAAAGGCATCCTGCTAGCCGGAAGCCATGGATATCTGATTTCTTGTCAGGATTCCAAGGAAAAAACAAATGAGGATAGTTTAAGACAAATGTCTGTTGCGGCCTTTGAGAGATTTGAACAGGTATGGAATTTCAATGACTTCTGGAAAAGAGGGAACACTTTTGACGCCTGCCTAACATTCGTGGATGCGATGCTACAAAAATGGCCTGATTATGATG
>CAYMFU010000269.1:0-7410 GCA_964389805.1 uncultured Roseivirgaceae bacterium | reverse complement strand
GACCGTAAAAAATGACTATAACTATTTTAGTCAGCACCCTGAATATCATATGTATCTGCATCCTGAATTGCCCTCATACGAGGAACAGATGGAGGCAAGAGATAATATGTTAGAGAAAAACATGGACTTAACATTTATTGGAGCTCATCTGGCAAGCCTGGAGTGGAGTGTTGATGAGATCTCACGATTTCTTGATAGGTTCCCGAATGCTTCCGTAGACCTGGCCGAACGCTTGAGTCATATACAGAATCAGTCACTGACGGACTATGTTAAGGTGAGGGATTTCTTTATAAAATATCAGGATAGGATACTTTATGGCACAGATTTTCAACAATTGGACGATTCCAATCCTGAAGAATTGCGAAAAGTCATGAATGAAAGATTGTTGCTTGATTGGAAATACATGAATTCGAATGATGAGATGACTGTACCAGAACTTGATGATCCGGTAAAAGGACTTTATCTGGAAAAGGGTGTGATCGATAAGATCTACCGTTTAAATGCTGAAAGAATATTTAAAAATGCATGGACTCCTATGGATCGAGGCGTTTAGAAAATTCCAGGTTTACTTGTATTAGTATGTTGAATCAATTTTCTTCTAAATTTTATAGTGTATAATCCTATTTTTCTCGAGTTCAAATAGTTTTTTATTTAAACAAAAATCCTGAAATAAAAACGTCTTGTTGCCTTAGTGTTCTAGGTCAATGAATTGAATATCAAATCCCTGATAGGCTTCCATATTGGGGATGATAATTTCAATGGTGTTGCCACCAACTTTTTGCTCAATTTTGTTCTCAGGGAAAGCGGATAAAGTGGCTAATTTCTTCCCCTCAGGAATATTAATATTCAGATGAATGTTATCCAGGGGTGCCAGATAATAAGTGTATCTATCGTTGTTCTCAAATTTCTCCCCGGTCCAATTGCAAAGATGTATCACAAAGTGATTATCATCTTTCTGTGTCATATTGGCAATAAGGGTTGAAGGTGCATCCAATTGATATGGAGCCGGCACCTCTGAAACGATGTTTACAAATTGTTGAATCAGGTCACCTGTTACATCAATATTCGTTTCATAAAACAAACTTTCAATGGAAGAGGCAGAATACAAAACACGGCCCTTTCCATATGAAGTCATAGTTACACCGGGCAAGAAAGGCCTTTGCCCATCTCCGGTAACAATGTTCATGATAATCTCTCCTCCCTCAAGAAGTTCGATGGGTATATAGAACCATAGAGGAATAAGTTTATCCTCCCATTCACCAGAGAGCTGATTACTACCCCGACTGGATAAAAGGTATAGATCATTTGGGCCGCCCACCATACATTGATAATTGTCTAATTGTTTCATCAATTCAGGCGTTTGTTCAGCAGGTTTTACTTTTATAAGATCTTCAAGGCCGAAATGATCTTGTAATACATCGCTGGAATCATAAAGAGATGTAGCATAACTGACAATAAGACCACCACCATTTTTAACGTAATTTTTGATATTCTCAATCCGTTTGGCTGATATGTAAGGAATATCAGCTAAATATAAAACTTTGTATTTATTTAATTGGTTTGGATCATCGAGCAAAGTTTCCATGGCCGATGTTACCTGGATATGCCTGTAAAGGCATCCTGCAAAAGCTCCAAGGGTAGATGTTCGGCTATCAGCTTTCCACCACCAGGAGGATTTGGCATGTCCGGTGGGATTTTCTATCCCATATATAACCGCCACAAACGGATAGTTCTCAACATCTGAGAATCTCATTTCGTTTTCTTTTATAACAGAGAAGGGATAACTCACAAAATCCCGGTATTTATTATTCCTGATATATGGATAGGGTTGAGCGATTATCGGTGCACCTCCAAACATAACCGTTGTGAAAATTTGTTGCTGAAAATCATATCCGTTATACACCACTCGGGGCCAGTTGTTGTAAGATCCAATGTAAGGGAATACACCAATGCCCATAGCTCGTGCAAGACTTATACCTTCAGCCCGTTCCAGCATTGAATTTCCACGTTCATACAGGAAGGCATCCATTGCCTGGATAACCCTGGGATCTTCGTTTGCAATTTTGTCCGGGTTATTAATATTGTAAATCAAAGGTACGTCCTTGTGGGATTTGATTATTCTTCGGACTTCGTATAAGATTTGTACAAGTTCTTCATAGTACCAGTCATGATATTTATCTATTGTTTTCAATTCAATTTCAGAATAATCCCGGTCATCCTCATGATAGGGGAGTTCCAATCCGGAAAAATCCCTGAATCCCTTCCGGCATCCATTACAATAACATATTTTTTTTCCTGGAAAAAAGTAGAAAGGAAACCAGGTGTCGAAATACATGCCACAAACGTCATAATCCCTGACAACATGTTCAATATAGTCATAATAAGCTTTCCGATATGGGGTGTTCCAACAGACTGTGCCATGGTCTTCACCTACATACATATGGTCTCGTGTGGGCCCCCCTCCAGGTTTAGAGACCTGAGCATATTCAGGATAATCTTCTGTAACCATTGACCATGCCAGTTTGTGCCCCGTTGAAATATAAGGTAGTACCCGAATGCCTCGGGATTTGCAGGCTTCTATTGTTTCAGCAAGCAAATCGCGCCCACCCTGGTCGGGGTGCGTACTAAAGCGGATGCCTTGTATTGTGGCAAAGGTTCCCATGGTTGAAATACGAGCTACATTTACATGCATGTCTTCCATAGTTTGGGCTATTTTTTCAGCATCGAATTCCAGCTCAGGTTTAAAAGGTGGTTGATATGCATCCAGAAGGAAAATCCTGGCAGTTTGAATCCAATCCGGGGCCTGGGAATATCCATTTAAAGTGATAAAAATCAGGATTGTTATTCTGAAAAAAATTTGTGATGGTTTCATTTATTAAAAATTTAAACGAGATAAAGATTCCAGATATTTAAATTCACCTTTTACGAATAGAAATCAATAAGGTATAGTTCTAAAAATATCTTAATTTAAAGAAATGTTTTTACATTGCCGCGTTAAAAACTATTTCATTCATTTTTATGAAAATTAAAGATTTTAAGGATAGCAATACCAGTAGATCATGGTTAAGAATTTTAGGACCAGGTATCATCACTGCTGCTTTAGTTTTCGGACCAGGAAGCCTGACGATTGCTTCGAAACTGGGTGCCGGATTTGAGTATAAATTGTTATGGGTTGTAATTCTGACCACATTTTTTATGGCAATATTTACCCTCATGGGGGCCAGAATAGGAATATCTTTAGAAAAATCATTAGTAAATACTATAAGGGACACCTATGGGAAGGCTTTTTCACTGATTATTGGATTTGGGGTTTTTCTTGTTGCGGCTTCTTTTCAATCCGGCAACTCAATCGGAGCCGGATTGGCATTTGCAGAGCTTTTTAATACCTCGTCTATTCCCTGGATTCTATTGTTCTCCGTCCTGGCCATCGCTTTATTATTTTTAAAGTCTTTCTACAAGATTCTGGAAAAGATTATGATGATAATGATAGGCATTATGGTTTTTTCCTTTTTAATCACCCTAATCCTTTCCGGACCTCAAATCATAGCTATCGCAAAGGGTATAAAGCCCAGCCTTCCAAGTGGGTCGGAACTATTGGTAATTGCATTGATTGCTTCCAGTTTCTCAATGGTAGGGGCTTTTTATCAGTCCTATCTAGTACAGGAAAGGGGATGGCAGAAACATCAACTCAAAATGTGTCAGTATGAAAGCCTGATAGGGATAATTATCCTGGGAATGATAACGTTTATGATTATGGCTGCTGCGGGTTCTGTCTTATTTCCAAAGGGTATTCAGGTAAATTCTGCCGCTGAAATGGGAACAGCACTTGAACCTCTTTTTGGCAATCTGGCCTCTACTGTTTTTATGATAGGATTGTTCGCTGCTTCATTTTCTTCATTATTGGGTAATGCAACACTGGGCGGAGCGGTGCTTGCAGATGCTTTTTCATTGGGAAATAAACTCAGCTCATTACCTCTCAGAATGCTTATCATGCTCGTAATTATAACAGGTGCAGTTATCGCTGTAGCATTCAGCCACCTTCAATTGAAGCTCATCGTTATTGCTCAAGCCCTGACCATGATTGTGGCACCCATAGTCGGAATCTTTATTTTACTTGTTTCCAGTAACCCCAATATAATGGGTGATTTAAAGATCAGTAGAAGTCTTAAGATATTTGGGATTATCGGACTCATTATCATACTACTACTGGGAATTGGATTTGTGAAGATAATCCTGCTAAAATGATAGCGACCAAAGGAAATTAATTTTTCTCTTAGCAATAATTCTGGATTTGTATGTAAATCAGATATGAACTACCAGATAAGTATTTTGTTCATTATCTCCCTTTTACCAATAATTCTGTGGATATGCTAAAAATGCTGGTTGATTATGGTTTTTTTTAATAATTTGGAATCTAGTAATTGCAAATCACACTACTGATGAAAAAAGAAATTAAACGTCGTGAATTCCTTTCATATTCCGGGTTAGGGTTGGCAGGAGTATTTATGAGTCACAAAGCTATGAGCATGAATTATAAACCTGTATCACCTGCCAGTGATCCACGCGAATATGTTATCGTTGAAGGTCACAGGGATATCTGGGAATTCAATGATCGGTTTGCACTGAATGACAGAAGCCAGAATTCTCCCTTAAGGGATTTTCTGTTGCCGCGGTTAATTGATGGTGGAGTGGATGTTGTGATCATGCCGGCAGGAGGTGATTCAGTGCCGGAACGGGGAGGTAGTGACCGGCTTCTTGAAGGATCCCTCCGTGTAGTGGATATGTTATTATCGGAAATTGAGAAGACAGGCGGTAAGGCTTCGATCATCAAATCAAAATCGGATATACCTGGGAGCCCGCTAAAGGATCATGTGAAATTTTTCCTGGACCTTGAGGGTGGAGGTTCTATTGAAATTGAACCTGAACCAGGTTATCATTATGATAGAAGGCTAGCCCTATTAAAGACTTTTTTCAGGCTGGGAGTCAGAGGAATGCAGTTAACCCATCAGGCCCGAAACCAGCTTGGAGATGGGGTGGCCGAAGGAAAGATGGGTGGTAAGCTATCACGATTCGGCGTGGAAGTTGTAGAGGAAATGAATAGATTAGGCATGATGATCGGGGTTTCTCACCTATCTGCCAATGGGATATACCATGTAGCAGAGATTACTAAAAAACCAATTGCTTCAACGCATACGAATATCCAGAAATTTATCAATACTTCACGACAACATTCTGATGAGGAACTTAAAGCCATTGCATCTACGGGTGGAATCATAGGGGTACGATATATTGAAGGGCAAACATCTTATGAAATGCTTGCAGATGAAATAGAATATATGGTGGAATTGATCGGCATTGACCATATTGGAATTGGATGGCTGGGACATGATATCGGACATCCGAGCGTAGGTCAGGTACCCGGTTTTACTGAAGCATTCCCCCCGGGTGAGGTAGAAAAGCAATCCATGAAGGATCACTGGACCAGATTTATAGATATTCTTGAAAATCGAGGCTTCGAACGGAAAGATATTACAAAAATTTTAGGAGGAAACTTCCTGAGAATCTGGCAGGATATTCTGCCTGAGTGATAACAATATCAAATAAGCGATTTTATAATTTCCGATGTAAATCGCTAATTTGGAATATAAGTTTATAGGTATAAAATTGATTACTTGTTTACAAAAAAAATACTAAAGTGAAAAAGAATATATCAAGACGAAAATTTATGTTGACTTCCTCAGCTGGTATAGCTGGCCTTTCTGCAACCATGACCGCACAATCATATGGCAGGATCATCGGAGCAAACGACCGGATCAACATTGGTTTTTTGGGAACTGGAGCCAGAAGTTATGGCCATAGACGTATGGTAAAAGGTTCTTATGATGACAAAAATCTTAATGTGACGGCTGTTTGTGATATATGGAAATTAAACCGGGAAAAGGCAGCGGCAGATTGCAGGGAAAAGTTTGACGCATCTGTTAGGCAATTTAAATATTCAGAAGAAATGTTGGCTTTAAAAGATCTGGACGCAGTTATGATTGCAACAGGTGATCATCAACATGGAAAAATATTGGCCGAAGTGGTGGAAGCAGGGAAGGACTGCTATTGTGAAAAACCTATGGCCCAGGATATCGATGAAGCCAAATTGGCGCGTGACACAGTGTTGCAATCTAAACAAGTTGTACAAATGGGATCCCAATGGGTAAGTGAGCCTATTCATAGAAAAATCCGGGAGATTGTAAGGTCCGGCAAATTAGGACAGATTACAAAAATCGAGCAGTGCTGGAACGATAACAACCATCGTTGGTATGACCCGAATGATCAGGATGTAGCTGCTATTCGTGAAGAAGATACAGATTGGGAACGATGGTTACTTGGGAAGCCCTCGGTGCCATTTGACCCCTGGAAATACTTTGAATTCAGGATCTTTAAAGCGTATTCTGGAGGCATCACTTCACAATGGATGAGTCATGGGATAGGCCTTGTTCATTTTTATACGGATACGGAAATCCCAGACTCAATGGTTGCTAATGGAGGAATTTTTGGATGGCCGGATATTAGGGAGAACCCGGATACGTTTCAGGCACTGGCAACATATGAAAAAGAAAAATTCCTCTATTCATATTCTTCCAGTTACGCCAATAAATTTGGAGATCATACAACTATTCGGGGTAAGGATGGGACTTTGTATGCACATGCAGGGGAAAGTGGGCCAAGGTGGTTCTATGTTTCTGAACATCTTGATTTACCAGCTGGATTTGATTTTTATTCTGGGCTGCAGGATGCCGTAAATAAAGGTATTGCTGAACTTATTACAGTTCCGGAATTTAATGGCCAACTTCCTCCTACATCAATGAGTGATGACAGCAAGCCTCATCTGGACAACTGGATTGATTGTATGCGTAACCGGAATCAGATGACAAACGGACACATTATGACTGGTTACTGGCATTCAATAGGAATAATTATGGCCACCAGGGCATATCGCGAAGGCAAGAAATTATACTGGGATAGAAAAAAGGAAGAGATCATAGATAAACCAGTATAACCCGCGGAACTGAAGGATTACCATTAAAAGATCCAAAATCCCAATTTGATACTATTTAAGGATCCAAATTCTATGTGAGTCATTCTTAAAATATAATTTCATATACCTCAAGTGAAGATATCCAACATCCCTGGATAATTATTGAGCGTCAAATAATTACAAGAGGATTTATAAATTCTGTTTACTTATTTGTTCCAGTATACTTTTACCTTCCTTTAACATCATTTCTGCCGGTATGGATTCAAGGGAAGAGATTTCATAGGATTCTAAATGCTCTTCTAATAGTTGCAGTGCTTTCTTTGCATTTTCAGTTGCCTCTGAGCTAAGTTTTGCACGAATGATTCTGATTTTCTCGAAATCCT
>CAYMFU010000268.1:0-11698 GCA_964389805.1 uncultured Roseivirgaceae bacterium | reverse complement strand
AACATAACTAAGCTTCTAAAAGTAAACTCTGATAACGAACTGGAAGTAACTGTTAGTAAACATTCCGCTGATCCCTCTGTGAATAATGCCGAAAGATATGCCGACTATTGGATTTTCGGTGGAATTTTCCGGCCAGTTTATCTTGAAATCAAACCAAAGCAACACATTGAAAGGATCGCTCTTAATCCTCGTGCTGATGGGAGCTTTTATGCTGACGTATATTTATCCAATATCAGATCAGCCAATAAAATAAGGGCTAGAATTATTGATAGTAGCGGTAATCAGGTTGGTGAAGATTTTAGAGAGAAAATCACAAAAGGTATTCTTAAAGTAAATCTATCGACCAGGGTTGATAATATAAAGTTATGGTCTCCTGAATTTCCTAACTTATATTTTATCGAGATCAGCTTATTAAAGGATGATATGTTACTTCATACCTTAACCGAACGGTTTGGATTCAGAACGGTCGAAGTCAGGGAGAGAGATGGCATATATGTGAATGGAGTTAAAATAAAGTTTAAAGGAGTTTGCCGACATTCATTCTGGCCTGAGACCGGAAGGACCTTAAATAAGGAACTGAGTACTCAGGATGTGAATCTAATGAAGGAAATGAATATGAATGCAGTAAGAATGTCTCACTACCCGCCTGATCAACATTTTCTGGATGTATGTGATTCCCTGGGACTTTTTGTTTTGGATGAACTGGCTGGCTGGCAAGCTGCTTATAATACTGATGTTGGCAAAAAGCTTGTAAAGGAAATGGTGACGAGGGATGTGAATCATCCAAGTATTGTAATATGGGATAATGGGAATGAAGGTGGTTGGAATACTGAATTGGATGATGAATTTATCAAATATGATCCACAGGAAAGAGAATTGATCCATCCTTGGGAGAATTTTAGAAAAACAGATACCAACCATTATATTGATTACAACTACGGAACTAATGATTCATTTAATGGAAGCCAGATATTTTTCCCGACAGAAGTGCTACATGGGTTGTACGATGGAGGGCATGGTGCCGGATTGGATGATTTCTGGGATCTTATTTGGAGGAAGCCTACATCAGCAGGGGCCTTTTTATGGGTGTTTTCAGACGAATCAATATCCCGTACCGACAAGGAGGGATTTCTTGACAGCGATGGCAACCATGCGCCCGATGGAATCCTTGGACCATATCGGGAAAAAGAAGGTAGTTTTTATACGATAAAAGAAATTTGGGCACCAGTGTATTTTGAGGAAAAATATATTACAGATGCCTTTAATGGCAAGTTTAAGGTAGAGAATCGATATCACTATACTAATCTAAATCAATGTGACTTTTCCTATAAATTAGTGAAGTATAAATATCCCAATGATGAAGATGCCGGGTTTAATGTGATATTGGAAAATAATATCAAAGCTCCGGATATCATGCCCGGAAATTGGGGAGAATTGAACTTTGATCTTCCAACAAACTGGAATGATGCTGAATCCCTTTTAATTACCATTAAGGATCCACATGATCGGGAAATACATACCTGGGATTGGCCGATACAATTACCAAAGGATAAATTATCAGAGTATTTCGATCTTGAAACAACATCAATAGCGGAAGGAAAATCCTTGGACGGTGCAATAGTCATGCAGGCAGGTGATGTTGAAATTCGCATTGAAGAGCAGTCAGGCCTCTTACAGAAGGTAATAAGCTCAGGTACCGAGATATCAATAAAAGGTGGGCCCATATTAGCTGAAGGTAAATCAGAATTTGTGGACTATTATGCCAAACAGGATGGTAATTATTTTATATATAAGGCTTTATATCAAGGCAATTTGAAATCTGTTACCTGGACCTTGTCCGGGAATGGGATCCTCGAACTTGAAGTGGTTTATGTCCCAAATAATTATCAACCTTATTTCGGTATCAATTTTGATTATCCGGAGGAAAAAATGTATGGAATTAAGTGGCTTGGGAACGGTCCGTTCAGAGTATGGAAGAACAGGCTGAAAGGAGTCAGCCTGAATGTATGGGAAAAGGAATATAATAATACAATAACTGGGGAATCTTATGATTATCCTGAATTTAAGGGTTATCACTCAAACATGTATTGGTTGAAATTATTGAATGATGAAAAACCGTTTACAATTTATACCAGCACAGAGAATTTGTTTTTCAGGTTGTATACCCCTGATGACCCTCAGTCGGATCCTCGATATACAAAAGCTGAATTTCCTGAAGGTGATATTTCATTTTTACAGGGGATAAGCCCGGTTGGAACTAAATTTAAAAAGCCGGAATTGCTGGGACCACAATCTCAAACTAACATGTACCGCAGGCATAGAATGGATGGTGACCTTTACATTCAGTTATATTTTGATTTCAGATAAATTTAGACTTTATAATACATGATCATAGATTACAACATTAAAATTGAAGATTTATACGATGATCTGAAAACCTTCTGGAAATTATCAGGGGATAAGATCCTTGATATTGATAAGTCCTTTGACTCAAGTATGGGGGCACCTGTCTTCACTGCCAAAGGGAAATATACCACACGAGGATGGACGGAATGGACGCAGGGGTTTATGTACGGTTCTTCAATACTACAATATGATGCGACGGGAGATGATCGCTTCCTTAATATAGGCCGGGATGGTACTTTAAAGAACATGACCTCTCACGTAAGTCATATAGGGGTTCATGATCATGGTTTCAATAACATCAGCACCTATGGCAACCTGTTACGGTTGATTAAGGAGGGTAGAATAAAGACAAATGAATGGGAGGCTCATTTTTACAAGCAAGCATTAATGATATCCGGCGCCATTCAGGCAGCAAGATGGCAGGAAACTATTGATGGCGGATATATATATTCCTTTAATGGTCCTCATTCTTTATTTGTAGATACCATAAGGTCCGTAAGAATTCTTGTAATTAGTCATCTATTAGGACACAAATTACATGCGGAAAACGACAAAATAATTAATCTCCTGCAAAGAGGTATACAACATACCATGTCTACGGCTAAATATGCTGTTTTTTATGGTGAAGGGAGGGATAGGTATGATAAACAAGGAAGAACCGCTCATGAAAGCATTTTTAATATCAACGATGGTAATTATCGATGTCCGGGAACCCAACAGGGATATTCAGGATTTTCTACCTGGACGCGGGGTTTGGCATGGGCGATTAGCGGATTTGCTGAAGAACTTGAACTAATTGATGCGCTTTCTGATAAAGAACTGGAAATTGCAGGCGGCCGGCACGAGATTGAAGAATTTATGGTAAAAGCGGCTACCGCGACATCAGATTTTTATATATCAGAAACACCTACAGATGGGATTCCTTATTGGGATACGGGTGCACCTGGACTTGGACAACTAGGTGATTTCAGGAATGTGCCTTCCGATCCTTTTAATAAATTTGAACCGGTTGATAGTTCAGCAGCTTCAATAGCTTGTCAGGGATTATTACGCCTTGGGAAACACTTTGAAGAACTTGGCCACTTTGAGGAAAGCAAAAAATATACACAGGCTGGTTTAACAGTGATCAAAACCTTGCTCTCTGAAAAATATCTATCAATGGATCCGGACCATCAGGGTTTGATCCTTCATTCAGTATACCATTATCCAAATAACTGGGATTATATACCGGAGGGTAGTAATATTCCATATGGTGAATCGAGTATGTGGGGTGACTACCACGCAAGAGAATTTGCTGTATATCTTCAGAAAATTATTAATAATGAGCCTTATTACACTTTCTTCAATAGCGTAATTTAATGAATTATGGACCAGGATCTTTCGAAATTATGTATACATAGTATCACAACCAGGGATTGGACACTTGAAACAGCAGTTGAGAAATATCTTGAACGGGGTATTAATGGAATATCCGTTTGGAGAAACTATATTGAATCTAAAGATCTGAAAGAGGTCAGAACCTTATTTGAAGATAATAAGATGGATGTTGTGTCACTGGTTAGAGGGGGATTTTTTACAGATTTAAGGCAATCTGAAAGGGATAAGAAAGTGGAAGAGAACAAATCAGCAATTGAAGAAGCTGCTTCAATAGGTGCTGAAATGCTTGTTCTTGTTTGCGGTTCTGCTCCCGGACAATCGCTTGAAGAATCACGTTATCAGATACGGGATGGAATTGAACAAATACTACCTTTAGCGGAAAATTTGAATGTTAAGTTAGCCATCGAACCTTTGCACCCTATGTATGCTGATACCCGCTCTGCAATAAATACTATGAGTCAGGCCAATGCGCTTGCTGAATTTTTTAAATCAGAATTTGTTGGGGTTGCTGTTGATGTATATCATATTTGGTGGGATGATAATTTAAAGGAAGAACTGATAAGATGTGGAAGTCAGAACAATCTTATTGCTTTTCATTTATGTGATTGGCGCAACCCGACCAGGGACATGCTCAATGACCGTACGATCATGGGAGAGGGGGTGATCCAGATCCAGGAAATTATAGATCTGGTAAAGGAAGCTGGTTTTAATGGATACAATGAAGTTGAAATTTTTTCTGACCAGCATTGGGCAGAAGATCAGGATGTCTTTTTGGATAGAATTGTGAAAGCGTATTTAAATTATGAATATTAAATAAATAAACAAATGAAAACCATTATGGCAGGCATTATAATGAACGGTGTAACCGGTAGAATGGGGACCAATCAACATTTAATGCGTTCTATTGTTGAAATTATCAATCAAGGCGGAGTCAGGTTGAAGGATGGGAATACCATAATGCCTGAGGTTGTTCTTGTTGGAAGAAATAGAGATAAACTTAAAAAACTATCAGAATTATCTGGAATTGCGAATTTTACAACCGATCTCAATGAAGTACTGGATGATTCGAAATATGATATATATTTTGATGCTCAGACCACCGGAAGAAGAGAAATTGCAGTTAAGGAGGCGATCAAAAAAGGAAAGCATATATATTGTGAAAAGCCAACTGCAACTAATCCAAAAGCAGCTATCGAATTATTTGAGTTAGCCGAGAAAGCCGGACTTAAGAATGGGGTAGTGATGGATAAACTTTGGTTACCGGGATTATTGAAGGTCAAAGGTTTGATCGATCAGGGATTTTTCGGTGATATATTATCTGTGAGAGGGGAATTTGGATACTGGGTTTTCGAGGGATTTAACGTGCCGGCTCAAAGACCTTCCTGGAATTATAAAAAAGATGAAGATGGAGGTATAATCCTGGATATGTTATGTCATTGGCGATATGTACTTGACAATATATTTGGAAAAGTGGAATCTGTTTCTTGCATTGGGACAACCCATATTGATGAACGTGTTGATGAGTCGGGCAATATTTACAAGAGTACAGCGGATGATGCCGCATACGCAACCTTCAAGTTAGAAAATGGAATAATTGCTCAGTTTAACTCATCCTGGTGCACAAGAGTGAGACGCGAGGACCTTCTAACAATTCAGGTAGACGGAACTTTGGGATCTGCGGTTGCCGGATTAAGAGAATGCTATATTCAACATTATAACGCAACACCCAAACCGGTTTGGAATCCCGATATTGCTCAACCCATTGATTTCTTTGAGAACTGGACCAAAATTCCTGATCAACAACCTTATGACAACGCATTTAAAGCAGAATGGGAACTGTTTTTAAAGCACGTATTCGGAGATGAACCTTTCCCCTGGAATCTATTAGAAGGAGCTAAGGGAGTACAACTAGCTCAATTAGGCTATGAAAGCTGGAGAAAAAAATCATGGGTGAACATTCCTGAACTTAAATAAAAATGAAAAAGGTAGCATTAATTACTGGAGGTACAAGAGGTATTGGACTTGGAATTGCACAGAATCTTGCATTAAAAGGATATTCCTTAGCGCTAAATGGCGTGCGTGATGAGAACGATGTAAAGCCAATCATTACAGATTTGGAGAATAAGGGTGTTGAAGTCATCTATTGCCAGGGAAACATTGGTGATTCTAGTGATAGAGAATCAATTATAGAATCCATAAAATTAGAATACGGTCAGCTGAATGTTCTTGTGAATAATGCCGGCATTGCCCCAAGAGAAAGAAAGGATATACTGGAAACTTCAGAAGCCAGTTATGACGAAGTTATGAGAGTTAATCTGCGTGGTCCTTACTTTCTGACGCAGGCTGTTGCAAATTGGTTTGTAGAACAAAAAGAAAAAAATCACGAATTCAGGTCCTCCATTATAAATGTGTCTTCGATTTCAGCTACAGTTGCCTCTGTGAACCGGGGGGAATACTGTCTGTCAAAAGCCGGTATAAGTATGATGACCCAGTTGTTTGCAGTTCGGATGGGAGAATACAATATACCTGTGTATGAGGTTCGCCCCGGACTTATCCAAACAGATATGACGTCAGGAGTAAAAGAAAAGTATGATAGGCTTCTTGAAGAAGGGCTTTGCGTTTTCTCCAGGTGGGGAACTCCAAATGATGTTGGCAAAGCCGTGGCCTCGCTCGCTGAGGGAGAAATGCCTTATAGTACAGGCCAGATAATAATGGTCGATGGAGGAATGACAATTCCAAGATTATAGGTTCCCGGATGTCCTGCTAAAAAATTCTTCAACCTTTTTATGTTTTGGTTTAATTCTTGAGGGGATTCTCCTATCATCCGATCAAAAGAACAGTAAATATTATTTTATTGATTTAGAAAAATAAAGAAAAATCATCCCTGATATACAATGTCTTATCATTTCGATCATTATTTATCATTAAATTATTATATTTAACGATTGATGGCATTTAATTACTGATTAATTCATGAATACGACCACTTTATTTAAAGGAAGATTGAATCAAATTATACTGGGTACTATATTAATTCTATTTTACCTATGCACAACAACGATCCAATATTTGGGCAGTCTGATCTGGATAGTTTATTTAGATCTGAAGATCTCTTGTCGATTGAACTTCATGCTGATTTTAAGAGTATTCTAGACACCAGGTGGAATGAAGATGAAACCAACGGTGGCGAAACGGAGTATTATGACGCAAGAATATTATATGGTGAAGAAGGGAGTCAGGTTGAGGTCCCTTTGAGAATTAAAGCAAGAGGCCAATTTAGGAGGAATCCACAGTACTGTAAATTTCCTCCTTTGATGCTCAATTTTAAAAAGAAAGAGGTTAAGAATACTTTATTCGACAAGCAGGATAAAATAAAGATGGTAACATTTTGTCAGAACCAGCCTGAGGTAATCAAAGAGTATGTAATATATAAGATGTATAATCTAATTACAGATTGGAGCTTTAATGTAAGGCTTGTAAATGTTCTGTATATCAATACTGCCAAGAATAAAAAACTCTACGAGAAAATAGGATTTCTGATCGAAGAAGATAAAAAAGTTGCTAAAAGGCATGATTCCAAGATTATTGCACAACATCATTTCCCATTTGATTTAAACCCGGATAATGAGGCCAAACTTTCAATGTTTCAGTTTATGATCGGAAATCCTGACTGGTTTTATACCACCGGGCAGAATACTGATATTATGCATCCAAAAGATACAACGCTGGCACCAGTAGCAGTTCCTTATGATTTTGATTATTCTGAGTTTGTTAATGCAGAATACACTAAGCCAGCGGGAGTTCCGGATGAATACCTTGCTAAGAAAAAGATATTCAAAGGCATGTGTTTATCGAATGAAAAACTAAATGAGGTCATTGAATATTATAATATGTTAAAACCTCAGTTTATGGAAGTTATTAATAGCAATGAATATATGCCGAAATTCTCTAAGAAGGAATGTGTTAAATATCTTGAGGATTTCTATAACATCATAAATACCAAGGACATGCTACAGACTGAGGTTCTTGATACCTGCTATACCAGAAAGGATTATTTGCCTTTTGAATAAAAACAGGAGTACTAATTAATTATGGTCATCCTATTATTTTGAAATCTCTTCTATTCCTTTGGACTTATGGTTGACTTAACAATTTTCTTATTTCTACGTTAACCTAATAATAATATCACGATTATTACAAAAATTGTATTTTTGTATATCAAGAATTAAAAGAGGATTATATAGTGGAACGGAAAGTGGACAGTTTGGATCATACAGAGAAGTTAATACCAAAATACAGTTATTTTTTTATCATCCCATTTCTGGCATTAATTCTACTAAGTGCATGTAATAAGGACGAAGTTGCCCCGGGTCCAGTTATCCCAGATGATATTAAATCTGTAAATAACTTCATCTGGGAAAATATGGATACATATTATTTATGGCGTGAATTGATGCCTTCGGATTTAGACCCTGATACCCAGCCCGATCCGGTTTCATATTTTCATAAATTGAAATATTCAGAAGATGACAGATGGTCTTTTATTACAGATAATTATGATGATTTGGTCCATAAGTTACAGGGAATTGGTAAGACCTATGGTCATGAATATATACTGTTCAGGGAAACTGGATCCAAAGATGTATATGGAATAGTTGAATATGTGATAAAGGACTCTCCCGCAAAAGCAGCGGGAATCATTCGGGGTGATGTTTTCAATAGAATTAATGGAGTTTTGCTGGATACTTTAAATTACCGGGAATTATTATTCAATAATGAATCATATCAGATTGGCTTTGCAGACTTAATTGATGATGAGGTGGTATCTAATGATAGGGAGATTTTTATTACTCCGGTTGTGATGCAGGAAGATCCTATATTACTCGACACAGTATATCTTCTAGAGGGAAGAAATATTGGATATTTAGTATATAATCGATTCATTTCTTCCCTTAACAGCGAATTAAATACTGTCTTTTCCAGGTTTAAATCGGAGGGAGTTAATGAATTAGTTTTGGATTTAAGATATAATCCGGGCGGATCGGTTGGTACAGCTACTTTATTAGCCAGCCTTATCGCTCCCCAGGAGTTTACCAGTAATGAAGAGATATTTGTTAAATATATTTGGAATGATATAATTGATGAGTATTGGAGAGAAGAGGAGGGAGATGAATCTGCAAATTTAGTAATTCGGTTTATGGATGCTGCTCAGAATATTAATCTGGATAGATTATATGTTATTGTGTCAGGAAGTTCTGCCTCGGCTAGCGAATTAATTATTAATGGATTGAATCCATATATGAACGTGACGTTAATTGGGGATACTACACATGGAAAGTATACTGCATCCATTACCTTGCATGATGAAGAAAAATCCTTTAACTGGGCAATTCAGCCTATTGTCCTAAAAACAGCGAATATTAATAATGAAACTGATTATAAAGATGGGATGTTCCCGGATCACCTGGTAGCAGACGGTTATTTTTCGCAATTAGGAGATATAGAAGAGAAGCGGCTTGCTCAGGCCATTTCATTAATTACAGGTATACCTATAGGTCCCGTAGCCAGAATGTCTGATTACGAACAATTAAGACTGTCCATTCCTATGATCTCTGCGGGTATAGAAGATCGAAGAAATAAGATGGAACTTGATGCAGATAATGTGCATATCTATTAGCTGTTGAATCCTCTCCGAGCGTACCTCTTTTTAATCATGCCCTAATAAATTTCTCCAATCATCAGTTAGTGACAAGTACCTTGATATCATTTTCAGATTGATTACCCTTATTGATCTCCGGGAATATCAATTTAAATTTGGTTGGTTTACTATTATGTATGAGTTCTATTTTACCATTTAGTTTCTGAGTAGCCAACAAGGCTTGGTATAGACCGATCCCTGAACCCCTTTCCGTTTCGCTGGCCACGAAGAACAGTTCAAATATCTTATCTTTATATTCGGATTCAATACCAACTCCATTATCTGTAACTATCAGTTCAAGGTTGCCATTTTGTTGTATATCAAGTTTTACAAACGAATTTCGTTCCTTTGAATCTGAGAATTTGAAAGAATTTTGCAATAAGTTCTCAAGAATTATTTTCAAAAGGATTTTATCAGTTTTTATATAAGAAGGGGGAGGACCGACCAGTTTAAAAGATACCCCGTTCAGGTCTTCTTCTTTCAGCTCATTTACTACCTCGTTAATGGTATTAAAAACATCGGTATCTTGCACGTTTAAAGGTTGGGAGTTTATCTGACTGACATTTGTTAAACGGCTAATCACTTCATTCAGCTTATCTGCGGTAACATTTATCTTTTCCAGATAAGTGGACATAAGCGAGTCTTTAGCTTCCAGTTTTGCGAGGCTTGTTAGTCCAAGCAGTGTTGCTATAGGTCCCCGGATATCATGTGATGTACGGTAGAGGAAGGAATCCAGTTCACTCCTGGATTTTACCAGTTGTGTATTTGATTCTATCAGCTCTTTAGTTTTTTCTTTAACCATAGCATCTAATTTCTTATTCAATCGGCTACGGAAGGTGAGAGATCGATAAGCAAATACCAGAACGATTACTAGAAGCAGAAGAATAATCCCCAGCATTATCATAAATTGATTTGATCGCTGTATTACGATGTTCTTCCCCGCTATGATTTCATCTGACTGGTATTTTTGAAAATCAAGATAGCTATTTTTAAGGTTTTGCATTAATTCCTCGGATATTATGCTGTCTTTATAAGCAATGTAGGACGTATTATAATCGAGGGCCTTTTTATAGTCGCCAAGCTCTTTATATATATTAGAATATAGTTCGTAATTATCTCTTTGATTTTGAATAAGGTTAAATTCCTTAGCGATTTGTTCACTACTCCGTAAATGTTTGAGTGCTACATAGGGTTTATTTAATTTGAAGTATATTTTAGCTATTAAGTACTCCGAATATGCATTTATATCTGTAATCTTTTTTTCAATGGACATGGAGTTAGAAACTTTGAAGAAATCTAATGCTCTATCATATATTTCTAATCCGTAATAAGCTTTCCCTAGTCCATAATTTGCATTAACAATTTGAATTTCATTACAACCATTACAATTCTCAATTATATATTGAAAGTACTCAATTGCTTTAGTATAATCTTTTAAACCACTATAACATAATCCAATGTTGTAATAGTTTATTAGTATTTCAGATTCCAATTGCAACTCCTCTTTTAATTCTAAACTTAAGGAATAATATTTTAAAGCTTCTTGAAGATCTCCGATTCGATAGTGTACTAATCCAATGTTATTATAGAGTGCCGATTGGTACGAAAGGTCATTAATCTTGTAAGCATATTTTAAGGATTTGAGAAGATTCTCAATTGCTTTGTCATAATCCGATTTTTGAATATTAACTATGCCAATATTGGCATATGCTATTAATATTCTTCTATCAAAATTATATTTTAAAGCATAGTCAAGACTTTGATTAAAAAAAGATTCAGCCTTATCAAACTCGTATTCTCGGGTGTAAATCGTGCCTTTTGCATAATAGGCTTCTGAAATTAGTTTATAGTTCTTAAACCTTTCAGCAAATTCTAATGATTTGTCTATATAAAATAATGCTATCTCAGTATCTTCATTTCTATACTCATAATAAAGCTCTAGATATAAAGAATCTAAGTATATCGCATCTGAGATTTCAATATTTTTCTTTATCTGATTTGCCTTATCCTGCCCAAAAGCAATATTAGAAAAAAGAATTATAAGAAGGATTGTCAGTTTATTCATTCCTATTACAAATATAATGAACTTATATAACATTGAAAATATTAGTTAATTACAACTTTTAATACTTTAAGCAATAATTTGGTCACCTTTAAAATTGACAAAAAACAATTTTGAATATTTTTATTTATCTAAAATATTGGAATAGTCCAATA
>CAYMFU010000267.1:0-11252 GCA_964389805.1 uncultured Roseivirgaceae bacterium | reverse complement strand
AGTAGAAGCGTTTAGAAAAAGAGTTATGATATTCTCTATAAATTCAGGATAAGTACAGCTTAAAGCCTCCCAATTCTGGAATATGTCCCTCCAGTTACCTTCATAACTTTTTTTCCAGGTACCATCATCTTTGAAAACATCAATATTAAATTTATTCCATGGCCGGCTTGGATCGCCATGCCGCCGGCTGAAGGTGATGGGCAAATATTCAAAGGCAAATCTTTGTAATTCAACAGGTGATCCTTTCAGGAATTTAGTTTTTAATTCAGTTACTGTGAATTCATCAGGGAGTTCTTCAATGATCCTATTATACTTGACCAATATAGGTTCACTTTTGGTTCTCAGGAAGTCAATGAAGTCATTTTTGTTTATAATATAGCCTTTTGAATAGATCCCCCCTCGCATTACATTAAACAAGGTGTTCGACAAATGGCGTAAATTCCCTGATATATTTGAACTGATCTGAAGGCCGTCGCCTTGAGAAATGATATTCTGAAGATTTCGAGTGCTATCTTCGATCTCTTTTTCGATCAATTTTAACAGATCACCACTTTGGAGGATCTCACGCTCCAACGTAGCAATTTGAACAGCCGATTGGTCTGTATCAGCTACAAAGTACCACGATCTTGCTGCATTGCCTTCCAGTTCAATCTGCTTTGAAAACAGATAGGCACCGGGTTCGGCTCTGACATTTAACTCATCTTTAACGGTCTGACCAGAAATAAAACGGTCAATTTGCCTACTGCTTAAAAGATGAGTTGATCCTTCCAGCCCAGCCGACCAAACGGTAGTAGCCCTGAGTGCTTCGCTGGGTTCGGGCCTGTCAATGATATTTGAACTCAGACAATAAATCCCCATTCCTGATTCCGGCCTGTATTCATTCTTTTTATATGCGTTGGCCAGGTTGCTTTTCGTCTGTTGAACAATTTGTATCATCCCCACCGGCAGAATATTAGTCAAACCATCTAAAAGCCGGATCTTTTTCTTTCCGGATGATAGGTTAGATATATTTGATTTCTTTACAATCCCAAATTTTCTGGAACTTGACCAGGTATTGCTGAAACTGAGCCCCAGGTCATGGTTTATTTCCTCAAATTCAAGTTTATTGCCAAAGGCATTTTTATATATGTTCCTGCTTAAACTATATACTCCCGTATATTTATCTGAGAAGGGTTCCCATAACTGCCAATTGTCAACTGTATGAACCAAAAAGATAGATTTGCTTCCTGTTCTTTCATGATGTTCAGATACCATATCGTCAGTAAAATAAGGGAAAATGGCATGATCGGCATTTTTTCTACCCGCCGTGATTCCACCGCTGCTGGAAATGAATATCCAAATATCTGAATCGCTGGTAATACTCATGAAAAAAGGGCGCATAAGATCATAATTACTGATCTTATAGCATAAATCCCCATTGCGTTTGACAAGATCTCCTTTTACATTCCCTGAACTCAATTTCAGCTTATTGGCACCGATAAATATTTCACGATCCTGTTTCATAAAATATATGTGATTTAGTTCACGAGAAATGGGATATTGGCATGTGCCGTATTTCCATTACCATCATCAGCATAAATAAACAAGCGGTAAGCCCCGCCTACAGATGGTGCTGTCAGATCGATGGTGTCACCTTCCCCTTCTATCAGCCCCATCAAACTCTCAGGGGTAGATTCAAAATCACCCCCGTCTCCAAGATCCGAGCTTTCAGGTTTTACATCCCAAGTATATTTGATCTTATCGCCGTCTGTATCTTCAATCTTAACTATGGCATCATAGTGCTTGGTGGGAGAAAGAGATACGTTATCATAAGCTGTTTTACCGTCAAGTTGAAATTCCAGTAAACGTGGGCACCGGTTTGACGGCCATTCATTATTCCAGATATAATGCATCACCTCGACAGATTCCGTTTCATTGCCGTCTTCCATGAAAATGCCATACCAGGTCGGAGTACGTTCCTGTTTTTGTCCCCACAAAAACACATATGAACCCAGGCATTGGTCTTTGTAGGGTTCGATCGCGGTTTTATACCTTTCCATATAAAACTCAGCTTTTACAGTAGAATTGTTTTCTGTGGGTGCACCCCATTCGGTAGCTGGGACTTCCCAATGACCTGTGGCTCCCCATTCTGTAACTATATAGGGGCCATCCCAACCCGTTTCTTTGATATACTTAGGTAAATTCACTATATCTGCATACATCTGGATACTTAGCAAGTCCAGATCAGATGCCCTTTGCTTGATATCATCGACCAATTCCTTACTGATCCCGGCCAGAGTCGTGGTGGTCAGGTGATTTGGATCAATTTCATGGATCATTTTTGAAAGATTATTGACCGCATCCCAAACCTTGGGATTGGTTGCCCGAAGATTCAACTCATTTCCTATCGCCCAGATGATCAAGGCCGGATGGTCTTTTAATTCCATAACCTCCTTTTTAATTCTTTCAAACTGAGCAGCTACTTCAGGTTCATTGTCGTAATCAAAACCATGACGTTCCCGGGCCACCTCAATACCCATTGTGACATATAAGCCGTGTTTATAAGCCTCATCCAGTACTTCTTTGCCTGACTGTTGACCATTATCCGTACGCCAGGTCCTGAAAGAATTCCCACCATGTTTCGCAAGCGCAGGAATATCTCCAAATTCCAATCCAGCTCCTTTTATATAAAAAGGGTCCCCATTAATATAAAGTTGAAACTTATCGCCTTCTTTCTTGATCTCTGCCTTTGTGGTTTGCGGGCTTTTATTATCCTTTTCGCTGACATTCTGATTGCATCCTGTAATTCCGGATACAAACAATACTATGAAAGTTATTATATATAAGCGTTTCATAATTCTATTGAAATTTAATTTCTAATTAATTCTTTTTCCAGTTGTTCCAGTGTTTTATTTTTAGTTTCAGGAATCATTTTTACAATAAACACAAGTCCTGCCACCGCAAATAATCCGTATATCAGGAATGTGGTGGCATTGCCAAAGTTGTCCAACTCCCAAGGGAATACCAGCTGGACTAGAAAACTAACGGCTGAGTTGATCAATCCAACAAAAGATATGGCCAAACCTCTGACCCTATTGGGGAATAACTCAGAAAACAACACCCACATTACCGGACCCAGTGAAATGGCGAAAGAGGCCACAAAACCCAGAATTCCGAACAATATCAGGGTGGGATTCATATTAATACCCGCTTTGATCAACTCAGATTCATATTCTGCCGCTTTCGTCGTACCTAAGGATTCTTTGATCGCCTGTTTAAATTCAACATCGCTATTATAATTCACATTGATCATTGAACTAAGCTGATCTTTATCGATATCCAAGGATATACCTGCCATGTTTTCTTCCGTTAGTTTGTAGTTTGCTGAATTGAACCCGTAAGCCAGCAAAAACATGCATATAGCTATACCTGACACCCCATATATCAGGAGGGGTTTACGTCCAATCCGGTCTATAAACGCTATAGCCAATATCGTAAAGACCAGATTGGTAATCCCTACCAGGATGGCCTGAACAAAGGAAGCATCAGTTCCTATCCCGGATTGTTCAAAGATCATCGGTGCGTAGAAAAACACAGAATTGATCCCGGTGATCTGTTGGAGAATGGCAATTACAATTCCTATAGTTAACACAAGTGTCAGGGCCGGTTTGAACAGTTCTCCAAATCTCACCTTCTCCTTATTCTCTTCGGATTTAATACTCTGTTCAATGGCCTGTATGTCCGTTTCGACCTGTTCAGGATCATTATACTTTCTCATGATTGAAATGGCATCTTCAGTTTTGCCTTTCATCAATAACCATCGGGGACTTCTCGGTACGAAAAATAATCCCGTAAAATAGATCACTGCCGGCAATGTCTCCAAACCCAGCATCCACCTCCAATTGTAGATATCCAGTCCCAGAGCTTTAGCCCATGGTGCACCGGATTGGCCGAATACGAGGATCAGATAGTTGGTAAAAAAGGCGAGGGAAATACCTATAACTATGTTCAGCTGGTTGAATGACACCATTCTCCCTCTTATTTTAGCTGGCGAGATCTCAGCAATATACATAGGTGCCAGAATTAAAGAGGCACCCACACCAAGACCACCTACCATTCTGGCGATTACCAGGGCAATGAAATTAGGTGCAAGAGCTGAGAAAATGGCGGAAATCGCATACAAAACGGCAGCGATCCTCAAGATGGTCCTTCTGCCATAACGGTCGCTAAGCGGTCCGGAAACCATCATCGCAAGGGTTGCAGTAAGTGTAAGAGAACTGACAGCCCAGCCTAATTCTATTTTAGTTAGTTCAAATTCAGCCTCAATAAATTTTATTACACCGGAAATGACTGAAGCGTCAAATCCCATCAGCAATCCACCTAATGCTACAGTGAGGGCAATACCAGTTATGCTTTTTTTATTGTTCATAATGTTCAAATAAGTAGTTCAACATAAAATATCTTAATGAAAGTGCCATGTTTGATGTTGAAATGAAATCCAAATTTGCATTTTTTTTCTCTCATTGCCAGTTTCTCACCATTCAATAATCAGTTTATGGGAATAAAAATTGTCAGAATCTTAAACCAACATCAAATAAAAACCAGGACGTAAGCTATGTCTTACCAGGAACTGTTTGTCTCCATATTCAGATATTTCAAAATATCTAGCATCACGCTGAACAAACATTTTAAGTATAAATTCATGTATTTGCCAACTAAAAGTACTCAAATATATGGCTTTGATTTAGGATTTTCGGGCTAAAATTATAGTTTAAATACCTGTAATTAAAAACACATTTAATAACTTGACAAATAATTGGTAATCATAATTATAATATAAATAATAAAATGAGAGGTATTTTTCAGGTCATCTTTGGATTAATACAAATCCTAAAAGGTAATGTGGAAATTTCCAGCATTTCCCTCATTTCTTTCCCTATCAAACAATTCCCCATGCTTACTGTCTTATTTCTCCCTGTAGCCCTGTTCTTTCAAAATTGCGAGTCAGGGAATAAGCAAGAAAGTGATGTGCATAATCCTGATCTTTCAAATATCGTGGTACTTACCTTTGATGATGCCGTTAAATCCCACAAGACCTTCGTTGCTCCCCTACTAAAAGATCTTGGATTCAACGCTACTTTCTTCATAACTTATGAATGGATGGATGACACGGTGAATTTTATGTCGTGGAATGAAGTAGGCGAGTTACATAATATGGGATTTGAAATAGGCAACCACAGCTGGCATCACTGGGATTTTTCACAACCGAAAACAGCGGATATGCTTGAGGGAGAGTTAGGACTCATCAATTGGGAGCTGATGCAAGTTGGTGTTCCCAAACCAGTCAGTTTTGCCTGGAATGGAAATGGATTTGGCCCCGAAGCAGTAGCAGTATTGGAAAAGGAAGGATATCATTTTGCACGGAGAGGGAAACAACCGGAGATTCCATATGGAGAATTAAAAGCTGGTCCGGGGTATGATCCCGGGAAACATCATCCCTTGTTGATACCCACTACATGTGATGGATATCCGGATATGGATCTGGACCACTTCATCCAGGTCCTGGGATCTGTTAAAGAGGATGAAATACCAGTTCTACAGTTTCACGGTGTACCTGATACAGCTCATCCCTGGGTAAATACATCGCAGATTAAATTTCGCCAATACATGAATTATCTGAAGGAACATAATTACCAGGTTATCGCCATGCAAGATTTAACAAAATATCTACCTCAACAAATCCCGGATGACGAGATGTTGCATTACCGGTATACTTTAAAAGGAGATAGTACCTTGGATTGGCCAGATGAAGTAATCGCAACCAGGAAGAACCTGGATTTCTGGCTAAGCAACATGATGTTCGATCATCAATTCTCAAAAGATGAAATGTTGCAGGCCACAGGGTATAGTGAGATGGACCTGGATCAATCTTTATCCCTGCTGGTTCCAGCTGCACCGGGATCGAATAACAAAGATATTTTAAAAGTAAAGCCCTATCCCGGAGTCCGACATCCACGAATAAACTTTAAGGATGGCATGCTTAGTCCCATGAGGGGGACAAAAGTAAGTATCTTCCTCCCCTGGGATCAGGAAGATTATGTGGTTCTTGACCTTCCGGAGGCTCTTTTCACACAATTTGGCCTTACATTTCTGGGTCATAAGCACATACCCACAATCTTTGACTATCAGAAGATCGTTATTCAGAACAGCGATTGGTCGATCTCAGATAATGGGAGTTTCCATAATACATGGTCGCTTCCTAACCAAATGGTCATTGGTGCGGATATTTATCCCGGCATCAATGAATTGGATATGAAATTATGGATCAAGAACAATTCAGATGCAGTTTTTACTGATCTTCAAAGCCAGGTATGCATTATGCTGAAAATGGCAACTAATTTTAATGCCCTTAATAATGAGAATAAAATCTTTGATTCCCCAGTGGCAGCTGTGAGATCAGAGGATAGTAGTCATTGGATCATAACAGCCTGGAACGGAGGGAATCATGAGTGGGGGAATGAAGACTGTCCTTGTCTGCATTCCGATCCAAGATTACCTGATTGCGCACCAGGTGAGACTGTAAATGTTACAGGTAAGATCTGGTTCTACAAGGGAACAGAAATAGAGACCAAAATACAATCCATAAAAAAACAGTTCTCCAGTTATCAATAAATATGACAAATGGTCACGAAAAACTAGTATAATAAAAATATCCTCCAGACATTGTTGTGTTGTGATTATATTTTAAACGAATGATAATTCCTTATAATTGGCACTGTGGTTTTTTATTTTTTAATTTGCCGAAATTAATTATAGATATATTGAGTAAGCCCAGTCCATTAGTTATCGGAGAAGCAGACTCTTTCGGAACTCATGTAGGTGAACATTTAATGAAATATGGACGTGTAGTTGCGACTCTTGATGATTTAAGTGGCGGTTTGGGTGAAAACATAAATGAATTTCTATATTCATCCAGGGATCTATGGAGGATGAAAAAGTAATTTAAATAATAGATCACATGATTAAACTTTCTGTTATTACGGTAAATTATAGAGGGTGGGTACCTTTGGAGAGATGCCTTAATTCGCTCTTGTCAATAAAACCCGAAAATTTCAGTTTGGAAGTGATTATTGTTGATAATTTTTCAAATGACGGTAAACTGGATGAGTTTGCTCAGAAATTTCCCACATTTAAATTTATAAAAAGCGAAGGTAACTATGGATTCGCTTACGGGAATAATCTTGGTGCAAGACATGCAACTGGCGATTTTTTATTGTTTCTTAATCCTGACACGATTGTATCAGAGAAACCAATAGCATCCATGTTAGCACTTCTCCAGCAGAATGCACACTATAGTGTCGTTTCTTCCCAGCAGGTCGACTTAAAAGGCAATAATGAGAATCCTTTTGGCATATTCCTATCCTTCTGGACAATAAATAGCATCATTAAATCTATATATAGTCTATTCTCAAAAAAGAAATTGAGTGAGACTTGTGAAGAATCACAGGTGATCTATCCTGATTGGGTATCAGGTTCTTTGATTTTGATAGGTCGTGAGCAATTTGATCAAATTGATGGCTGGGATGAGGATTACTGGTTATATTCGGAGGATACGGATTTATGTAAAAAAGTTAAGGATAAGGGAGGATTGGTAGTTATGCAGTGTCATCCACCGATAAAGCATCAGCATGGTGGAACTACAAGAAGGACAATGCGTTTAACAGCTTTTTGTAAGTCAATGGTGATCATGTCAAAACATATTTACTTCAGAAAGCATTATTCAGGTATAACTCATTTCTTTTTACAAAGCTTTCTAATAATTAACACGCTCTTATTGGAAAATTTAATTCCTGCTCTTATAGGGTTAATACTTTTCCCATTCGGTTCAGTTCGTAAATATCTTTATATTTATTCTCATATGTTTAAATACTATTTTAAATCAGCTTCGAGACTTTCCTGGTATATAGATATAAAAACGGTTAGACCACCTGAGTAATATTTATAAATCATAAATTAAATAAATACAGATAGTTGGCAATCAAAAAGGCCACTAATTTCACCGCCCTAAATAATGAGAATAAGATCTTAAATGCACCAGTTTCGGTTGTACCTAAAAGTGAAGATCTTAGAATAATCCCAGGAATGATGAAAATATTTTTAGAGATTTAATTTATCCTATCTATGGTTCCTGATGTTTCACGAGCTTAAATCAAACATCATATTCATTGCAAATTCCATAGCAAAATCCTCTTCTTCCGATAGTTCCAAGTGATTTGTTTTTGATATCACCTGATTCATTGTATCTCGGAATAAAACCGATTTTAATGACAATAATGCTCCAGTTCCTGAAGTATTCCCCAATGAGATTATTTTATCTTTAAATAAGGGAGATAGCAAACCAATTGTGACGGCACTTTGCGTATTGATATGGTTACCAAATCCGCCAGCTAAAAAAACAGCATCTAGTTGATCATGGGTAAGGCCCGCCTTGTTCATCAAAATATTCACCCCTGCTGCAATGGCAGATTTTGCCAGCTGGACTTCCCTTATATCCTGCTGATTAATCACAATATCTTCATTAATCCCGGAATGGTCCTTTTTCGAAATGATAAATTCTTCCTCAATCAAACCCTCAGTGTTAACGAGCTTATGTTCAACCATAAAGGCGATCACATCAATTAATCCTGACCCGCACAGACCTGCTGGAAGTATATCACCAATAACAGAATAGCCTTCCTCACCATAAGAAGCAATGGCGCCTTCTACTGCTGTCATTCCGTGTGTAATTCGCGCACCTTCAAAAGCAGGACCTGCCGCTGTGGCGCAACAAAGGATCTTGTCTCCTGTTACCAATGCAAGTTCCCCATTGGTCCCAATATCCATAAAAAGGTAGGTTTTAAATTCCTTTTGAGGTGCGATAGAAGCCAATCCAGCGACGATGTCAGCCCCGACATAGGCAGAGATCCCGGGCAGGGTTTCAATTTTCGCATCAGGATGACAATTCAGTTTGAGATCGTTTGCATTGACTTCTTGACGTTCAATAAAGCGCGGTGTAAAGGGTGCCAGGGCTATTGGTAATGGATCTATGCCAAGTAAAAGGTGTAACATTGTTGTATTTCCAGCGATGGAAATCTTAACGATGTCATTATGTCTTAAACCCATTAATTCAATAAAATGATTCAGGTGGATATTAGTTGCATGTATCAGAGCGTTTTGCAATTCTTCAAGCCCATATTCATTTTGAGCTGTATAGTTGATTCGGGAAATTACGTCAGCGCCATAATTAGCCTGTGGATTTTCTTGTGTTCTTGTTTCAAGGATAGCTCCGGTTATCAAATCCACCAGATAAAAAACCAAACTCGTAGTTCCAATATCAATAGCTACTCCGTGCGGATTATTTGATAGTCTAGCTTGATGGCCAGGCTGGACCGGTAATTTAACGGTATACTTATGCTGGTCAACCAGGATCTGAGCCTCTTTCCGGTCAGGAATAATAACTTCAAGAGCCTTGGTAACCGGGAAAACACATGATGAGACAGCGCCTTCTCCCTGAATCCATACTTTACATTTACCACAGGTACCGTTCCCGCCACAAGGTGAATATATATCATATCCAGCATCTCTCAGAATGGTCTGTAAATAATCCATACCATCCGTTTTCAAAATCGATTTCTGTCCTTCCTTGTGTACCTCAATTTTAAACATCCTGTGTGCAAATATAAAAGGAATTGATATACGCTGACTGCTGATTTTTAGCTTTTTGATTAGTTTAACACTAGATAAGTAGAATAATTCAATCCATGTGAGTGGATTAATATTATATGATCAAAGAATTATCGTTTTTGCTATGTTCTATGGATCGTGTAAGTAATTGTCTGCTTCAATATATAAAATGTAAAGAGAGGGGTAGCCTGAGCGTGTTTATCAATCCAATAGTCCGCCACTTCAAATGTATCTATGCGGATTTTAAATGTTTGGAAAAACATCCTTTCACTTGATGCCACATGGCTTCTGTCAGCACATGCCCGGTATCTGGTTCAATAAAAAAAGAAAAATTATCCGACGCACCTGCTGTCTTATAGACTTCAGCGATTCTTTGTATTCCATGTGAAGCCGATTCAATTGGACTACCAGCGTCTTTTTCGCCTAGATTCAGGTGCAATGCTCTTGGTGCAATAAGGGCGGCTATTTCAGGTGTATCACCATATTCTTTCCATCCAGGAACAAAATTTGGAAAGCAATGTAATAAATGTTCCTCTTCAATGGCTTCGTAGGTTGGCAGGCAACAATTCCCTATGATACATTTCAATCGGGGATCCAAAGGTCCGACCAACCAGGCATGAGTCGAGCCCATAGAATGTCCATAGCACCCTATTTTATTGGCATCCACTTCTGGTCGATCACTAAGCAGGTCTATGGTACGTCGCATATCCAATATGTTTTTCCATGCCAGACTACGATTCCGAACTACGTACCGAAGAAACTCGAAGCGTTCATAATTGCCACCTTCTAATACTCCAGTGGGATCTTGCCTTTCTTCGAAGCACAGTGCATCCGGACAAAGTACAACATAGCCCTCTTTTACCAGGGCAACGCCGGTGTGATGCATCGGATTTCCAGCCAGACCTGCCGGCTCGGATTTCCCAAGATGATATTCTCCGTTATGCTGGTGCCACACGGCTATCCCCGGTGCTGGACTGGAAGCGGTTACATTATCGGGTATTAATAAAAAAGCCGCAATCCTATCACCGGATTCTACCTCATAAGTTAATGATTCAATGCGATAGCCATCTTTTTTTATGGATTCCCCAAATTGTGGCAATAGTGGACAAGGTTGCGGGAAAGGCCCACCAAGACAATGCAGATATTGTGATAACGAGGCCTTCGGAGAAGGAATTTGCAATTTTGACTGATTCTTTACTGATGTAGCTGCTTCAGAGTATGACTGTCCTGTTGCAACAGCCCCTAGTCCAAACATCAAACTAGACTTTAGAAAGTTACGGCGATTATTTTCCATCTGATTCAAAATATATGATTGTACTTCTAAATTATTTTTTTGATCGGGTTATTATCGTTTAAATTTTAAAATTAGAAAAGGCTCATGTTCCCAATTTCTCACAGTCATTTTTCAATTTAAGGATAAACTTTAATATCGCCCTATAAATGAAAAATTAAAATGCAATATGCTAATTCACTAGGACATATCATTGGGATGTTCACCGCCTGAAAGTGATTTGAAGAGATACCGTGAAACCAAGGTTGGGCTTTCGTTT
>CAYMFU010000266.1:0-3590 GCA_964389805.1 uncultured Roseivirgaceae bacterium | reverse complement strand
ACTTGTCAAGGGTGTGAATTTTATAACGCGCTGAAATTAACATCATTCCAAATAAGTGAAAACAAGGAAAGCCTTTAAAATAGAGGAGTTAAAGGTATTTTATTGTTGCTATTCTAAATTACACTATTGTGCAATTTTGTTGATTGAATTCAGGTTAAGAATCAACAATAAAGCTTTAACTGCTGATAATAAACGAATTAGCTATTTATGAGATTAGCTGAATAAAACGGGTAAGATCTTCCAGTTTATTAATCCGGAGAAGGTTTGCTGAGGTTTTGCCGGGCAGCTCACTCTTATAACTAGCGCAGTAAAGGATCTTCTTATCCGGAAAGGCTACACTCAGCTCCTCCAGATAGAGTTCCAGGTTAAAACCAGCCCGGCTGGTTGAACTTGAAATCAGGATGAAATCAAACCTTTTTGATGCAGCTATGGCCAGCACATCTGAATACGGTACAGACTGGCCAAGATATATGACTTCATGATTTGTTGCCCTGATCAGGTACTGGGAAAACAAAAGTGTAATTTCATGCCACTCTCCTTCCGGCAGGTACAACAGGAATTTTTTTCCTTCAGGATTAAATGTATTGGGAAGCCGGTCGGTGGCTGCAATTATTTTTTGTCTGATCAGATAAGAAACAAAATGCTCCTGGGCCGGATATACGTCACCGGATTGCCAGAGGATTCCAACCTTTGCCAGAAAAGGATAAAGAACATCAGTAAGCGTCGACTGTAAACCTATTTTATTGATCGATTTATCGACCATGGCGTCAAACTTATACTCATCAAAATCAATCATGGAAAGAACCATGGAATCGATGAGTGTATCGCTCGAATCAAATGATGAAGAGACCCTGATTATTTCTTCCTTCAGCTCAAGGTCATTTAATTTGGCAATACTGGAGATTTTGATTCCATGTCGGTTCAGCAATGAAACATTCAGCACCTTTTTCAGATCGTTATCGGTATAGTACCTGATATTTGTATTGGTGCGGTGGGGATCAAACAGGCCATAGCGTTTTTCCCATATTCTTATGGTATGGGCCTTAATGCCTGATAATTTTTCCAGTTCTTTAATTGAATATACTGCCATGGACTGCTACCATCTTCACTGTTTCAGGCAATAAACAATCTTTAGAGAGGTTTTGTTTATTCTTATTGTGTTTTATATTCAACAGTCACTTTTTTCTTATCACCATAATGCCATCCCTGATGGGCAGAAGCAGGTTTTCTACCCGTTTATCCGCTGTGACCATCTTATTAAACTGATCTATAATCCGGGTGGTAGAATCATCAAGCCGGCTCTCAAGAACTTTACCTCCCCACAATACATTATCTGCCAGGATGTATCCTCCGCTTTCCACCCTGTCTATCACCAGCTCAAAATAGGATGGGTAGTCGTCCTTGTGTGCATCCATAAAAACCAGGTCAAAACGATCCTTCAGGGTTGGTATAACTTCAAGAGCATTGCCATTGATCAGTTCGATCTGTTCATGAAGGTTTGCTTTACGGAAATATTTCATAGCCGTGTTGCGAAGTTCATCGTTAACTTCAATGGTGGTCATCTTTCCTCCGGGCCTTAGTCCACGCGCCAGGCAAATGGCCGAATACCCGGTATAAGTTCCAATTTCCAGGATCCGTTGAGGCGAGAGCATTTTTGAGAACATACTCAGATAGCTTCCCAAGATGTGACCCGACAGCATCCTGGGATGCACCTCCTTCAGGTATGTGTGTCTGGACAGCTCGCTTAATACGGGATCTTCATTCCTGGAATGTTCCAGCAGGTATCGGTCCAGCGCCCCGGCATCGCTAAATAGCTCCATTATTCAAAGATCAGTGTATTCAATTTAGCAGGATCGATTATCTCATTGGCCGTATCGCGCAACATATTTGATGTGATGAGCTCCAGATTTTTCCGGATAGTTTCCAGGCTGTCCACCCGGTTAAATACCAGGAAGCTTTTTCCGGTAGTAAGCATAAGGTGTTCGTTATTCTCCCGTGAAATGGCCAGCTGTCCCATCAACTGCTTTCGTGCATGGTCTAGCCTGCTATCGTTAATCAGTTTACTGCGCAGCTTCCGGATCTCTTCACGGGTTACCTGCATGGACCTGCTGAATTTGTCAGCATCGCAACTGAAATAAATCATCATTACCCCGGTATCGGTATAGGGCGAATAGTGAGATTCGGCGCTATAGGAGTATCCCCTTCGCTCCCTCAGTGCCATATTGAGCCTGGAGTTCATTCCTGGTCCGCCCAGGATATTGTTTAAAAGGTAGAGTTGCAATCGTTTTTGGTCCGGGAGCGCATAGGCCGGCCCCACGAGCATGCAGTGCTTCTGGTAGGCCTTCCTGTATTCAATAAGTTTCCTGCCCGAGACACTTGCTGGTATATGGCGCTCTCTGCTTCTTGTTTTCTGGGGAATGGTCCCGAAGTATTTTTCAGCAGCAGACTTAACTTTTTCAAATGGGATGTTTCCAACAACAGATAGCACCATTTCGTCTGTGGCGTAATTTTCGGACTGGAATCTTTCAAGAGATCCGTTCCTCAACCTTGCCAGCGACTCTTCAGAACCCAGGATATTTCGCCCGATGGAGTGGTCTGGGAACAGCAGCTCTTCAGCCCTGTCGAAAATCAGTTCAGAGGGGGAATCGTCATATCCCTGGATCTCGCTGAGGATTACTTCGGCCTCCTTTTCTCTTTCTTTCTCGGGGAAGCTGGAATGGAGAAAGATATCCTGAATCAATTCCATGGCCCTCCGGTAATCCTGTTTTAGAAAGGAAGTATAAATGGCCGTTTCCTCCTTGGTTGTATATGCATTAATCTCGCCTCCCACATCCTCCAGCCTGGAGATAATCTGGTATGGCGATCTTTTGGCAGTTCCCTTGAAGAACATATGCTCCATAAAGTGGGCCACGCCATGCTCATCTTGATTTTCATCACGGGTGCCGGTATGTACAATCAGACCGAAATGAGCGACTTCTGATTTGTTGAGCCTGTGAATGAGTTTGACGCCATTCTTAAACTGGTATGTCTGTATGTCTCTGGCCATTTCAGCCACAAAAGTATAAAATCCGGGGCATTTTCGTTGATAATGGGAAATTTCCAAAAAAATACATAAATTTGCCTCGCTTTTACAGCATCGGTGCCATAGCTCAGTTGGTAGAGCACAGGACTGAAAATCCTGGTGTCCCTGGTTCGATTCCTGGTGGCACCACCGCCAAACCGCAAAAGCCCCTGTTGATCTAAGGATCGGCGGGGGCTTTGCTTTATATGTTGACGGAGGCGTTGATGGATTTTGAATTCGTGTTTGCTACGCAAGTTTGAAGTATTTATTCGACAATTGTGGATATAAGCTCATCACTTTTTGATTAGAACTTCATCACTTCAGGGGAAGCTTCCAGCTGCATTTATTGTTTTAAGGACTCAGACGTTTCTAAAAACTTGAGTAGCAAACTAGATATTCGTTTTGGATCAGTGGCGGTATTGTTAGAAAAAACGGCCATTAGTATTTCATTCTTTTTGTCAACGACAAAGTAACTTCTAAAACCAACAATGTATCCACCGTGGCTAATCAAATCCTTTGTAATAACAAG
>CAYMFU010000265.1:0-6939 GCA_964389805.1 uncultured Roseivirgaceae bacterium | reverse complement strand
CCTGGCTTTGGAAGAGGCGAAGAAACTTGATGCCGATATTATTATGGCGACAGATCCGGATGCAGACCGGGTGGGCATTGCCGTAAAGAATCATCATGGGGAATTTCAATTGTTAAATGGCAATCAGACGGGTTCTTTAATTGTTTATTATCTCCTGAGGCGATGGAAAGAAAACAACAAGCTTGATGGGGATCAGTATATCGTAAAAACCATAGTTACAACGGATCTTATCCACCGGATAGCTGAAAAATACGAGGTGGAGTATTTTGATACGCTTACTGGATTTAAATACATAGCGGAGGTTATCAGAAAATTGGAAGGTCAGAAGCAATTCATTGGTGGGGGAGAAGAAAGCTACGGGTATATGATTGGAGATTTTGTCCGGGATAAGGACGCCATCGCCTCCTGTATGGTTATTGCAGAAATGACGGCCTGGGCTAAAGATCAGGGCAAATCCTTGATGGATGTGCTTATCGATATGTATGTTGAGTTTGGATTTTATAAAGAGAAATTGATCTCTATTGTGAAGAAAGGGATGACAGGCGCCCAGGAAATTGAGCAGATGATGGTTCAATTAAGAGAAAATCCACCTTCAGAAATAGCAGGGGCAAAGCTTGTAAGAACTATTGACTATAAAGCCTCTGTAGAGAATGACCTTATAACAGGAGTTGAGAGATCAATTGACTATCCGAAATCAAATGTATTACAATTCTTTACAGAAGATGGGAGCAAGATCTCGGCCAGGCCTTCAGGTACAGAACCTAAGATCAAGTTTTATTTCAGTGTGAATGATACTCTGAAAAACAAAGATGATTTTGATAAGGTAGATACTGAACTGGATGAAAAGATCGAACGGATAATTCGTGACTTGAAATTGAACTAATGTATATAAATAGAAAAAGTAAATCCCGCCGATCAGCGGGATTTTTTATTTTATCTACCCTTTGAAATCTACGGGTGTAAATATCATTTTTGAATAATGTGGCAAGGCAGTTGGACTACCAATACAGGATATGAATTCATCTACAAATTCCTGAGTTGGTCCGTTCAAACCATTGATATAATGGTAATCAACATTTCGCTCTTGTCTTGCGATATTACTGAGATCTGTCAGCCCGGCAACAAATTTGCCTCCTTCCTTGTTGATAACAACAGAAGTCCTTGTCACACCACTTTCCATAGCTTCCACACTCTTGTAACCTATCATATAAGCTTCTGATGCATCCGATTGTGATATGCTGTGGCTTCGCTGAATATGTTGCGGAACCAGTACAGCTTCTTTAACTTTTGCTACGGCATCAATCTTTAATTCCTTAACAGCCAACTGAGCCAGGAATACACCTGGAGAGAAGGATGTGGCCCTACCGTGCTGGATGTTGCCGTGCGGATCAAGTTTTACTTCTCCATATACCTGAGCAATTGATTTCTTAGTTTTCCGTTCAGTTAAATCTTCCTGAACTACTACCACAGCCTGACCAAGTCGTGTGATGGTATCATTAAGTTCATTCAGGTAAGCATCTTTGTCAAAAAGAACTTCTTTTGAAAGAATAATGTGAGGAGCACGGTCTTCATCCATTTGACCCATTGGATCTACTCTTGCAAAGGCAGTTGCCTGTGCCAGCCATCCTGCTTTTCTTCCCATTACCTGATAAACTACAACGGGTGCGTTCAATACACCAACTTTCCCGTCGCTGAATTTTCCTCTTACCAAATAGGAGGAGAAGTCGTTATGAACATTTTTCAATGCAATGGCATTATAAAGTGCTGCAGAACCAAATCCAGGGCAGTGGTGTGTCGCCGGGAGGTCATTATCCACCGTTTTGATTGCATGAACAGCTCTGATGTCGGATTCATTGGTAAGGCCTTTTAACTGGTCAGCAGAATCATTGCCACCGATATAGATAATGCCATCCACCTTAAGTTTCTTTAGGTTTTCAGCCATTTTCTTATACTGTTCCTGCTTTGGCTTGATCCTGGTGGTTTTTAATCCGGCACCCGGTCCGTTATAAATGAACTGTCGGGGATCCATATTTGAAAGGTCAACGATATTTCCCGGTACATCCGCATGAAGAATTCCCTCCAAGCCATTGATTGCACCATAGACTTCGTATCCCACCTTTATTGCTGCCGCGAGCATACCGGCAACTTCCCAGTCGATAACGGGTGTAGGACCTCCTGACTGCCCTATGATTATTCTTTTAATTTTCTTTGCCATATTGGAATATAATTTAAATGAAACAAGTTTTAATGAATTCAAATTTTACGCAAAACCGGATGGTTGCTATGATTTCAAAAAGGCATTTTAATAGATCATAACCTTAAAAAATCACCGCAAAAGTAATCAAAAATTATCAGCCTGAGAATGATTTAGGGGCAATACTTTTATCAGGTATTTAAATTTGATACTATTCGACTAAGTGTAAATCTATTATTGGAGGTTGAGTAAAAGTAATCCCCTATAGCTGTGATTGGAATTCCCTCTGGCAGTTACTGGATTCCTCTATGACTGTGATTGCAATCCCCCATAATTGCTGAGGGGAATCCTTTATAGCTGTTGACTGGAATCCTCCATGGTCGCTGAGGGGAATCCTTTATGGCTGTTGACTGGCATCCTCCATGGTCGCTGAGGGGAATCCTTTATAGCTGTTGACTGGAATCCCCCAAAATTGCCCAAAGGATATATACTCATTTATAATAATTCAGCTGGTAAAGAAAAAAGGAAAATGACTTTTGATTAAATTGCTAATCCGGCTTTAGATCATAATGAATGGCTTCCTGCAGAAGTTCTTCTTTATCTACTGAAACCACCCCAAGGTGCTCGCAGACCAGACCCCCACCAAGATTGCTTAAGGCAGCCGTAAACCCGGGTGATAGTCCCAATCCAAGACATAAACTGGCGATACTCACAACGGTATCACCTGCCCCGGAAACATCTGAAACCGAACGTACATGTGCAGGTAACAGGATTTCAGTCTCATTTCCTGAAATTAATATTCCCTTTTCTGAAAGCGTAACCATTACACTTTTCAGATCCATCTTTACCCTTAGTTTACTCACGACTTTTTTCAATCCTAAAAGATCATCATTTTCGAGGTCTATCTTCATCCCATCCTTTATTTCCTTCAGGTTGGGTTTGAAAAGTGAGGCACCGGTATAATGATAGAAATTCTTCTTCTTGGGATCTACTACGGAAGGAATCCCCAATTCATTTGATCTTTTTATTGTGAAATCAATAATCTCTTTGGTTAGAACACCCTTATCATAATCTTCAAAGACCACTACATCAACAGATCCAAGCAGGATTTCTATTCTATCCTTTAAGGCATTCCTTTCTTCTCTGGACAATTGATGCATATGTTCGTCATCTACCCTGAGAATATGTTGAGAGCCTGATAGAAACCTTTCCTTAATTGTTGTTTTCCTTGCTTTACTGCGGATGATCCCTTCCTGTGATATATTCCTTTTTTCCAGCAGATCATTGAAATAATTTCCTTCAAGATCATTGCCTATAACGGTACATAAAATGGGGGTGGCCCCCAGGGCCTGGATATTTTTAACTACATTCGCTGCCCCACCCAGTCGTTTTTCTTTCTTCCTGACCTGGACAATCGGAACAGGCGCTTCAGGGGATATTCTTTCTACTTTGCCCCATACATAGGAATCGATCATCGCATCCCCGATGATTAAAACCTTTAAGCTATTAAAGGCTGCAAATACCTCCTGAAGCGTGTTATATGGCATTTAGTTTAATTTAGCCAATACCTCCTTAATCCTCTTTACAGCCTCTACCAGGTCCTCGTCGGAGGCTGCATAGGATATCCTGATACAGTCTGGAGCCCCAAATGCATCTCCCGTTACAGTAGATACAAGCGCTTCCTTAAGTATGTACAGGCTCATGTCACTGGCAGAGTTAATTGTGGTGGTTCCGTCAGATTTGCCGAAATAAGAACTGATATCCGGGAATATGTAGAAAGCGCCTTCAGGAGTGGGTGTATTAAGGCCTGGAATTTCTTTCAACATATCCAAAACCAGGTCTCTTCTTCTCAGATAGGCTTTACCCATTTCCATCGTTGGGGTTTGATCTCCTGTTATCGCGGCTAATGAGGCGCGTTGTGCAATGGAGCATGCCCCTGAGGTAAATTGTCCCTGGAATTTCGAGCATGCTTTTGCAAGCCAAACCGGTGCGGAAATATAACCGATCCGCCATCCAGTCATAGCATAACCTTTGGACATTCCGTTTACCGTGATGGTGTTATCCTTCATTTCAGGGAATGATCCTATACTGACATGATCGCCTGTATAATTGATATATTCATAGATCTCATCAGAAATCACATAGACATCCTTTCTTTTTGACAATATCGCTGCAATCTCTTTCATAGTGTCTCGCTTGATTACAGCGCCTGTAGGATTGCAGGGAGAGGAGAAGATAACGGCTTTAGTCTTATCGGTTAGCGCTTCTTCCACTTGCCGTGCCGTTACGACAAATCCGTTCTCAATACTTCCCTGAACAAGGACCGGAACACCTTCGGCCAATTTAATCTGGTCAGCATATGAAACCCAGTAAGGGGAGAAAACCAATACTTCATCGCCGGGATCCAAAAGGCAGAAGAAAACATTTGCTATGGAATGCTTGGCGCCTGTTGATACGACGATATTGTCTGGTGTGGAGTCTATATTATTTTCTCTTTTCAACTTTTCAGCAATGGCTTTTCTCAAATCAGGATATCCAGGAACAGGTGGATAGGAGAAGTATTTTCCTTCGTCTATTCCTTCCTTGGCCGCTTCCTGTATGTGTTTAGGCGTTTTAAAATCTGGTTCTCCCAGACTTAAACTGATGATGTCTTTTCCCTGGGCTTTTAATTCACGTGCCTTTGTGGCCATCGCAATTGTTGCAGACTCAGCTAATGCATTAATTCTGTTTGAAAGTTCACTCATTGTCCTGAATTTTGAGGTTAGATATTTAAAGCGTCAAAAATATATATTTTATGAATTCGCAACTTACATTTTAAAAATTTTTACTTTTCCGTTGCCGAATTTTTACAAGAGTGAAGTTATTTTTTATTTTATAAAAATCCTCAGGTTAGCGCAGTTTTTAGGAACAAATTATCGGCTTTTTTTTATTAGCGGTTTTCTTAATGTATTCTTGCGTCGATGCCTGCATCACAAATGCTGTCACGCATGGGTTTGAGTTTAATAAAGTTCCCGGTTTTGACGATGCATTTTCCTCTGTAGTGGATAAGCCAGGTGCATTGTTCGGCTTGTTGTGTTGTGTGTTTGCATACTTTTACCAGTATGTTGATCACATGGTCAAAAGTATTGTAGTCGTCATTGAAAACGATCAGGTTTTTAGGTTCCTGGTCCTCAAGATCATCTAAGACTTCTACTAATTCATCTTCTTGATATTGAAAACTCATTACCGTGGTTTTCTACAAAAATATAAAAAAAATCCCCAACTTTGGCACTTGATTGATATAATATGAATCCTACATTAGTTTTTACCATTATAGCTGGATACTTCGCAATACTTGTTTTTATATCCTGGCTTACCTCGAAGAACTCCAGTAACGAAACCTTTTTTACCGGCAACCGTCAATCGCCGTGGTTTGTTGTTGCATTCGGGATGATAGGTGCTTCTTTATCGGGAGTAACCTTTATTTCGATTCCGGGTGAGGTAGGTATAGCCATTTCACCTTCTGAACCGGAATTCCGTGCTTTCACCTATTTTCAGATAGTAATAGGTTACATGCTCGGATATTTCATAATAGCCAATATACTGATGCCGCTTTATTATCGCCTGAAACTAGTATCTATTTATACCTACCTGCAACAACGATATGGTATATTGACTTATAAGACCGGATCCCTGTTTTTCCTTATCAGTCAGACCATGGGAGCTTCTTTGCGATTATTCCTTGTAGCGGGGGTATTACAAATCGCTTTTTTTGATTCCTTCGGCATTCCTTTCATTGTAACGGTAACTGTGACCATTCTTTTGATCTGGGTATATACTTTCCGTGCAGGAATTAAGACCATTGTCTGGACAGATACCCTTCAAACATTTTTTATGCTTTTGGCAGTAGTGATCAGCATCTATTATTTGACCAGGGAAATGAATATCTCATTTGGAGATTATAAATCACTGATCGGGGAACATGATTATGCCCAGATATTTGTCTGGGACTGGCAAAGCAGTAAGTTTTTCTTTAAACAGTTTTTTGCCGGGGCTTTTATAGTGGTCGTAATGACCGGTCTTGATCAGAACATGATGCAAAAGAACCTCACCTGCAAAAGTTTAGGAGATGCCAAGAAGAATATGTACTGGTTCAGCGCCATCCTGGTACCGGTAAATTTCCTGTTTTTAAGCCTGGGATTGTTGCTATATATATACGCTGAGCAGAATGGGATTTCACTACCAGCTAGATCTGACGATCTGTATCCTATCCTCGCTCTGAATCATTTTACAGTATTTATAGGTATTGTATTTCTGTTGGGGATTATAGCCGCAGCCTTTTCCAGTGCTGATTCGGCTTTGACTGCCCTGACCACTGCTTTTTGTGTCGATTTTCTCAGTCTGGAAGGTAAATCAGAAAAAGCTAAGAGAAATGCCAGGTTGAAAGTTCATGTAGCCTTCAGTTTCATTTTATTCCTTGTTATTGTTGTTTTCAGGATTATAAATAACGACAGCGTTATTTCAGCTGTTTTTACTGTAGCGGGATATACATATGGGCCATTATTGGGATTATATTCATTTGGTTTGTTTACAAAAAAGCAGGTAATAGACAAATACGTGCCCGTTATAGCTGTCCTGTCTCCCGTTCTGGCTTATATCATAAGCTTAAATTCGGAATGGTTATTCTGGGGATATAAATTCGGATTTGAGGTATTGATACTCAATGGCCTGTTGATGTTTATTGGCTTGCTGATTATCTCCAGGAA
>CAYMFU010000264.1:0-27921 GCA_964389805.1 uncultured Roseivirgaceae bacterium | reverse complement strand
CAGAACTCTGGAAAGTGGTGTTAAAGTTGCCCGTTTTTCAATAGCAACTACAGAGTCTTATAATGATAGAAATACAGGCCAACGTGTTGACCAGACAGAGTGGCATAATATTGTACTATGGAGAGGATTGGCTGAAATTGCCGAAAAATATCTAAGAAAAGGGAACCAGGTATATATAGAAGGCAAATTACAGACTCGTTCCTATCAGGATAAAGATGGGATTACAAAATATAGTACAGAAGTTGTCGGTCAAAATATGAATATGCTTGGAGGCAGGTCAACAGCTAGCGAGGCTAATCATGAACCCTCCAATCAATCAACTACTCCTCCAGCAAACCCGGTTGATCTACCTGAGGAAACTGATGATCTTCCGTTTTAGAAAATAAATATACGACTTTGGACGAACCATATCATTGTTGTCATCTTTTTATTTTATTATCCGGTAACTTGCTGCCTTTTTATATTATAGGTGGTGTATTACTAAGTATTTTATTGATATTGTCTGCCCTTGTATCAGGATCCGAGGTTGCCTTTTTTTCTTTATCGAAAAACCAGATAAATACATTTCGGAACAGTAATGCAAAAGGAGAGAAAAGGATATATCAGCTCATAAAGAATCCTCAAAAGCTGCTCGCTACAATCCTGATATTTAATAATTTTATAAATGTAGGAATTGTTACCCTTGCAACATTTGTTACCTGGAGGATCTTTGGGACTACTACATTAACTGGCATAGTTATTATCTTCCTTACCTTCATCACTACATTTGCCATTGTGTTTTTTGGGGAGATCATACCGAAGGTATATGCCAATTCGAATAATGTGGCTTTTGCCGGAATGACTTCCAGACTGATGAAAGTGGCCGAGTCTTTATTCAGTCCGCTTTCCTGGTTACTCCTTTCTTTCAGTAAGGTGGTAGAAAAAAGGATTGAAAGGAAAAACTATGATATTTCAAAAGAAGAGATTCATAAGGCGCTCGAAATAACTGCTGATGGAGAGGCGACAGAAGAGGAGAAGGAAATATTGAAAGGTATCGTGAACTTCGGCACTTTATCAGTAAAGCAGGTTATGAAATCAAGGCTGGAAATCACAGCATTTGATACCGATTTGGGTTTTCATGACCTAATGGACAAAATCAATAAGTGTGGTTTTTCTCGAATTCCTGTTTTTCGCGAGACTATTGATAAAATTGAAGGCATCTTGTACATAAAAGATCTTCTTCCGTATCTTGACCGGGATGAGAATTTTAAATGGCAACCCTTGCTGAGGCCAGGATATTTTGTACCGGAAAATAAAAAGATAGATAGCCTGCTTAAAGATTTCCAGGAGAAAAGAGTCCATATATCTATTGTAGTCGACGAATATGGAGGCACATCAGGATTAATTACGCTTGAAGATATTATTGAAGAGATCGTGGGTGAAATTCGTGATGAATTTGACGTTGATGAGATCGCATATAATAAATTAGATGAAAACACATATGTGTTTGAAGGAAGGACTTCATTAAATGATTTCTGCAAGATAATTGGAAAAGATCCTTCTCTATTTGACGAAGTTAAAGGTGAAAGTGAATCGCTTGCCGGATTGATCCTGGAACTGAGTTCCAAAATTCCCCGGGTAGGAGAAAAAATCGAATTCGGTGATCTGGTCTTTACCGTTGTCGCAGTCGACAACAGGCGAATTAAAAGGATCCGAATCTTTGTTAAATCAAGTACAATTCCGTAAAGAAATAGTATCTGCCTTGAAAATCTTTAAACTTATCATTTTCCTTATATTAATCAGCTGCACTTCTGATTACATGCCCAAACCAAAAGGATACAACAGAATTGAATTGCCCGATCATGAATATATAGGAATCCCTGATTCATTACCTTACTATTTCGAAATATCAAAATTAGCCAGATTGAATACCGATACAACCTGGACTTATATGAACAAGGTGAAGGAGCAATATAAGGACCAATCTGATATCACCGATGAACGATATTGGATCGACCTTGTTTATGACACCCTGCTTGCAGATATCCAGATCACCTACAAGCCTATATATGGAAAACCTGAATTAATGAAAGAATATTTTAGTGACGCCTATAAACTCACCTCCCAACACCAGATCAAGGCATATGCTATAGATGAGATCATTATGCTGACCAGGAATGGTTATACAGCCTCGATTGCAGAAATAAGCGGGGAGGTGCCAACCCAAATTCAGTTCGTAACTACCGATTCTTTAAAGCATTTTATGCGAGGTGCTTTATATTTTAAGACTGCTACACAAAATGATTCACTTGCACCGGCCATTCAATATATAAAAAAGGACATAATTCACCTTCTTAATACCTTGCAATGGAGAAATAATTAAAATGTAGCACTTACCGGGTAATTATGGCTGGCTTTTTCGAATCCAAAATTGAATTTCTCAAAGGGGTAGGCCCTCAAAGGGCAGCACTTCTTAACAAAGAACTAAATATTTTTACATTTGGTGACCTTATTCAACATTTCCCTTTCCGATATGAAGACAGAACGCAAATCCATAAAATTAAGGAATTAAATGCATCCATCCCGTATGTCCAGATCAAAGGTTATATCCGGAATTATGAACTTACAGGCAAGCCATATAAGCAAAGACTTACTGCTCACTTTTATGACGACTCTGGCAAAATTGACCTGATATGGTTTCAGGGAGCAAAATGGATCATTAAGAAATTAAATCCGGAAATCGAATATCTTGTTTTTGGCAGACCAAGTATTTTCAATTCCAGATTGTATATTGGCCATCCTGAATTAGAGGTAAATGCGGAAAGAAAGACGGATAGTCTATTTCTTCAACCTGTGTATCCAACCACTGAGAAACTTAAATCGAAGTATATTGACAGTAAAACAATATCAAAGCTTCAGAATGAGCTAATCACTAAAGCTCAATCTCATATCAAGGAATCCCTGCCTGAAAAATTAATTCGGGATTATAATTTAATGAAACGGGATATTGCATATAAGAACATACATTTCCCTGCTGATAACAAAGTGCTTTCCGAAGCCCAATTCAGATTGAAATTTGAAGAATTTTTTTATGTACAACTCAGATTATTAAAATTAAAATTATCAAGGTATAACCGGTTCAGAGGACAGGTGTTTGCAAAAACCACCCTGCTAAATGAATTTTATCATAAATACCTTCCATTCGAGTTGACAAAGGCACAAAAAAATGTAATTCGTGAAATATTTTCTGATATGAAAACCGGACATCAGATGAACAGGTTATTGCAAGGTGATGTTGGTTCAGGCAAAACAATTGTAGCCTTTATTTCTATGTTGCTGGCGATTGAAAATAGAGCCCAAACTGTAATGATGGCACCTACTGAAATACTCACAGAACAACATTATATCGGACTGAAGAAATACGCTGACAAATTGAATTTAAAGATCGCCATATTAACCGGATCAACTAAAAAAAGTGCCCGTAATGAAATTCTTTCTGACCTTGAGTCCGGGGATATAGACATAATTGTAGGTACCCATGCTTTGATTGAAGACAATGTTAAATTTCATAACCTGGGTCTGGCCATCGTAGATGAGCAACATAGATTTGGAGTGGCACAGCGCGCCAAGCTATGGAAAAAAAATAAGGATACCTTCCCCCATGTTCTTGTTATGACTGCAACTCCAATTCCAAGAACCTTGGCCATGACCCTATATGGCGACCTGGAGGTTTCTGTTATTGATGAATTGCCAGCTGGCCGGAAACCTATTAAGACTATCTTACAGTTTGATCAAAACCGATTGAAGGTTTTTGGGTTCCTTCGAAAACAAATACAGTCTGGAGGGCAGGTATATATTGTCTATCCATTGATAGAGGAATCCGAAAAACTTGACCTGAAACATTTACTGGATGGCTATGAAAGCCTTTCCCGCGCCTTTCCGGAATACCAGTTAAGTATAGTTCATGGGAAAATGAAATCAGCTGATAAAGACTTTGAAATGAAGAGGTTTGTGAAAAAAGAAACTCAGATCATGGTTTCAACAACTGTTATAGAAGTTGGTGTTGATGTGCCCAATGCTTCGGTAATGGTAATCGAAAATGCCGAGCGGTTCGGGCTGGCACAACTCCATCAATTACGTGGCCGTGTCGGAAGAGGTGCAGAACAGTCATATTGTATTTTAATGTGCAGTCAAAAACTCAGTAGCGATGCAAAAATTCGATTGGAAACTATGATCAGGACAAACAATGGCTTTGAAATCGCCAACACGGATCTGACTCTTCGGGGCCCAGGTGACTTAATGGGAACACAACAAAGTGGAGTGCTGGATTTACTTATTGCAGATATAGCAAAAGATGGCAAGATTCTTCAAATTGCCAGGGAGTCTGCTAAAGCTCTTCTGGAAGATGATCCGGAACTCAGTAAAGAGGAAAATAAAAATATCAAAAATCACATCGCTACTTTACGGAAAGACGCGGTCAATTGGAGTCGTATCAGTTAGAAAAATAGATTCTGAAGGGAATGCGAAGGAAGTATCATTTCAAAAATTTATTAAATAAAAATTTTTAGAAGTATCTTGTGGGATTTACTAAATGTGACCAGATAAAGATCAAGGATAACAAGATCAAGAAATGATTTGATATGTTCACAATTAAGGAATATATTGATACTCAAATTCTTTGCCTCTAAGTAATTAAATAATAATTGCTTAAATAACAGCTGAAGTTTATTTTTAAACAAATACAACCATGAGTGGATTTTTTGGAAGCATTTTAAAAAGTGATTGTGTATCCGATGTATTTTATGGAACTGATTACCATTCTCACCTGGGCACTAAAAGAGCTGGCCTGGTATTTTACTCAAAGGAAGAAGGATTTCAGCGAGCCATTCACAGCCTGGAAGATGGCTACTTCAGGAATAAATTCGAAAATGATCTTAGCGGATTTTATGGAAACAGCGGTATTGGCGTGATCAGTGATCATGAAGCCCAACCGATACGGGTTACCTCTCACCTGGGACGTTTTGCTATCGCAACTGTTAGTAAAATTGTAAATATTGATGAATTGGAAGCTAGTTATATGCGTCAACACCGGACATTTTCAGAAACCAGCCAGGGATCAGTTAATCCAACAGAGTTGGTGGCTATGCTCATTGCTGACTGTAAGGATTTTGTATCTGGTATTGAGAATGTTTATGATAAGGTGAAAGGTTCCTGTTCAATATTGGTTCTGACAGAAAAAGGAATTATAGCAGCACGGGACAAACTGGGCAGAACCCCAATCATCATTGGCAAAAAGAACACCGGGTATTCTGTAACATTTGAAACTTGTGCATTCCCCAATCTGGGATATGAGACTGAATATTATCTTGGACCGGGTGAGATCATGAATATTACTGCGGAAGGGTATGAACAATTGAGGAAACCGAATGAAAAAATGCAGATTTGCTCTTTTTTATGGGTATACTTTGGATATCCTCCTTCATTTTACGAGAGTATAAATGTTGATGAATGCCGATACCGGTGTGGAGCAGCTCTCGCGAAAAATGATAAAGCTAAGGTCGATTTTGTTGCCGGTATCCCTGATTCAGGTGTAGGGCATGCAATGGGTTACAGCAATGAAAGAAAAATTCCAATGAAACGGCCATATTCAAAATATACGCCTACCTGGCCGCGTAGTTTTATGCCTCAGAAACAGGAAACACGAGATCTTGTCGCTAAAATGAAGTTATTGCCAAACCATTCGATAATAAAAGGCAAAAGCGGTGTATTCCTGGATGATTCTATTGTAAGAGGTACGCAATTAAAGGATAATGTACGAGACCTGTATGCAGCGGGTATGAATGAAGTACACATGCGGATCGCTTGCCCTCCTCTTACCTATCCATGTGAATTTCTGAATTTTAGCCGTTCGCGATCGCATATGGATCTTGCCACCAGAAAGGCAGTCAAACAGATGGAGGGCAGAGAGAATTTTGATATGGAAGAATTTTCAGATACCAGTAATGGTAAATATGAAGAAATGGTCGAACAGATCAGAAAGAATCTTGACCTGACATCTTTAAAATATCAGAAACTTAATGACCTGGTTGACGCCATCGGGCTCCCCAAGGAAAAATTATGTACGCATTGCTGGGATGGATCAAGTTACTATTGATGAATTATTCTTTTTATATAATGGTGTCTTTAAGAAGTTTTTCATGAGGCTCAGGAAAATCCGACATAAAATGGCAGCCCCGGCTCTCATTTCGTCTTAAAGCAGATAATATGATCATATAGGCAATGGCCGCCATATTACGCAATTCAAGCAGATCAGCCGATATTTTAGTACGCTGATAATAATTTTCTGTTTCCTCATAGATCAATTTAATACGGCGGAAAGCCCTTTGTAATGTCTGTTTTGACCTGACTATGCCTACGTAATTCCACATCAGGCTTTGTATCTGCTGTAAATTATGCTTAATTAAGAACCATTCATCCAGATTTAAGACACCCGACTCGTCCCACTCCGGTATCAATACTTCATCAAAATTCCTCTTTTGTTTGGTTTTCAATTTTTCTGAAATTCGATAACTGAAAACCAGGGCTTCAAGCAAACTGTTGCTTGCTAAACGGTTGGCTCCATGTACGCCAGTATGGGCAGTCTCTCCGCAGGCAAAAAGATTTTGCATTGAGGTTTGCCCATCAAGAGATGTCATAATCCCACCACAAAGATAATGGGCGGCTGGAACTACCGGAATAGGATCTTTTGATATATCAATACGCTTTTCTTTAAGACAGTATTCATAGATCTTTGGAAAGCGCTGTTTAACCTGATCATGATCAAAATGTGTCATATCCAGCCAAACGTGATCTTCCCTTCGTTTTTTCATTTCAGAATCAATTGCCCTTGAAACGATATCTCTTGGAGCCAGCTCAGCTCTTTCATCATACTTCTCAACAAATGACTCTCCATCAAGGTTCTTAATGATACCACCGTATCCCCGTAGTGCTTCTGAAATTAAGAACAAACGATGTCCCGGTTCAAATAAAGCAGTAGGGTGAAACTGGACGAACTCCATGTTTGCGATACGAACACCTGCCCGATAGGCCATAGACACACCATCCCCTGTAGAAGTTTCCGGATTGGTTGAGTATTGATATACTCTCGATCCTCCACCTGTGGCAAGGATGGTATATCCCGACCTGAAAACATGGACCTTTTTATCCTCTTTAGAAAAAACATAAGCACCAAAACAGATGTTGAAGGCAGCCTGAAGATTACCAAGAACATGGTGATCTGTAATAAGATCAATGGCATAATAATCCTCAAACAATTGAATATTCGAGTGTTCTTTCGCTCTTTCAAGCAATACTCTTTGAATTTCAGCTCCGGTAAAATCCTTAACATGGAAGATCCTGCTTACAGAATGTCCGCCTTCCCTGGCTAGCTCATAATCTGAATTCTCCTTTGATCTCGAAAAATTAACACCCCAATTTATCAGGTCATTTATCCGATCCGGGCCTTCAGATACCATTACCTCTACCGCATCCTTATGACAAAGACCGGCCCCGGCAGTTAAAGTATCGCCAATATGTGATTCGAAACTGTCTGATTCAGTAGTTACTGAAGCAATACCCCCCTGGGCATAATTCGTATTGGTTTCATCAAGACTCGTTTTTGATATTACATTGACCTTTCCGGATTCAGCCATTTGTAAAGCAATACTTAGTCCAGCGATTCCAGATCCAATTACCAAATATTCTGATTCAAATCTTTCCAAGGTTGAATTATAGATTTTTAGAAATTTCCAACATCCTGAGAATAGGCGTCCTGGCCTTATCCATGATTTCTTCTTTTAAAATCACCTCAGGTTGTTCATATTTTAACGTCAGATAAAGCTTTTCAAGCGTATTCAATTTCATATAGCTGCAATCATTGCAGCCACAGGTTGCATCTATGGAAGGAGCAGGCATAAAAATCTTATCAGGTGAAGATTTCTTCATCTGATGGAGAATACCACTTTCGGTAGCAACAATAAAACGATTATCCTCTGAATTAATGGTATAATTTAGAAGTGCTGTAGTAGAGCCAATATAATCTGCAATTATTAAAAGCGGTTTTTCACATTCCGGATGTGCTATAAACTTTGCATCCGGGTATTTGCTTTTCAAATCAAGGATCTTTTCCAATGAATACTGTTCATGAACCATGCATGCTCCATCCCACAACACCATTTCTCTTCCAGTAAGTCCATTGATATAGTTGCCCAGGTTTTTATCCGGAGCGAAGATAAGCTTTGATTCTTTGCTGAAACTTTCTACGATCTTAACCGCATTGGAAGATGTGCAAATTACATCTGATAATGTTTTGATATCGGCTGTACAGTTAATATAGCTTATCACCTTGTGATCAGGATACTTTTCCTTAAATGTTTTAAAAGCATCAGCCGGAGCCGATTCAGCGAGAGAACAGGAAGCGTTGAGATCAGGAATAAGCACCTTCTTGGATGGATTTAAAATTTTTGCTGTCTCAGCCATAAAATGCACTCCTAAAAACACAATTATGTCTGCAGGGGTTTGCTCGGCCTCCTGTGACAAACCCAAACTGTCGCCAACAAAATCCGATATATCCTGTAGTTCCGGATTAATGTAAAAATGGCCAAGAATTATTGCATTTTTTTCTTTTTTAAGTTTGGCAATTTCACTTACCAGATCCAGGCCCTCTTCAACAGGCAAATCGAGGTATCCCAGGGCTTTTATGCTTGCTTGCTCGTCCATCACTTACTTTCTTATTTTTTTCAAAATTACAATTTATTGCAATTAAGTGATCAATGTATTTAGATATATATATGATCAGGTCATTTGCTGGACAGGAATCACAATGTAATTGGTTTATTCCTTTAAGGAACGATCTGTGGAATAATATAGGAAAATTTAGTTAAAAGGAATGCCCAAAATATGGCACTTATAAGCATGTAGGCAAGGATTTTCTTTTTTGATCCGCCAAAGGCATTAACAAGCAATGCCCCTATTACGGGAGAAAATACGACCGGGGTTAAGAAGGAAACACCAAAGAGGCCATATTTTTTCCACATCGAAACGAATCTTCTGTTTCGTTTGGTAAATAACTTCCTGTTCCTTCTGAATATTTTATCGATCCATTTTCTGAATCCAGGCCCGAAGGTGGAAATTATGACAACAGAAGTCATCATTCCAAATATTGTTATACTGACAGTCTCCCAGAATGTCAGGCCAAATGCCATGCCCATAGCTGGGCCACCAATAAATTTAAACATACTGGCAAGGTAAACGGATAGATATTTAGCTACTACAGACAAAACCAATATTACCAAACAACATTATATGTATAATAGATATAAATCAAAAGAAGGATGATGCCTTCGACACGTCCAATCTGTCGCTTCGATAACATCATAGGCAGTATAATAAGAGTAATACCCAACATCCAGATGATATCGGTATTCAGAATAACATCGTTAACTTTTATTTCCTTGATAATACTGGTAATTCCTAATATTGACAGTATATTGAATATATTGGAACCCATCAGGTTACCTAAGGCAAGGTCTGTTTCCTTCTTAAATGAAGCGACAGTTGCGGTTACCAATTCGGGTAAACTTGTCCCCAAAGCTACAACGGTTATTCCGATGATACGTTCTTCAATGCCCAAATTTCTGGCCAGGTCCTGAGCGCTTCCAACGAATAATTCTGCGCCAAGAAACAAGCCTATAGAGCCTAAGCCTATATACGTAAAGTCCTTCAAATAGGACGAAGTAGATTTTGGAAGATTAAATTCCTGCTGAAGCTCCCTCGCTACATTCAGGTCTTTCCGGGATTTTCTGATAACAAAAAAAAGATATAGTATTAATATGCCTACGAAAATCAGTCCCTCATAAGAATTAATAAATCCTTCCCTTACAAGAATATAAAGCAATAATGAGCTTCCCATGGTCATGGGCCAGTCGATCCAGATGGTATTCCGCTTTACATAAATAGGAGATATAATTGCAGCCAAACCCAGTACAAGCGCCAGGTTACATATATTAGAACCTATTACATTACCCATGGCCAGGTCAGGGCTACTGGTGAGAGCTGCCTTCACACTGATCAGTAATTCGGGTGCAGAGGTTCCGAAAGCGACGATAGTCAGGCCGACCACAAGGGGAGACAAATTCATTTTCAAAGCAAAACGTGAAGATCCTTTAACAAGAAAGTCACCACATATGACCAGGACAACAAGCCCGGCGAATAAAATGAGGATATTAATGATCATTGCCTAAATGCAAAAGTAAAACTAAAACTTTTTTCCATAACAGATGTCGCCTGCATCCCCCAAACCCGGAACGATATAGGATTTATCATTTAGCTTTTCATCCATGGCTGCAATCCAGATCTTTGAAGAAATCGATACATTCTTTTTAATATATTCGAATCCTTGTTTTGATGCGATCAGCGCAACTATATGAATTACCTTTGGTGTACCCTTTCTCAAAAGTTGATTTATAGCTTTGATAACGGACTTCCCAGTGGCAAGCATAGGATCAACCAATATCACTTCTTTCCCTTGGATATCTCCAACAGCTATATACTCCATATCAATATTAAACTGTTGTTTTTGATCAAATTCAGATCGGAAAGCGCCAATAAAGCCACTTTCAGATTTTTCAAAAAAGTTAAGAAAGCCCTGATAAAAGGGAATGCCTGCCCGCATGATCGTGACCAAATAGGGAGATTCACGAACAACTGATATTTTAGATTTCCCCAATGGAGTTTTAATTTCAGTCAATTTATATTCCAGGTCTTTTGATATTTCATAGGCCAGTATCTCACCTATTCTTTCCATATTTTTGCGAAAACGCATACCGTCCTTTTGAATATTAATATCGCGAAGCTCTGCAATATAATTATTGGCAAGAGAATTGAATTCTGATAGTAGGAATAACTCCACTTTCTCGGATTTAGGTCTTAAATAGGGCTTTCGCTTCCGAATATAACTGAATAATATTTAAAAAATAAATGCCCGAATAATTAAAAAGTCTATAATTTACCCTTACTTAAAAATAGATTTTGAGATTTCTTAAAAGACGATGTAAACTGTATATTTGCTTTCCCTAAAAAGAACCTATGCATGAAGATCCTAGATCTGGAATTCGAACCTTATATTGACAAGAGCGAGATTCTCCTACAGGTCAGAAAAATGGCAGAATCCATAAACCACGACTATAAAGATAAAGATCCTTTATTCCTATCTATATTGAATGGATCCTTCATCTTTGCTGCGGATCTCCTTCGTGAAATTAATGTGGCTTCTCAGATTTCTTTTATCAAACTTTCATCATATTCCCAGGTTGCCAGTACAGGAAAAGTAAAGGAATTGATCGGGCTAAATGACAATGTTTTTAATAGAAACTTAATAATAATAGAAGATATTATTGACAGTGGATTAACTTTGCAGCATGTAAGAGCTGCCCTTGAAGATTTAGGGTCAGCTTCTATAGAGATAGCAACACTTTTTTTAAAACCCGAATCCTTTCATAAGGGTTTCGATATTAAGTATGTAGGTTTTTCTATACCAAATGACTTTATTGTTGGATACGGAATGGACTATGAAGGCTATGGGAGAAATCTGCAAGATGTTTATATTAATAAATAATTTTTTAGAAGTATGTATAATTTAGTATTATTTGGTCCTCCTGGTGCGGGTAAGGGTACCCAAAGCGAAATGATCATAGAAAAGTTCAACCTGACACATATTTCCACAGGTGATCTATTCAGGAAACACCTGGGCGAAGGAACTGAACTGGGTAAACTGGCACAGAAATATATGGATGAAGGAAATCTAGTGCCCGATGAGGTGGTGATTAAAATGGTAGAGTTGAAAATCAAGACAGAGAACAGTACTAACGGATTTATTTTTGACGGATTTCCAAGAACTGTAACACAGGCGAAAGCATTGGATCAATTGCTTGAAAAGGAAGGAACTGAAATATCAGGGATGATCTTACTGGATGTTGATGAGTTTGAGTTGATCAACCGAATTATGCTGAGGGGAAAATCCTCAGGGAGAGCGGATGACCAGGATATTAACAAAGTGAATAACAGGATTAATGTCTATAAAAAGGAAACCGTTCCAGTAGCCACATATTACGAGGAACAGGGAAAATTAAATACTATCGTAGGTGTGGGTTCTGTAGATAATATTTTCTCGGATATTTCAGAGGTTATCGAAAGGTTGCCACACTAGAAATATATGTCAGCAAACTTTATCGATTATGTAAAGATTTACACGAAATCGGGAGCAGGTGGAGCCGGCTCAGCCCATTTCAGGAGGGAAAAATTCGTCCCAAAGGGTGGGCCAGATGGCGGAGATGGCGGACGTGGTGGCCATGTCATAATCAAGGGAAATAAACAGCTTTGGACTTTATTGCACCTTAAGTACCGGAAACACATAATAGCCGGAAATGGGGTAAATGGTGCAGGAAACCTCAAACAGGGAGCTGATGGCCGTGATGAAATTCTTGAAGTCCCTTTGGGCACAGTTTCGCGAAATGCTGATTCCAATGATGTTATTGCCGAAATCATTGAAGATGGACAGGAGTCTATCATAACCCAGGGTGGAAAAGGAGGATTAGGTAATGATCACTTCAAATCCGCAACAAATCAAAGTCCAAGGTATGCCCAACCGGGAAAACCATCTGTTGAACAATCGGTTATATTAGAATTAAAAGTACTGGCTGATGTTGGATTGGTAGGATTCCCTAATGCGGGAAAATCAACACTGCTATCAGTATTATCTGCAGCTAAGCCAAAAATAGCCGACTATCCGTTTACCACCCTTGTTCCTAACCTGGGTGTAATACCCTATAGAGACTATAGATCTTTTATAATGGCGGATATACCGGGTATTATTGAAGGTGCAGCGGAAGGGAAAGGCTTGGGAACGAGATTTCTGAGACATATCGAACGTAATGCTGTTTTGTTACTTATGATACCCGCCGACACCAATGATATATCAAAGGAATATAATATCCTGCTTAATGAACTTAAAAAATACAATCCTGAACTTTTAGATAAAAGCAGGTTATTGGCCATTACTAAATGTGACCTTCTGGATGAAGAACTTAAAGAAGAAATACAAAAAGAAATCCCAAATGATATTCAGTCTTTTTTAATCTCATCTGTAAAAGTGGAAGGTTTATCAGAACTCAAAGATGTATTATGGCAAAAATTGAATAATTGAGTTATGTCATAATGTCATATAAAATTAATTGGCTTAATAGTTGATAAATACAGAATTACATGTTTACACAGGTAAACTATGTCAAAAAACAGCTAAAAAGAAATGACGACTGAAAAAAAGACAGAAGAACAAAAAGAGGTAATAGATCAAAAAGAATCGAATAAAAAAACCGATAAAAAAACTTCAAGCAGAACCAGTTCTAGAAGCCGGGGAAAGGATAAAGAACTCACTAAAGTAAAGGCTGAACTTTCAGAGATCAAAGATAAGTATTTGAGAATGTACTCTGAATTTGACAATTTTCGTCGAAGGACGGCCAAAGAGAAACTGGATCTGGTAAGTACTGCGAACGAAGACCTTATGATTGAGTTGCTGCCGGTAATCGATGATTTTGAAAGAGGTATAAAATCTTTCGATTCTGACAATGGTGATATAGATAATTTACAGGAAGGTGTAATGTTGATATTCAATAAACTTAAAAATGTTACAGAAAAGAAGGGATTAAAAGGAATGGAAACGAATCCGGGCGATGACTTTAATTCTGAGCTGCATGATGCAATATCACATATCCCGGCACCGGAAAAGAAATTCAAAGGTAAAATAATTGATACGATCGAAAACGGATATTTCCTGAATGATAAAGTAATCAGATTTGCAAAAGTCGTAACCGGGGCATAAACACATGGCTAAAAGAGACTATTACGAAATACTCGGAGTTGATAAAAATGCTTCGCAGGATGAGATTAAAAAATTATACAGGAAGATTGCAATTAAATATCACCCTGATAAAAATCCTGGAGATAAAGATGCTGAAGAACATTTTAAAGAAGCAGCAGAGGCTTATGAAGTTTTAAGCAATCCGGAAAAAAGGGCGCAATACGACCGATTCGGTCACTCCGGAATGCGAGGAGGAGGATTTTCAGGCGGTGGAATGTCAATGGAAGATATTTTCTCTCAGTTTGGAGATATTTTTGGAGGCTCTGCTTTCGAAAGCTTTTTTGGTGGAGGAGGAGGTATGCGTGGACAAGGTAGAAGAGGTACCAATCTAAGGATTAAATTAAAGCTGACACTTGAAGAGATTGCCAACGGCGTCGAAAAGAAGATCAAAGTTAAAAGACATATTCTCGCCGACGGTGTTTCCTTTAAGAATTGTCCGACTTGTAATGGAACAGGGCAAATAAGAAAAGTAGTAAATACCATGCTGGGACAAATGGTCTCATCAAGTACTTGTCACAGCTGTCATGGAAGTGGCAAAACCATTGATAAAAAACCCGCTGGAGTTGATAATACGGGTTTGTCCCAAAAAGAAGAAGTTATATCGATCCGGATTCCTGCCGGGGTAGCTGATGGGATGCAATTATCAATGTCAGGAAAGGGAAATATGGGCCCAGGAGGTGGCCATCCGGGGGATCTGTTGATCATTATAGAAGAAATAGATAATGATCTGCTAAAAAGAGATGGTAATAATGTAATCTATGACCTGCATGTAAGCTTTATTGACGCAGCTCTCGGATCTTCCCATGAAGTAACTACGCTTGACGGAAAAGTAATAATTAAAGTGGAACCAGGAACACAAAGTGGAAAAATATTAAGATTAAGGGGAAAAGGCATTAAAGATATTGATGGATTTGGAAGAGGAGATCAATTGATATACGTTAATGTTTGGACTCCCAAAGTCCTCAACAGTGAAGAAAAAAAGATATTAGAATCGCTGAGGGAATCTAAAAACTTTAAACCAGCTCCAGGAAAAAATGAAAAAGGATTTTTTGAAAGAATGAAAGAATTCTTTTAATAAAACCAGGATTATAGCTGGTGCAGCAGGTGTGGATTTTTATTTGTTGAAACCTTAATGGGATTTTTAACGTATGTGAGCGTATGTTGAGGGTGATTTTGTTGTTTCTGGTTAATTTTATAACTTTTTCAAGTTTAGTAGGTCAAGTCAAGAAGTATTACACCCTTGAAAACAACCAGAATTTCGACAAAGTTAATATTGTTCTAACAGCTACATCCAATTCATGTTGTATCAAACCCACTGTAAATCCGCACCTGGTTAATGTTTTTGGTTATGATAACAACGCAAACCCCAATATTTATTCTGAAACTGAAATTCTTGATCGAATTCAAAATCTGATAATCGACCTCGACAACAACGATAATGATGAAGAACCCAGTATAGCAAAGAGTTTTTTTAGTCCTTCAACAGAATCAGAAAATCACTGGGACTTATATTTATCAAACGAAAAGACAATGCGACTTTCCTTGAATTATGCAGTAGGCGATGCGAAAGTCGACTTATCAGATCTTCCTATCGAGAGATTGGATATTACATCTGGAAGCGCAGAGGTCAATGTAGAATACATGGAAAATAAATCCAACTTGGTCGAGATGGACAGCTTCCTTGTTAAGGTTGATCTGGGTTCTTTAACCATAAACAAAATGAACCATTCAAGAGCCAGAACAGTAATTGCCGATGTTGGATTTGGGGCCTTGCTTGTAGATTATTCCAGGCCGCTCAGCGAACCCAGTGATGTTTATGCAAGTGTTGGAGCCGGAAATCTGATAATTGGTCTTCCTGATGATGAAAAATTCCCTGTTATTATTAACATTCAAAATTCTCCACTGTGCAATGTGAAAATACCAAAAGGGTATAAAAAACAGGAAAAGCATGTGTATGTGAGTCAGGGATATCATGAAAATGCCCCTAATATCTTATCCTTTAATCTGGATGTTGTTGTTGGACAGATCAAATTTGTTGAATATAAGTAAACTCAGTTACTGTTTTTTCATATATTTATGCTTTACAATTAAATTTGTTTAGTCATCTCCAATTTTTAGCATATTGAATATCCTTTACACGAATAACATTTCAAAAAGTTATGGGGATTTTTGGGCTTTGAAGGACATCAATATAGAAGTCCCCAAACAATCTATTTTTGGCTTACTTGGGCCTAATGGAGCAGGTAAAACCACGTTGATCAGAATAATTACCCAGATTATTTTTGCCGATACTGGAAAAGTTCATTTTGATGGTAGAGAAATAAATGCTGAGGACGTGAGAAAAATGGGATATCTACCTGAAGAAAGAGGCCTCTATAAAAAAATGAAGGTAGGTGAACACCTGATTTATCTGGCAAGGTTGAAAGGATTATCACGTAATGAGGCCCTGTCAAAGATCAAATACTGGTTCAAAAAATTTCAGATCGTAGATTGGTCTGAAAAAAAGATCGAAGACCTGTCAAAAGGAATGCAGCAAAAAATTCAGTTTATCGCAACGATAATTCATGACCCCAGCCTGATAATTCTTGATGAACCATTTTCAGGATTCGATCCTATAAATGTAAATATCATAAAGGATGAGATCCTGGAGTTAAAAAAGAATGGAGCCACGATCATTTTCTCCACTCATAGAATGGAATCGGTTGAAGAGCTATGCGATCATATTGCATTGATAAATAAATCAAATGTCATACTCGATGGTTCCAAACATGACATAAAACAGAAACACAGAACCAATACATTTATAGTGGATTATACTGGAGAATATAGAAATACAAATGAGCACTTTCAGATCACTGATCAAACAGAAACGGATGAAGGATATATTCGCTCAACAATTAAAATCACTAATGAACTGTCTCCAAACGATCTGCTGTCACTCCTGATAAGTGAAGTTGAAGTACACTCATTTCAGGAAAAAATTCCAACAATGAATGATATTTTTATAAGTAAAGTAAACGAAGGAATAAATGCATAATATTTTTCTGATCATACAAAGGGAATACCTTACCAGGGTCAGGAAAAAGTCTTTCCTGATCATGTCTATTGTGGGACCTTTGCTTATTGCAAGTTTGTGGATTGTGCCAATCTGGTTGTCTACCAGGGATACAGATCAAAAAACCATAGAAATTCTGGATGACTCAGGTTTTTTCAAGGATAAATTCTCTGAATCCTCCTCTCTTAAGTTTGTATATATTCAGGCAGACCTGGTTGCTGCCAAGACAGAAATATTAAGCAATGAAAATTATGGCTTGCTTTACATTCCCAGGATTAATCTTGATAAGCCTGAAGGTATTACGTTTTTTTCAGGGAAGAATCCAAGTATAGAGGTTATTCAGGATCTTGAGTGGGCTATGAAATCAGTGGTGGAAGACATCAAACTGGAAAGGTCTTCAATTGATCAGGCGACATTAGACAGTCTTAAGGCTGACATTGATATAGATATGATCAATATGACAGAATCAGGGGAGAAGGCCGGAAGCGCTGGGGTGGCTACCATTATAGGTTATATCTCGGCATTGATGATTTACTTTTTCATATTTGTTTACGGAATTCAAATTTTACGAGGTGTAATTGAAGAGAAATCAAGCCGGATTGTTGAAGTTATCGTATCCTCTGTAAAGCCTTTTCATCTTATGATGGGAAAAATTCTTGGAGTCGGGGCAGTTGGTTTAACCCAGTATGTAATCTGGCTCGTTCTAAGCGTAATGATAACAACTGGTATTAGTTCTTATTTTAATATTGACAGAAAAGAAAGTTTGCCGGTACAGACTGAACAGTCAGAAATTATTCAGGAAGATCAAGGTAATGAATTTGTAGCTGAAATGTTCAATTCATTAGAATCAATTGATTTTAGCTTGTTGGCATTTGCCTTCTTTGTATACTTCATCGGAGCATATTTATTATATGGTTCATTATTTGCCGCAATAGGATCAGCAGTGGATAACGATGCAGATGCCCAACAATTCCAGCTTCCCGTTACCATACCTCTAATATTTTCTCTTATCGTGTTAACAGCCATATTGAGGGAGCCTGACGGAAATCTGGCATTCTGGTTATCCATGATACCCTTGTTTTCGCCTGTTATAATGATGATGAGGATACCTTTTGGTGTACCCTATTGGGAAATTGCTCTATCATTAACCTTTCTGATTGCCGGATTCATATTTACCACCTGGGTGGCGAGCAGGATCTATAGGATTGGCATTCTCATGCATGGTTCTAAAGTAAACTATCGAATTCTGGGAAAATGGTTGTTTATGAAAAATTAGTGTGGCAAACTTACGCTACTATTATGCTGATTAATACCTCAGTTCAATTATAATGAGTGAAAATACTGTTTTTAATACCAAAAGTGATTTGTATACCAACAAATCAAAATACAAGTGGATTATAATCATCACCGCCATACTAATAGGTATTGCATCCATTTATTATACAGATATCCTTGTTTCCCAACTTAAAGAAAGGGAAGAAAGACAAATCACATTATATGCTAAAACCCTTGAATATACAGCTAACCAGCAGGACAACCAGAACCTCGGATTTATTTTCGAAGAAATAATATTACCCAATAATTCAATTCCAGTGATTTTAATCAGCGGAACAGGAGAGCTAATTGAACATAGAAACCTGATATTTGATGAAAACCTCTCTGGTGAACAGTTCGAGAAAAAGATTGAAGAGGAGCTTGCTATTATGAAAGATGAGCATGAACCGATAAAAATCAATTTCAGAAATGAGAACAATGAAATATTTGGCTACAACCTGGTTTATTATAAAAATTCAAAACTATTATATCAATTAAGGTATTACCCATATATACAGTTATCCATTATTTCGATCTTCGGTATATTAACCTACCTGGTCTTTAATTATTCCAAAACAGCAGAACAAAACAGGATTTGGGTGGGACTTGCAAAAGAAACAGCCCACCAGTTAGGAACACCAATATCATCATTGATGGCGTGGAATGAATATTTTAAATCCGAGAGGAAATTCCAGGATGATAATCTGATGCTGGAGTTTGAGAAGGACATTGCCCGGCTTGAAATGATTACATCCAGATTTTCTAATATTGGTTCTACACCACTTTTAAATTATGAAGATATTCATGCGGCTGTCCGGCATACTATTAATTATATCCAGCACAGGCTATCCACAAAGGTGACCTTTAATATTACTTCCCTCCCCAATGATATCCGCGCAAAAATAAACAAACCTCTTTTCGACTGGGTCATAGAAAATCTTTGTAAAAATGCCGTGGATGCTATGGGTGGAGTGGGGACTATTGACATTATCATTAAAAAGGCACCAGACGGCAATGTAACGATTGATGTTAAAGATTCCGGAAAAGGGATTCCTAAATCAAGAATAAGACAAATATTTAATCCTGGATACACAACAAAATCAAGAGGATGGGGGCTTGGTCTTACGCTGGTTAAAAGGATCATTGAGAATTACCATAAAGGTAAGATATTCATTAGACATACTGAGCCCGGACATGGGACAACCTTTAGAATTATTCTTCTTGTATGATCCATTTTAGAGGGATTTAGTATACTTTTGCACTTGAGAATTTTTTCACTAACAAGTACTGTTGGAAACAATTTTAAGCTAAGAATTAATAAATAAATCACACCATGGCGAATAAAGGTAAAATAACGCAGATAATTGGAGCAGTGGTAGATGTAAGCTTTGAAGAAGAGGGATCCACTTTACCCAGCATATACGATGCATTAGAAGTATCAAAACCCAATGGAGAAAAGGTTATTTTGGAATGTCAGCAACACTTAGGCGAAGACAGGGTCAGAACTATTGCCATGGATAGTACTGAAGGTCTTGTTCGGGGAGCAGAAGTTCTACATCTGGAAGGCCCCATTACCATGCCAATTGGTGAAAATATAAGAGGACGGCTATTTAATGTGGTTGGTGAATCTATAGATGGGTTGATGCCCCCAAAAGCAACTGGCAAACTTCCTATTCACCGGTCCGCTCCGAAGTTTGAAGATCTTTCAACATCTTCAGAGGTGTTGTTTACAGGGATAAAGGTCATTGACCTCCTGGAACCTTATCCAAAAGGCGGAAAGATCGGATTGTTTGGTGGTGCAGGAGTTGGCAAAACTGTTATTATCATGGAACTCATTAATAATATTGCCAAAGCCTATTCTGGTCTCTCCGTATTCGCTGGCGTAGGGGAAAGGACCAGGGAAGGTAATGACCTCCTCAGGGAAATGATCGAGTCAGGCGTAATAAAATATGGAGATGAATTTTTGAAAAATATGGAAAGTGGCGACTGGGATCTTTCAAAAGTTGACATGAAAGAAGTTGAAAAATCACAAGCTACACTTGTATTCGGACAGATGAATGAACCTCCCGGTGCAAGGGCCAGAGTGGCTCTGTCAGGTCTTACTGTAGCTGAATACTTCAGAGACGGTGACGGCACTGGAAAAGGTAAAGATATTTTATTTTTTATGGATAATATATTCCGGTTTACACAGGCAGGTTCCGAAGTATCTGCTTTGCTTGGAAGGATGCCTTCAGCTGTGGGTTATCAACCTACCTTAGCTTCAGAAATGGGTGCCATGCAGGAAAGGATCACGTCTACCAATAGGGGATCCATTACCTCTGTACAGGCTGTATATGTTCCTGCTGATGACCTTACTGATCCTGCACCTGCTACAACATTCAGCCACCTGGATGCCACTACTGTATTATCCAGGAAAATTTCAGAACTTGGAATTTATCCAGCTGTGGATCCATTGGATTCCACATCGAGAATATTGAATGCTGAAACGCTTGGTGAAGAGCATTATAACACATCCCAACGCGTTAAAGAGATCCTGCAGAGATATAAGGAGCTTCAGGATATAATAGCTATTCTCGGTATGGATGAATTATCCGATGAAGATAAGGAGGTGGTTCACAGAGCAAGGAGAGTACAGCGGTTTTTATCTCAACCTTTCCATGTTGCGGAAGCCTTTACTTCTATTCCTGGTGTCCTGGTTGACATCAAGGATACCATCAAAGGATTTAATATGATCATGGATGGCGAATTGGATCATCTGCCAGAGGCAGCCTTTAATATGGTGGGATCAGTTGAAAGTGCTATTGAAAAAGGTGATAAATTGATCAGTGAAGCGAAGGGTGAAAAAGAGACGGCATAGTTTCTCACCTGGTATGTTGAAATTGTAATTAATCTGTAAATCAGAAAAAGAATAAATATGTTGCTAGAAATTTATACACCAGATCAAAAAGTATTTGAAGGCCAGGTCGATTCAGCAACATTTCCAGGTGCGAAGGGTTCCTTTCAGGTACTGAACAACCATGCTCCTCTTATTTCAACCCTTGAAAAGGGCAAGGTTGTATATAAATCAAATAATAGCAAGCAGGAGGTAAATATTGGCGGCGGTGTTGTTGAAGTCCTTAACAATAAAGTAGTTCTTCTTGCTGAAAGTATCCTGACGGATGAATAAATAATTTAATGAGACAATGGTGGCTGCCACCAGAGGCTGCCTTTTTTATTATATCAATTTCTTTACCAGATATACTATATCAACCTATTACATAAACAAGGGAGATATGGAATTTAAATAGGTGGGTTCATTTTTTTAATTACCTGAATGGATTAATGAATAGTTATCTATCATTAATCAACAAGCACCGGATTAACCTTAGAATCAGCTTTCTTGTATATTATTTCATGTAAATCAAATGGCTAAAATTAATTATCTTAGCATAGTCAGGGAGGAACAACATGGGTAAGAGTTATTTGTTTTTTATTTTTTTAGGCATTTCTTTTTGCTGGAATCTCAAGTTATTTGCGCAACTTGATTCCACCAACCTGCCACTGGTCATAATTGAAACAGGTGGCCAACCGATTATAGATGAACCAAAAATTGAAGCCCATTTAAAGATCATTTATAATAAGAACGGTTATTCCGGAAAATCCGATGATCCTAATATCTATGATGGAAATATAGGTATTGAGATCCGTGGAAGATATTCAGCATGGCTTCCTCAAAAACCCTATGGATTTGAAACAAGAGACAGTTCGGGAAATAATCTGAATGTTCCTTTATTCCATATGCCCTCAGAGAACGACTGGATTCTTCTGGCAAACTATAATGATAAAACGTTTATGCGCAATTCCCTCGCATTCGAACTCTTTCGTCAAATGGGTCATTATGCACCTCGGACACAATTTTGTGAGGTGATAGTTAATGGTCGCTATAATGGAATTTATGTATTAACCGAAAAAATAAAGGTGGATAAAAACCGGATCGATATAGCCAAATTGACAGAACAAGACAACTATGGCGATGATGTTACAGGTGGTTATGTTTTTAAAGTAGATTATTTTGATGAATACAATAGCTGGGAAAACCGTCACCCTCCATTCGAAGGAAGTACTGAGCGAGTCCACTTTGTTTACTATTACCCTAAACCTGATGAAATTACAAACCAGCAAAAGCTGTATATCCAACAATTTGTAGATCAAATGGAGGGTGCATTGTATGAGGCAGGACCTCAGGGATTAACGGATATCATGTCAGATTATATGGATCTGGATTCATTTGTAGATTATTTCTTGTTGAATGAATTAGCACGGAATGTGGATGGCTATAAAAAGAGCAGTTACTTTTATAAAGATAAAAATAGTAAGGATGGATTGCTGCGTGCTGGACCAGTCTGGGATTTTGACTGGGCATGGAAGAATATTGATGAATGTATTTTCGGTGCAACAGATGGTTCAGGATGGGCATTTACTGTGCATCAATGCGATCCCTGGCCAGTACCACCGGGTTGGACAGTAAAACTAATGAAGGATATTCGATTTGTTAGCCGGGTAAAGGAGAGATATTTAGAACTCAGACAGTCGATACTTGGTGAAGACTATATTTTCAATTATATCGATTCGGTTGCTGATCTTATGGATGAACCTCAGAAAAGACACTATTCTCGATGGCCTATATTAGGTCAAAATGTTGGTGCTCCGGAAGTAGATCCACAACCCGAAACCTTTGAGGGTGAGATAAGCAAATTTAAAAATTGGATCAGTACTAGATTGAATTGGCTGGATATGCAATTCTCTTCAGTTATAGTTACCGGATTGGATGATAAGCCCTTTAATTCCGGTGGGAACAATATTGAATGCTCCATATACCCCAATCCTGCATTTGAGTATCTTTCTGTGAAATCCGATAAACCAATATTCGATATTTCCCTGTATTCCTCGAATGGTGAACGGCATGAAATTCCATATATGCCAAATTCTAAAACTATGGATATCGGTTCCTTACGATCCGGATTATATATAATAAAAAACCTCTTCACCGATGGCTCCCAATGGACAGGCAGCTTTATAAAACACTGAGGGCAAACTCATAATTGATCTTTAAATATTCATTTTTTACACTTTACCGGCATTATGCATTCCCATCTAATGAACTAAACATTTTTCTTAAATGTTATTAATATATAATATATTGTTTTTCAAATTCCTTGAGTATGAAAGATTCAAAAACTATATTTCACTGGCTTCCAAGGATTATATGTATCCTGGCCATATTGTTCATTAGTATGTTTGCCGCTGATGCATTCGAGCCGGATCTTACCATATGGCAACAACTTGGAGCCTTTTTTATTCGCCTTATTCCATCCTTTATTTTACTTGGTATTCTAATTCTGGCATGGAATAAGGAATTTGCAGGGGGTATTATATTTATCATTATCGGTCTAGTTCTAACTCCCTTTATTTTCAATCATAATTATAAAATGAATGAGTCTGTATGGATGAGTCTGGGGATCATAATGACGATTACTGTTCCCTTCATTCTTGTTGGGACTCTATTTATTGTAAGTCACAAACTGAAAAAAGGTTAGGTGAACTGAACTCAAAATATTCTCTAGGCAGGGTGCCAAATAGCTTACTGATTGTTCAACCGATAAGCTTTAACATCATGGTTGTTAATACCAAAGAGGATCATGTCATTCAATAAAATACTGCTGCGAACATCACCTTTCAATTTAAATCCGGATCTATACTGATCAACTGTTTGAAATCCACCGAATCCATCTCCCTGTAGCAATAATCCATAGTTTGCATCATATTTGCCAAAGCGTATTCTGGCATTATTTATATTACCACAAAGTATTAGGTCTTTATTCCCATCCTGGTTGAAATCCAATACATTTAAAGTATATATGGGTGCATACTGTGTCTCAATCGGTAATGGCTTATCAACAAATATGCCTTCTTCATTTTGCTCGAAATACGTGGTCCGGCCATGGTCAGCAGCAAGGTGCCCTGCATCTTTTAATTCCGGGCCCGTAAATACATCCTGTATCGTTGCATCGGCATAACTCTCAAAATCGGGAAATTTCTGTGCCATTCTGGGTATTTGTGCAATCAGCTCTTTTCTGGTAACATAGGGATAGCTGATCCCTTGAATATAAAAACATATCACTGGATCAATTGAACCATTATTGTCAAAATCTTTATAATACAGATCAGCTGGTTCATTTACTGCCGCCCTCATTTGCGAATTCTCTCCCAGATTCCCGGCAATGATATCCGGTTTCCCATCATTATTCAGATCATCAATCAGGATTGTATTCCAGAAACCAGTATATGTACGCCCAAAGAAATCACGGGTCCGGTCTGCCAGTATCTCATCGATTTTTCCGAAAACGGATACAGCCATCCACTGCCCGACCACAATTAGTTCTTCATCGCCGTCACTATCCAGGTCCGCCCAGGAGGCATCTGAAACCATTCCAATATTATTCAGACCGGGAGCGATAGTATTTGTCTGATCCTTGAAATTTCCTTTACCATCATTTATCAATAAAGCACTGGAAGGAGTCTCAGGATAGCGGCCGGGAATAACGAATCCACCTGTAAAAATATCGATTGATCCATCACCATTTACATCATTTACTGACACACACCCGCTGCTGACCAGTCTTTCAGGAAGCGCGCCATTTGCTTTTCTATAATTTCCTTTACCATCATTCAGATATAAGCGGTCTTTAAAGGCAATATCATCAGGTTGATAATTGTGATACCCTCCTGAACAGACATATAAATCAACAAATCCATCCATATTTGCGTCAAAGAACTCAGCATCAACATCATCACAGGCACGGTCAGCATGAAAGGATGGTGTGGAGATTTCCTTAAACCCAGATTTTTGTTGTATAAATATTTTTCCCGCTTGTCCTGGCCCACCCCCTATGAAAATATCTTCCAATTCGTCCCCATTAACATCCGTTTTTGCCATACATGGCCCTTCGAATGATTTTGCATTCAGCATGAGTGGCTGGCGTTTAAAATCATTTATTTCCAAGTTTGAATGCTTAAAATCGATTGGAGATTTAATTTTGGTAAACAGGCCCATAACTTGTAAAGGTATTTGATAATAGATTTTGGCATTCTCCTCTACAAACTCAAGCGTTTGATTGGAGGATACATTTGCAATTGTTTCTGACATTCCTCCAAGCCAGATAATTTTTACAGAATCTAAAATGGAAGTCTCACCAAGTCCAAAGTGCAGTATTGGCGATACACTAGATTGATAGCCTCTGGCAGTTTGTTGTTCCAGCATTTGTAGCTGATCTCCGGAGTATACATATACCTTCGCTCCATGACCATACCTGTTTTTCCTTGAACCCTTTAGCTTGACCTTTAAAAAATGATTTGTACTGAGTTCATTCGATTTGTTTTCATAAATGAAAGCAGGTTTATTGATATTGTTTGTAACTATTTCAAGATCACCATCATTATCCAGGTCAACATATACCGTTCCATTGCTATACGATCCTTCTGATAATCCCCACTCAGTATTGGTTTTTGTGAAGGTGGCGTTTTTATTGTTTTTATATATATAATTATGCAATTCCGTTTCAGGCATGGTGTTCACTAAATGAAGTACATCATTCCGGTTTAGTTTTGGATTGTTTTTAACAAACATGTCCATGTTACGCAGAAAATCCAGGTTTGTATAATCCCTTAAATACCCATTTGTTATAAGCAGGTCTTTCCATCCGTCATTATCATAATCAGCAAAAACAGGTGCCCAGCTCCAATCGGTAGCAGCAATTCCAGCTATTTGGCCGATCTCACTAAAGGTGCCATTGCCATTATTAAGATGCATCATGCTACGTAAATACTGATAGTAAAATCCAAGTTTGAGATTCAGGTTGAAAAAATCATAGTCGTTGGGTGCCAGAAGGAGTTTTTGCCTTCTATTATCTTCCGGAAGCATATCCAGTGAAAAAATATCCGGAAGTCCATCGTTATTGATGTCTGCAACATTATTCCCCATGGATGCATAACTGGTATGGCCTAATTTTTCCTGCAATCGGTCTGTAAAAGTTCCATCCCCATTGTTGATATACAGATAATCAGGAAGTGAAAAGTCGTTACATATATAGATGTCAGTCCAGCCATCCAGGTTGATATCCACAACTCCTGCTCCCAGGCCATAGGTGATTGGTGAGCTGATGAAGCCGGCGGAGATGGTGATGTCTTTGAAAAGGCCATTGTCATTTCTCAATAAACGAACACCGTGCAACTGGTCATCTATCGCCAATACATTTTCAGTATCTTCTTCATTCAGTTTTGGAAGTGAGTCCGGGTGGTGGTTCAGGATAAAAAGGTCAAGGTCACCGTCCTGGTCGAAATCGAAGAAAACAGCATGGGTGGTATTTGTAGGGAATTCCAATCCATATTGCCGGGTACGCTCAACAAATCGCGGAACGCCGTCCTGACCGATGCCCTGATTTATGAAAAGTTGATTGATCATTTTTGGTGGAGCCATTTTGCCGGAATAACAAACATAAAGATCCAACAATCCATCACCATTAACATCTGCCATGGTAATTCCTGTTTTCCATGGTCCAGGCCTGCCTTTAATATTGGCTATACCACCAACTTCCTTGAATTTTAAATCTCCCATATTCAGGTACAGGGCATTATCCTCCATATTGCTGGTAAAAACCAGATCTTCTAATCCATCGTTGTTGAGGTCGCCTGCGGCAACACCAGCACCATTATAGAAATACTCGTACATCAATACATTGGTATTCAATCCTTCAACGATCCTGTTCTGGAAAGTGACATTCGTCTTTTCGGGTGGCTGAAGTTCAAACAAAGTTCGGGAATGGGATAAGGATCCCTGGTTCTCATCCTTTGTATTACATGTGATCAGAAGAATACCTGTCAACCACAGATGAAATATTATGATAATCTTTCTTTTCATTTGAGTTTGAAAGATAATCAATTGTGTCTGAAGAAATATACATGAAATTAAAATATCTTATGTTTTCGATTCTCATAGGATTTTCTTTGGAATATCAAGTTAAAATTGAGATTGGTAGTCTGAAGCAAATTTGTTTTGGACAAAAGAACCGGCCAATCAATAAAAGAAGTGATATGATTAAGAAGCTAAAGGTTGGAGTTTTAATATATGGATTAAGACAAAATATATAACTCAGGTTGAGGGGTCTTTAATCCAAGGTTCAGAATTGAAGAATTTTGAAATGGAAAAATAAAAAACGGAGAAATTGGCACAGGTAACTGAAACCGGAAGGAGTCGGATTAGTATTTAAAGAATTTTAATTGCTGTTAGTTTCCACCAAAAGATTCTAAGCCTTGGTGCAAAAAAAAGAAGTTGCCTCATTTGAGACAACCTCTTTTTCTTTTGGTTAAGAATTATTTACGACTACTCCGCATATCCGGGATTATTCACCAAAAGTTCATTTCGGCTCATCTCATCTCGGGATATCGGCCGATAATACATCTTATCATGCCATGTCCGTACCTCGGTTTCGGTATTGATTGCCGGTACATATTCGTAACTATATACCGTAGGATCATACCGATAAGGATCATGGGGTGTTTGACCAGGTATTAGCGTGGCCTT